>NZ_LIPN01000344.1 GCF_001418325.1 Streptomyces atriruber | reverse complement strand
GATCGGCTCGGCGCGGCGCACCAGCGACACGAGTCCGGAGTCGACGTTGGGCGCGGGCCAGAAGACGTTGCGCCCGATGGACCCGGCGCGCTTCACGTCCGCGTACCAGTTGGCCTTCACGGACGGCACCCCGTACACCCGCGAACCCGGTCCGGCGGCGAGCCGGTCGGCGACCTCGGCCTGCACCATCACCAGGGTGCGCTCGATGGTCGGGAAGGTGTCGAGCATGTGCAGCAGCACGGGCACGGCCACGTTGTACGGGAGGTTCGCGACCAGCGCGGTGGGCGCGGGGCCCGGCAGCTCGCTCACGAGCATGGCGTCGCTGTGCACGAGCCCGAAGGAGCCGGTCTTCTGCGGGAGGCGGGCCTGCACGGTCGCGGGCAGCGCCCCGGCGAGCACGTCGTCGATCTCGACGGCGGTGACGTGGGCCGCGGTCTCCAGCAGGGCCAGGGTCAGCGACCCGAGACCCGGGCCGACCTCGACGACGACGTCGTCCGGGCGGACCTCCGCGGTGCGGACGATGCGCCGTACGGTGTTGGCGTCGATGACGAAGTTCTGGCCGCGCTGCTTGGTCGGGCGTACGCCCAGGGCAGCGGCCAGCTCGCGGATGTCGGCGGGGCCGAGGAGGGCGCCGTGCTCAGTGCTCACCGCACCAGGTTACGGGGCCCGGCCTCCCCGCCTCGCGCGGTCCGCCTCGTGCGGGGCGGGGCGGGGACCTACAGTCGGCTGCCGCAGTGCGGCCACGGGCTTGCGCCGCGCTGCACGTACAGCTTCTTCGCCCGGAACGTCTGTTCCGCCGCCGGTGCGTTCTGCGGGCTGCCCGAGCCGCCGAGCGCCTGCCACGTCCTCGTGTCGAACTGGTACAGGCCGCCGTACGTCCCTGACGGGTCCACCGCCCCGGGCCGTCCGCCCGACTCGCAGTGCGCGAGCGACCCCCAGTTGAGGTCGTCCGCCCCGGCCACCGACATGGGCATCGGCTTGGTGCCGACCTTCACCACCCGCTTCTGCGGCTCCCGCACCACCTCGGCGCCGACGCGTCGCGGCTTCTGCTTGACGCCGTTCACCGTCCGCACCGTGTACGTGACCCGCCTGAGGCCCTGCTGCCCGGCCTGCGCCACCACCTCCGTGCCGCGGAAGAGCGACGGGTCCTCGGTCTTCTCCACGTCGAACGGGATCCGCTCCTCCCGCACCTCTTTGGTGCCGGTGACCCGCATGACGGTCACCGTCTGCCCGTCGCGCGGGAAGCTCTCGGGGGCGACCGACGTCGTGTCCTGCCCCCGCAGCGTCACCCCGGACTCGGCGACCGCCTCCCGCACGGTGGCCGCGTTGGTGCGGATGGTCCGCTCCCGGCCGTCCGCCATGATCGTGACCGTGCGTTCCGTGCGGACGTCGAGCGCGAGGCCGTCCCGTCCGATGCGGCTGCTGCGCGACGCCGACAGGTGCGCGCCCTCCGCGCGCACCCCGAGCTGCTGGAGCGCCCCGTCCACCGTGCGCGCCGTGGTCCACACCCGGCGGCGCTCCCCGTCGAGGGTGAGGTGGACGGGCCGTCCGTAGCGGACCGCGATCTCGTCGCCGCTGGCCAGCGCGGTGGTGGAGGTGGGCGCGACGATGTCGTGGGCGCCGACGTCCACGCCCTCGTCGGCGAGGAGTTCACCGACGTCGTCCGCGAAGGTGTGCAGGGTGCGCGGCTTGCCGTCGACGATGAGCTGCACGGCCTTGTCGTTGGCGACGAACGCGGACGTGCCGCCGGCGAGGAACGCCACGACGAGGGCCTGCGGCACCAGTCGCCGCATCGCCTCGTGCCGGTCGGGAGCCGCGGCCCCGCGGGACGGCTTCCTGCCGCGCCCGGCCCGCCGCGTCCCGGCCCGCCCGGGCGCGGGGATCTGCGCGCACTCCGGCTCCGGCTCCGGTCCGGACGCGGGTTCGGGTTCGGGTTCCGGCCCGGGATCCGGTGCCCGGTAGTCGTACGACTCGTACGAGTCGTCCTGCCACACGTCGTACGAGGCGTCGTACGAGGGGTCGTACGACGGCGGGCTGTACCGCGGCTCGTACGCGGGGGCGTACGTCGTCTCGTACGTCTCGTACTGCGAGTTGCTCACGATGACGCTCCAGGGGTCCGTACCGGGCGGACAGAACCTAGCGGAGCTCTCGTCACTCTCCAAAGCAGCACGGCTACGCTGTGTCGCCGCGTTGACCTGAGCTGCCCCCGTACGGGGCTCGTGCCGTTATCGGTCAGTAAGCAAAGGCGCGCGCGGTGTTCGCGGAGAGCGCCGTGGCCATGGCGTCCTCGTCGATGCCGCGAATTCCGGCCATGGCGCGCACCGTGACCGGAATGAGATAAGGGGCGTTGGGCCGTCCGCGGTACGGGGCGGGCGTGAGGAACGGCGCGTCGGTCTCCACGAGGACCAGTTCGAGGGGGGCGACGGCCAGCGCGTCGCGCAGTCCCTGCGCGTTCTTGAAGGTGACGTTGCCCGCGAAGGACATGAAGTAGCCGTGCTCGGCGCAGATCCGGGCCATGTCGGCGTCGCCGGAGTAGCAGTGGAAGACGGTGCGCTCGGGGGCGCCCTCCTCCTTCAGGACGCGCAGCACATCGTCGTGGGCCTCGCGATCGTGGATGACGAGGGCCTTGCCGTGCCGCTTGGCGATCTCGATGTGGGCGCGGAACGACCGCTCCTGGGCGGCCATGCCCTCGGGTCCGGTGCGGAAGTGGTCGAGGCCGGTCTCGCCGACGCCGAGCACCTGCGGCAGGGCGGCGAGCCGGTCGATCTCGGTGAGCGCCTCGTCGAGGGCGGCGTCGCCGCCGGGCTCACGGGCACCCTGCCGGGACCAGCCGTCGGGGTCGCCGAGAACGATGCGGGGCGCTTCGTTGGGGTGGAGGGCGACGGCGGCGTGCACGCCGTCGTGCGCGGCGGCCGTCTCGGCCGCCCACCGCGACCCGCGGACGTCGCAGCCCACCTGGACGACCGTGGTGACGCCGACCGACGCGGCCTTGGCGAGGCCCTCCTCCACCGTGCCCGACTGCATGTCGAGGTGGGTGTGGGAGTCGGCGACCGCCACCCGGAGCGGTTCCGGCAGGGGCGGCGGGACGTCGGCGTTCTTCGAAGGCATGACCCGATCCTACGAAGGAGGTTCCGATCCCACGAAGGAGGCCGCGGGCCCGCGAAGGAGCCCGCGCTCCCACGACGGAGCCGCGGACCCCGAACGAGCCCGCGGACCCCCCGCGAATCCCCCTGCCGCCCTTACTGCGCCCTGCGGTGCTGGAAGGGGTGCAGCAAGTCGGACAGGTGCCAGTGGTGACGCTCCGAGCCGTCGCCGTCCGGCTCGGCCGTGTCCAGGTGCGCGGTCGGCTTCCCCCCGCCCTTCCCCACGCCACTGCCCGCATGCTGCCGCCGCATCATGTCCAGCACCGACGACACCTGCCCGGCCCGCATGATCCGCACGACATGGCCACCGCAGTTCAGACACGTGGGCCGGGTCAGCGGCGACGGCACGCGCGCGCCGTCCGCCAGGTACATCACGAATTCCTCGCCCTTGGCGTCCACGTGGTGTTCTATCTCGTAGGACTGTTCCCAGCCGTGCCCGCACCGCATGCAGGCGAAGGCGTACGACTCGTGAACCACATTTGTCGCCGTGGTGGGATGGCCGGTGTCTGCGATCTCACTCATGCCAGCTGCTCCTCTTGCCCGAGGGACAAGCACTGCCGGAGTCCGGGCAGGAACCCGGACCGGAAGCGTGGGGACGGGTGCGTCCCTTCAACCAGTGGACGCCTTTCCCGGAGCGAGCGCATCAGACCTGTCGAGCATTGGAGCCGTTTTGGCCTTTCCTTAGGAAAGAGGCCTGAAACGAGCCTGGTGCGCGGCCCGCGCTTTGCCTTTCACGATAGTCCTTTGCCTGCCGATGGGCTGCCCCGATCCGCATTCTTTGCCGCGACGACGGCATCGAAGACGTCGCGTTTGGGAAGGCCCGCTTCAGCGGCCACGGCGGCGATCGCCTCCTTGCGTCGCTCCCCCGCCTCCTCGCGCACCCGCACCCTGCGCACCAGCTCGTCGGGGCCGAGCTCCCCGGCGCTCTTCTCGGGCGCGCCCTCCACGACGACGGTGATCTCGCCCCGTACGCCGTCGGCCGCCCACTCGGCGAGTTCCTTCAGCGAACCGCGCTTGACCTCTTCATACGTCTTGGTCAGCTCGCGGCAGACCGCGGCCCTGCGCTCCTCGCCGAACGCCTCGGCCATCGCGGCCAGCGTGTCGTCGATGCGGTGCGGCGCCTCGAAATAGACCAGCGTCCTGCGGTCCTGCGCGACCTCCTTCAGGCGCGAGAGCCGCTCCCCGGCCTTGCGCGGCAGGAAGCCCTCGAAGCAGAAGCGGTCGACGGGCAGCCCCGACAGGGCGAGGGCGGTCAGCACGGCGGAGGGTCCCGGCACGGCCGTCACCCGCACGTCCCGCTCCACGGCGGCCGCGACCAGGCGGTAGCCGGGGTCGGAGACCGACGGCATCCCCGCGTCCGTCACGAGCAGCACGCGCGCGCCGCCCGCCAGCGCCTCGACCAGCTCGGGCGTGCGCGCGGTCTCGTTGCCCTCGAAGTACGAGACGACCCGCCCGCCCACCTGCACGCCGAGCGCCTGGGTGAGCCTGCGCAGGCGCCGCGTGTCCTCGGCGGCGACGACATCGGCCGACGCCAGCTCGGCGGCGAGCCGCGGCGGCGCGTCGGCCACATCGCCGATGGGGGTGCCTGCCAGCACAAGGGTTCCGGGGGAATCAGCGCTTCCTGTCACGGATCCATCCTCGCAGGGCCCACGGGCGGGACTCGCACAGTCTGGTTCCCTACGATGGCGCGGTGACCAGTACCGCGTCTTCCCCGGACACCCGTGAGGGCCAGCCAGCCGAGGAGCAGCAGCCCCCGTGGCAGCGGCGGCTGCGCCGATTCGGCCATGTGGAGCGGCCGAGAGTGGACGTCGGAGCGCGCCTCGTGCCCGCGTACACACGGCCGAGCCCCCGCCTGTGGATGACGCTCGGTCTGTCGGAGCGGGCCGCGGACCTGGTGGTCCGGCTGTCCGGCTGGGTCGGTCCGCTGCTGATCACGCTCGTCGCCGGGGTGGCCCGCTTCTGGAACCTCGGCAATCCGAAGGCCGTGATATTCGACGAGACGTACTACGCGAAGGACGCCTGGGCGCTCATCCACCGCGGCTTCGAGGTCAACTGGCCGGAGAAGGTCAACGGCGACGTCCTGCGGCAGGGCAGCGACGTCGCGATCCCGCACGACGCGTCGTACGTGGTGCATCCGCCGGTCGGCAAGTACGTGATCGGTGTCGGCGAATGGCTCTTCGGCTTCGACCCGTTCGGCTGGCGGTTCATGACGGCGGTGCTCGGCACGCTGTCGGTGCTGATGCTGTGCCGGATCGGGCGGCGGCTCTTCCGCTCGACGTTCCTCGGCTGTCTGGCGGGCGCGCTGCTCGCGGTGGACGGCCTGCACTTCGTGATGAGCCGCACGGCGCTGCTCGACCAGGTGCTGATGTTCTTCGTGCTCGCCGCGTTCGGCTGCTTCCTGATCGACCGGGACAGGGCGCGGGCGCGGCTCGCGGCCGCCCTGCCCACCGACGAGGACGGGCGGGTGTACCCCGACGCGCACGTCGCCGAGACGCTGCGCCTGGGGTGGCGGCCGTGGCGGTGGGCGGCCGGGCTCTGTCTGGGGCTCGCCTTCGGCACGAAGTGGAACGGCCTGTACGTCATGGTCTTCCTCTGCCTGATGACCGTCTTCTGGGACGTGGGCGCGCGCCGGGTGGCCGGGGCGGTGCGGCCCTACCGCGCGGTGCTGCGGCGGGACGTGCTCCCGGCGTTCGTGTCGACGGTGCCCGTGGCCCTCGCCACGTACGTGGTGTCCTGGCTCGGCTGGATCCTCTCGCCGACGGACGGCACCGGCGGGTACTACCGCAACTGGGCGGCGACGGCCGGCAAGGGCGGTGACTGGACCTGGCTGCCGGACTGGGTGCGCAGCCTGTGGCACTACGAGCACGCGGTGTACGAGTTCCACGTGGGCCTGTCCTCGCCGCACACCTACCAGTCCAACCCGTGGAGCTGGATCGTCGACGGGCGGCCCGTCTCGTACTTCTACGAGTCACCGCTGCCCGGCAAGGACGGCTGCCCCTCGGACACCACGGAGAAGTGCGCCCGCGAGGTCCTCGCGCTCGGCACGCCGATGCTGTGGTGGGCGGCGGCCTTCGCGCTGCTGTACGTCCTGTGGCGCTGGGCGTTCCGCCGCGACTGGCGGGCGGGCGCGATCCTGTGCGGCGTCCTGGCGGGCTACCTGCCCTGGTTCTTCTACCAGGAGCGGACGATCTTCTACTTCTACGCGGTCGTCTTCGTGCCGTTCCTGTGTCTCGCGGTGACGATGATGATCGGCGCGATGCTCGGCCCTTCGGGGTCGACCGAGCGGCGCCGGGTCGTGGGCGCGGCCGCGTCGGGCGTTCTCGTGCTCCTCATCATGTGGAATTTCATCTACTTCTGGCCGATCTACACGGGCACCGCGATTCCGATCGATTCGTGGCGGTCGCGCATGTGGCTGGATACGTGGGTGTAGTCCGCCGCGTGTAATACACCCGGTGTAATGCACATCTTGGACACCTTCGGATAACGACAGCCCCGTACATCACCCCCGCCCCCCGGGGCCCTTTAGGGTTCAGGGCGAACTACCTTCCCGAATGCGTTCGGGAGGGCTCCTGGGGAGGGAGCGCATCGTGCGCAAAGGAGTGAAGGCGGCACTGGTCGGCGGGGTCTTCACCGTCATGGTGGGGGGCGCCGGATACGGCGCGTACAACTTGGTGAACGGGGTGACCGGGGACGGGGGTTCGCCGGGGTCCGGGTCCGCCGAGGTGAAGACGGGGCCGCCCACGGACGGCGAGGTCCGGGACACGGCCCGCAAGTTCCTCGCGGCGTGGGCCGAGGGCGACGCCCGGCAGGCCGCGGCGTACACGAACAACTCCGCGGAGGCCGCCGCCGCGCTGGCCGGGTTCCGCGAGGACGCGCACCTGACGAAGGCGAAGCTCGTGCCGAAGGAGGCGTCGGGCACCCGCGTGCCGTTCTCCGTGTCGACGACGGTGTCGTACAAGGGGAAGAGCAAGCCCTTCGCGTACGACTCCCAGCTCACCGTCGTCCGCGGGAAGACCACCGGGCGCGCGCTCGTCGACTGGTCACCGGCCGTCGTCCATCCCTCTCTGGAGAAGGGCGACACCCTGGTGACCGGCGAGGCGGCCACCCCGCCCATCCAGGCCGTGGACCGCGCGGGCACCGTCCTGCGCAAGAAGGACCACCCCTCGCTCGTGCCCCTCCTGGACGCGCTGCGCGAGAAGTACGGCGACAGCGCGGGCGGCAAGCCGGGCGTGGAGCTGTACGTCGAGCGCGCGAACGAGGACGCGGGCACCCGCACGCTGCTCACCCTCGCGCGGGGCAGGCCCGGCGAGCTGCGCACGACGCTCAGCGCGGGCGTGCAGAAGGCGGCGGAGCAAGCGGTCCTGCGGAGCGACGAGTCGTCCGTGGTCGCGATGAAACCGAGCACCGGCGAGGTCCTCGCGGTCGCCAACAACCGCAAGGACGCGTTCAACGCGGCGTTCCTCGGCAAGGTGGCGCCCGGCTCGACGATGAAGATCGTCTCGGCGGCGATGCTCATCGACAAGGGCGTGACCAAGGCGAGCGGCCCGGCGCCCTGCCCCGCCTCCGCGACCTGGCAGAGCCAGACGTTCAACAACCTCAAGGGCATGACGCCGAACGAGTCCGCGACGTTCTCGGAGGACTTCGCGCGCTCCTGCAACACCGCGTTCGTGAAGCTCATCGACGAGGGCGGCATCTCGGACGCGTCCCTCACCGAGGAGGCGCGTGACAACTTCGGCCTGGGCCTGGACTGGAAGGTCGGCATCCCGTCCTTCGACGGTTCCGTCCCGGAGTCCGCGGGACCCGACCGCGCGGCGAACGCCATCGGCCAGGGCCAGGTCCAGATGAGCCCGCTGAACATGGCGTCGGTCACGGCGACGGCGATGACGGGCACCTTCCGGCAGCCGGTGATCGTGCCCGCGTCCCTCGACGACCGCGACCTGGCCACCGCCGAGGGCCTGCGCGCCTCCACCGTCCAGCAGCTGCGCCAGATGATGAACCGCACGGCGGTCAGCGGCACCGGCGCACGCGTCATGGCCGGGCTCGGCGGCGACGTCGGCGCGAAGACCGGATCGGCCGAGGTCGATGGCCAGGCGAAGTCGGACAGCTGGTTCACGGGATACCGGGGCGACGTCGCCGCGGCCGCGATGGCCCAGCGGGGCGGACACGGCGGCGACTCGGCGGGGCCGATCGTGGCGGCGGTGCTGGGCGCAGGGTAATCGGTCCGAGCGTGGGTCGCCCGGCCGGGCGACGAAGTGGTCAAGGGCTTCCCCGTACGCCTCTAAGGTGGCCTTCCGGTGAGGAGCCGGGGGTTCTGGGGAACTGCGGAGGGTTTGTGGGCAAGCGAAGGCGCGCCACGGAGCGCAAGAGCGTCGGCGTCGGGAACATGAAGGTGCACCCGGGTGTGCTCGGCGGGGCGGCTGCCGTGGTCGTGTGCGGTGTGGGGGCCGCCGCGTTCGCGCTGTCCGGCGGCCCGGGTTCCGGGGACGGTTCGAGCGTCGACGAGAAGCCGGTGGCCTCGGGCCCGCCGAAGCCCGCCGAAGTCCGCTCCACCGCGCGGGCGTTCCTCACCGCGTGGGCCGAGGGCGACGCGACGCGGGCGGCCGCGCTCACGGACGACCCGGCGGCGGCGAAGCAGGCCCTGACGTCCTACCGCAAGGACGGCCGCCTCACGAAGCCCCGGCTGACGCCCGGCAAGCGCTCGGGCGCCGACATGCCGTTCAAGGCGGCGGCGACGGTCTCGTACGAGGGAAAGCGCAAGCCCCTCTCGTACGAGTCCGAACTCACCGTCGTACGCAGGAAGAGCGACGGCAAGACGCTCGTCGGCTGGCAGCCCTCGGTGCTGCACCCGGAGCTGAAGGAAGGCGACCGGCTGGTCACCGGCGAGGCGGGCGATCCGCCGATCAAGGCGGTGGACCGGGACGGGGCGGCGCTGACGGCGGCGAAGTACCCGTCGCTGGGCACGGTCCTCGACGGGCTGCGCGAGAAGTACGGCAAGAAGGCGGGCGGCAAGGCCGGCGTCGAGCTGCGGGTGGTCCGCGCGGACAGCGGGAAGAAGTCCGGGTCCGCCGCGGCGAAGAAGAAGGACGACGCGGAGTCGACGCCCGACAAGACGCTGCTCACGCTCTCCCCCGGCACTCCGGGGACGTTGAAGACGACGTTCAGCGGCTCGCTGCAGTCCGCCGCCGAGCGCGAGACCGCCAAGCGGCAGCGGGCGTCCGTGGTCGTGGTCAAGCCCAGCACGGGCGAGATCCTGGCCGCCGCCAACTCCAGACCCGGCGGCTTCAACACGGCGTTCCAGGGGTCCATCGCGCCGGGCTCCACGATGAAGGTCATCAGCTCGTCGATGCTCCTGGAGAAGAAGCTCGCCGGGGTCGACAAGAAGCACCCGTGCCCCAAGTACGAGACGTACGGCGGCTGGAAGTTCCAGAACGACGACAAGTTCCAGATCAAGAACGGCACGTTCCGGGCGAGCTTCGCGCGGTCCTGCAACACGGCTTTCATCAGCCAGGCCGAGAAGCTGGAGAACGACTCCCTCACCAAACAGGCCCAGGAGGTCTTCGGGCTCGGCCGCGACAACTGGTCGATCGGCGTCTCGTCCTTCGACGGGGCGGTGCCGGTGCAGAGCGACGCGCAGATGGCGGCCTCGCTGATCGGTCAGGGCGGGGTGCGGATGAACCCGCTCAACATGGCGTCGGTCGCGGCGACGGTGAAGTCGGGCACGTTCCGGCAGCCCTATCTGGTCTCGCCCGACGTCGACGACCGCAAGCTGGCGACCGCGTCGCGCAAGATGTCGGGCTCGACGGCGTCGGCGCTGCGGGACCTGATGCACTACACGGCGGTCGCGGGCACGGCGGTCAAGCCGATGTCGGGCCTCGGCTCCGACATGGGCGCGAAGACCGGTTCGGCGGAGGTCGACGGCCAGAAGAAGCCCAACGGCTGGTTCACGGCGTACCGGGGCGACCTGGCGTCGGCGGCGGTCGTCCAGGAGGGCGGCCACGGCGGTGACTCGGCGGGGCCCGTGGTGCGGGCGATGCTGCAGGCGGGCGGTTGATGCTCCCGGGCGGCGGCTGAGGTCACTCGGCGGACGGGGCTGTCCGCTATGCGGATACACGGTCGCGTGTCCCGTACACGGACCGCTAGCGTGCCGGGCATGAACGCTGAAGCAGCCGGTGCGCCGGACGCACCTGACGCACCCGAACCGTCTCCGTCTCCGTCCCCATCCCCGTCCGCCGCCCACCCCCGATTCGCCGAGGCCCTGCAGGAACTGGGCCTCGGCGATCTGCTTCCCCGGGTCCGCCGCTTCCCGGAGCAGACCCGCACCGCGGCGGAGGCGGCAGCGGCGATCGGCTGCGAGCTGAGCGAGATCTGCAAGTCGCTGATCTTCGCCGCGGACGGGGTTCCGGTCCTGGTCCTGATGGACGGCTCCTCGCGGGTGGATCTGGACCTCGTACGCCAGGAACTGGGCGCGGAGAAGGTGACCCGGGCCAGGGCGGACCTCGTCCGCGAGACCACCGGCTACGCGATCGGCGGCGTGCCGCCCTTCGGCCACGCCACGAAGACCCGCGTCCTGGCCGACCGGTCCCTGCTCGACCACGACGTGGTGTGGGCGGCGGCCGGCACGCCCTACGCGGTCTTCCCGATCGCCCCCGAGAAGCTGATCGCCCACGCGGGCGGCACGCTGGCGGACGTGCGCGAGACCGCAGAGTGACCCCCCTGGTAGCGGCGGCCGTCCTGCTCGCCGCCGTCACGCACGCCTGCTGGAACGCGATAGCCCACCACATCACCGACAAGCTGGTCGGCTTCACCCTCATATCCGGCGGCGGCACCATGATCGGGCTGCTCCTGGCCCCCTTCGTCCCCATCCCGGACGCCGGGGCCTGGCCCTACCTGATCCTCTCCGCGATCCTCCACGTCGCCTACTACGCCCTGCTCATGCGGTCGTTCAAGCTCGGCGACTTCGGCCAGGCCTACCCCATCGCGCGCGGCACGGCGCCCCTCGTCGTCACCGTCCTCGCGGCGCTCTTCGCGGGCGAGGTCCCGGACGCCTGGCAGGCGGCGGGCGTCGCCGTCTCGTGCGCGGGCCTGACGGGCCTCGCCCTGTGGGGCATCCGCGGCTCGGGCCGCCGCCCCGACTGGGCGGCGATCGGCGCGGCGCTCGCGACGGGCGTCTCCATCGCGGGGTACACGGTGGTGGACGGCCTGGGCGTACGGGCCTCCGGCTCCTCCATGGGCTACATCGCGTGGCTGATGGTCATGGAGGGCATCGCGGTCCCGGTGTACGCGGCGTACCGCTGGCGCGGCGAACTGGTCCCGCGACTCCGCCCGTTCGCCCTGGTCGGCCTCTTGGGCGCGGCCCTGTCGGTCTCCGCCTACGGCCTGGTCCTGTGGGCCCAGACGAGAGCGGACCTGGCACCGATCTCCGCGCTGCGGGAGTCCTCGATCATCGTCGGCGCGGCGATCGGCGCGATCTTCTTCAAGGAACGGTTCGGGGCGCCGCGGCTGGTGGCGGCGGGGCTGATGGTGGCGGGGATCGGGTTGATGCTGCACGCGGGATGACCCATCCCGGCCCCTCCAGTCCAGTCCCGTCCCGTCTCGCCCCGGCCCCTCCCGTCACGCGGTGACGGGTAGCGTCGCGCAGCGGCGACAGGCCCTGGACGAGGTCGCCACCACGGCGTGGGACGCGGCCGCGAGGGCTCCGGCGGCCGCCAGCAGGGGCCAGTTCGTGGCGAGGGCCGCGGCGGTGGCGAGCGCGAGGGTCGCCACCGCCATGGCGGCGCTCGCGGTGGTCCCCGCCCAGGCGACCACGAGCGGCAGCCGGTGCGGGGTGGGCAGTCGGCGGGCGAGGGTGCCGGTGGCAGCCAGCGTCGCCGCGGCGAGCAGCGCGGCGAGGGTCGCGACGAGCGCCAGGTGACCGGCCAGCAGCCGGGCGGCGTGCGGCAGTTGCCGGGCCGCCCGTTCGTCGCCCGCTGCGCGGACGAGGTACCAGCAGGCCACGAGGAACGGCGCGGTGAGCGCGACGGTCCTGGCGGTGTGCCGGGCCTGCGCGACGGTCAGCTCGCGCTGACAGCCGGGGACGAGCTCGTCGACGGTCCCGAACTCCCGTACCGCAAGGCGGGCCGCCTCCTCGTCATCCGCCCCCGCGTCGGCGTGGGCGGCCGCGGTGTCCACGAGGCCGTCGCGCATCTCCGCGAGCAGCCGCGACTTGGCCTTGTCCGGCCCGTGCAGGGCGGCGGTCAGGGCGGCGACGTGCTGCTCGACGGGCCTCATGCCGGGCATCGTGCCGGGACGGGCGCCGGGATGCGCGCCGGGGCTCATGTGGCGAGTCCGGGGTGCGCGCCCGGCTGCGGGCCGGGGTTCAGGACCGAGCCGATCGCCGCGGTGAACTCGCGCCACGCGGCCCGCTCCCCGGCCAGGGTGGCGCGTCCCGCGTCGGTGAGCTCGTAGGCCCTGCGGCGGCGCTCGCCGGATGCCGACTGCCAGCTGCTGCTGAGCAGGCCGAGCCGCTCCAGGCGGTTCAGTGCGGGGTAGATCGTGCCGGTGCGCAGCTCCAGCGCACCGCCGCTGCGGCGCTGCACCGCGGTGATGATCGCGTACCCGTGCAGCGGGCCCGGCTCCAGCACGGCCAGCAGCAGTCCGTCGAGGTGCCCTCGCACCGCATCCGCCTTCATGAGTAGGCAGCCTACACAAAGGATGCGTCGACAGTGTATGTATTGGCAGCCAACGCAATTGCATTGGCTGCCAATGCATTCCTGCCCGCTGCCTGCCCGATGCCTGCCCCGCTCGGGCCTTGGAGGTCCCGCCATGACCAAGTTCCTGCTGTCCGTGCACGTCCTCGCGGCGATCCTGGCCGTCGGGTCGATCACCGTCGCCGCGTCGATGTTCCCGCGCTACGCGCTGCGGGCGCTGGGGGTCGACGGGGAGTCGGGCGACGGCGACCGGGCACCCGGAATCGCCGCGCTCCTGCACCGCGTCTGCCGCGCCTACGCCGTCGCAGGCCTCGCCGTACCCGTGTTCGGCCTCGCCACCGCGGCCCGGCTCGGCGTCCTCACCGACGCCTGGCTGATCGCGTCGCTCCTCCTGACGACGATCGCCGCGGCGCTCCTGGCGCTGGCCATCCTGCCGGGCCAGCGAAGCCTGCTGGACATGGCGGACGTGCCGGATCCGGCGGAGCCGGACGACGGGAGGCGGCCCGCGCCGGACACCGCACGCCCCACGGCGGCCCGCCTCACCATGCTCACCGGCATCTTCAACGTCCTCTGGGCGACGGTCACCGTTCTGATGATCGTCCGCCCCGGCTCCACGACGGGGGCGTGAGCGCCGTGCGCACGCTCCGCATCGCGGCGATCGTCGAGTCCGCGTCCTTGGCCCTCCTCTTCGCCAACCTCCTCACAGTCCACGCCCGACCGCTCTCGGGCCTGCTCGGCCCGCTGCACGGCACCGCGTACCTGGTGGTCATCGCGGCCACGTGGATGCTGCCGTCGACGGCGTCACCGGGGGTGCGGTGGCGCGCGGTCGTGCCGGGGGTCGGGGGCCTGTTGGTCCTGCGCGAGGTGGGGAGAGACCCCGCGCGTTCCGCACCGGCTCGTGGCGAGTGACTGGATTCGCAGGTCGCCGTCGAGGGCGCCGGGTGGAGAACTGAGGAGGCCGTGCGCCCCGAGCCGCAGTGGGGCGTCGGCGTCCTTCCCGACCCGGGCTCGCCGAAGTCACCGCCAGAGACCGATGGGCGGGGGCCGACAAGGCCTTGTGGCCCCGGAGCCGTACTCAGGCGGCCGCGTTGTTCCCGACCCAGGCTCACCGAAGTCACCGGCAAGGGCGGATGGGTGGGGAGCTGACGGAGTTGTGTGGTTCTGGGGGTGCCGTGGGGTGTTGGGGG
>NZ_LIPN01000343.1 GCF_001418325.1 Streptomyces atriruber | reverse complement strand
AGGGCGGCCGAGCCGGTGGCGACGGCGGGCTCGCGGCCGGTGTAGGGGCCGAGGAAGATGCGGTCCCGCGCGAAGTCGTTGACGGGGTAGTTGTCCATCGTGACCAGCGGGTGCGGGCCGAACGCCCTGCGGGCGCCGGCGAGCTCGCGCCCCGTGATGGTCCTCGGGACCACGCCGACACCCGTCCACGCCACCTCTACGCGGCGGTCCAGCGCGTGCGAGAGGGCCGCGCGGTACTCCGTCGTCCCGTCCTGGAAGTACTCCGTCGGCATCAGGGAGAGCGGTCCGGCGCCGGGGTGGCGCGCGGCCAGGTGCGCGGCGACCGCGTCGGCCACCCTGGCCTGCGCCTTCGCGGCGGCCTCCGGACCCGACCCGAAGGTCTCGGCGTCCTGCTCGCAGTGCCACTCGCTGTAGCTGACGTTCTGGAACTGCAGCTGGAAGGCGCGCACGCCGAGCGCCCACATGGCGTCGATCTTGCGGTTGAGGTCCCTGACGTCCCGCTCGGACGACAGGCACATGGCCTGGCCGGGCGAGACGGCCCAGGCGAGCGTGACGTGGTTGGCCTCGGCCCGCTGCGCCAGGGCGCGGAAGTCGGCGCGCTGGTCCGCGGGGTAGGGCTCGCGCCAGCGGGCCTGGCGGTACGGGTCGTCGCCGGGGGCGTAGAGGTACCGGTTCTGCTTGGTGCGCCCCATGAAGTCGAGCTGCGCGAGGCGCTGCCTCAGGGTCCACGGGGTGCCGTAGAACCCCTCGGTGAGGCCGCGCACGGCGGTGCCGGGCCAGTCGCGGATCCGCACGCCGGGCACGGTGCGGTCGGCGCCGCTTGCTCCCGCCGCCGGGCCGGTGAGCTGTCGCAGGGTCTGGACGCCGTGGAAGAGGCCGTCCTCGCCGGTGCCCGCGAGGGCGACGGTGTCCCGCCCGTCGACGCGTCCGACGCCGAGCCGGTAGCCGCCCCGCGGCAGGTCGCCGGGCTCCCGGACCCCCAGCGAGCGCAGCGCCCGGTCGGCACCGGCCCCGTCGGCCCGGACGACGAGGGCGCCGCCCGCGGGCAGCGGGTCGCCGTCGCGCACCTCGGTGATCCGCCGGGCGCCGGCGTCGCGCAGGAGGGAGCGGAGGGCTTCCAGGGCGTACGGGTCGAGGGCGGGGCCGGAACCGGAGTCGGCGCGGCTCACCCTGCCGCCGGGGACGACCAGGACGACGTCGTCGCCGAGCGTGACGGCGCTGCCCGAAGTGGTCATCGACTGGGGTCGGGGCCAGACGGAGGGGAGACGGGAGTCGCCCCTGCCGTCTTCGTCCGGAGAGGTGGCCGGAGCCCCGGGCCTGCCGGGTGCCCCCGGATCGGCGAGGGCGCCGGGGGCGCCGCCGAGCGC
>NZ_LIPN01000342.1 GCF_001418325.1 Streptomyces atriruber | reverse complement strand
ACCCGGTTCCCCACGCCCCGGCTCCCCGTCCCGCCCTTCCCCCTTCTCGCCCGCGGCGCACTCCCCGAACGCCTCCGCGGCCAGGACCCAGTCGCCCACGGACGCCGCCAACCGGCCCTCCGCATAGCGCCTGAGGGGGCGCACCGCGCGAAAGGCGTCCGGCAGCGGGGCCAGGTGGGTGAGCGCGGCGGGCCAGTCGCCGGACTCCGCGGCCGTCAGGGCCGCCTCGTACACCCGGGTCCGCAGGTCGGTCAGCCACGGTTCCGTGTCCCAGCCCTGCGCGGCCGCGGCCGACAGGTCCGTCAGGGCTTCGGCGTGGCGCCCCGCTTCCGCCGCGCCGCGGCCCCGCGCGTACAGGAGGCGCACCGCGCTGTCGAGGAAGCCGTCCGCCGCGGCATAGCCCTCGACCGCCGCGCCCCATGCGCCCGCCGCGTCCGCGGCCCGTCCCGCGCAGTACACGTGCCAGGTGCGGCGGTCGGGCCCGGCCTGCGCGAAGGCGTCCCGAGCCGCCGCCCACTGCCCGGACTCGGCCGCCGCCCGCCCGCGTGCGTACGCCGCCCGCCCCGCAGCGCCGTCGAGGCCCTCGCATCGCGCGTACGCCGCCTCGGCCGCCCGCCAGTCCTCGTGCGTCTCGGCGGCCCGGCCGGTCACGTAGGCGGACCACGCGGTGGCCGTGTCGTGGCCGGGGCGCAGCAGCAGGACCGCCGCGTACCCGTCGGCCGCCGTGTTCCAGTCGTCCGCGAGGCGTGCCCGCTCGGCGGCCTCGCAGACCCGCGCCACATGCAGCTCGTCCCGCGCCGCCGCGAGCCGCTCCGTGACGTCCCGCAGCCCGCCGGGCCGCGCGGCGAGCACCTCCTCGTAGCGGGCGATGGCCGTCGCCCAGTCCGCGGCGGCCTCCGCGGCGCGCGCTCCCTCGACGAGCGAGACGAGCCGCCGCAGCCCGGCGACCTCCGCCGCCAGCGCGCCGGGCGTCGGCCCCGGCAGCAGCTCGCGGACCACGTCGAGCTGCGCCTCGGCGCCCACCGCGTCCCGCTCCCCGGCGAGCAGCGCGCACAGCTTCTCCAGCTCGGGCCAGGCCAGCTCGAACGCCGCCTCGGCCCGCATCCGGCGCTGCTCGTCGGCGTAACTCTGCGTCGGCGTCCGCAGGATCCGCTGCACCTGCGCCCAGTGCCCCAGGTCGCGCTGGTGGCGTGCCGCGCGGATCAGGACCGCGGAGCCGACGTGGCCGACGGGGCTGTGGAAGGCCCGCAGCGCGTCCTCGCCCTCGCGCAGCGGATCCGCCACCCCGTCCTCGCCGTCGTCCTCGAACTCGTCGTCGCGCACCTCCCGCGCCTTGAACAGCCAGCCCTGCCGACACCCCTCGTGCAGGAACAGGGCGGGCGTCGCCCACTCCACGGCCGTGTGGTCCGGCTGGTGCGAGATGCACAGCCGTGCGGCGGCCATCGCCTCGTCGACGGTCTTGTTGGCCGCGATGCCCTTCAGCAGCTCGGGACCGAACGCGCCCGCCGACACGTCGCTCACCCGCCCGCGCATCGCCACCACGGCGGGCACACCGCCGCCGATCAGGGCCTGCGCGAGCCCGGAGAAGGGTTCGAGGTGCGAACTGTCCGCCCCGGAACACAGGTTGAGGGCGACGAACCTGAGCTGCTGCGCCTTGAGCAGCATCGCGCCGAGCAGATCCGCGGGCACCCGGTCGATGCCGCCGCTCTCCGTCTCCAGGGCCACCACGCCCTTGCCGATCTCCTGGTCGTACGATCCGTGCGCGATCACCAACACGGCCGTGGGCAGCTCGGAGTGCTTGTCGAGCGCGGCCTCCAGGCCCGTGCGGGTCGCCCGCTCCAGCACGGTGGTCTGGACGGCCACGTCGGGCAGGTCCTGGCGGATCGCGGCCACCTCGGCGGCGGTCCGCAGCGGCGGCAGCCCGCGGGGCGACGCGCACACCACCAGGAGCCGGATCACGCTCGGCTCGTCCGCGGGCTCCGGCAGCCGCTGCCCCAAGGGCCCGCCCGCCAGCGAACGCGCCAGCGAGTAGCCGTGGCTGAGGGCGAGCGACTGCTGCGGGCTGCCGGGCGGCGCGCAGAGCGACTCCAGGGGAAGGTCGCGCAGCTCGGGCGGCAGGTCGAAGCGGAGCCGCAGCCCGCGCGAGGGACGCATCCCCTGGGCGCGGTCGAGCGCGGTGTCGACGCACGCGCCGACGCGCCCGCCGACCGCGTCCTCGGCGCCCGCGCCCGCGCCGTCGCCCTCCGCCGGTCCCGCGTCGCCGAACAGCAGCCGGAAGACGCCGCGCCCGAGCACCCGCAGCTGGGCCACCGTGTGCTGCTCGCCCATCGGCGCCAGCCCGAGCTCCGCCGCGATCAGCCGGTCCCACTGCTCCCTGAACGCCGCGGGTTCCCCGTCGACCGCCATGATCTCGGCCGCGCAGGCGGGTCCGCTGGCGGTCACGAGATAGCGGGATCCGCCGACGGGGCGGACCCGGATGCGCAGTTCCTCGTAGGCGAGCACGGGCGTCACTGCTCGCTCTCGTCGGGCTGCCACATGATGTGGTCGAGATCGCCGATCACGGCTTCCCGCTGCGCCTCCAGGTCGGGATCGTCCGGGAAGTGCGCGAGTGCCGCGGTGAGTTGGTCGACGGCCTCGCGCAGGGCCGCCCGCGCGCCGGACAGGCTGCCGGAGCTCCAGCGGGCCGCGGCGAGCCCGCGCAGCACGATGCCGAGGCTGACCTGGGCCCGCAGCAGATGGGGGTTGAAGGCCACGGAGCGGCGCAGGTCGGCGGCGGGCTGGTCGAGCAGTGTCTCCTCGTCGTTTGCCCCGGAGATCCCGCGGTCGGCCAGCACGCGCGCCAACTGTCCCTCCAGCCGGGCGCGTTCGTTCGCTCCGATGACCGATCGGGTCGCATCCAGCGTCGAGACGGCGAGGCTCAGCCGCCCGTCGCGGTGCGCCACCCGTGCCGCGCCGAGCGCGATGTCGACGATGGCGGTCTGTGTCTCGCGGTACCGGTCGAGCTCCCTGCTGTGCACCAGCGCCCGACGCCAGTACGCGGCGGCGGCGCCGAAGTCGGGCCGGTCGGAGGTCATTTCGGTCCGGCCCATGCTGAGCCGCGCCTCCAGGGCCAGGCCGCGCGCGTCGAGGGAGAGCCTGAGGTGCTTGTCCGGGACCCCGGCGTATCCGGGGTTCAGCTCGTCGAAGCGCCCGCACGCCGGTTCGCACACGGCCGCCGCCCCCGGCCCGCCGCGCCTGCGGCAGCCGGAGCAGCGCAGCTCGGAGAGGGCGGCCAGGGCGTCGGCCGCCTTGTCCTGGCCCAACAGGAGCTGTGCGAAGCCGAGTTCGGAGAACGCGTAGGTGAGGGAGGTGTACGCGGCGGTGGGCGCGGCGGAGGCGTACGCGGACGCCTCCTGTCGAGCGGCGGCGAAGGACTCCTCCAGTGCGGCGGCGAAGGCGCCGAACTCCGCCGACCTGCCGAGCTCCGCGATGCGCAGCGGGCCGCAGAACAGCGGCGCCCCGCCGCCCCGGGCGGAGGGGAAGCCGCCGACGGCCGCGAGCAGCTTCGCGGCGTCGGCCTCGCGCTGGAGCAGCGGCCCGGGCGCGACCCGGGTGCCGGCGTCGGCCTCGTCGGGCATGTGCCGTTCGAGCACCTCGCGCAGCCCGGCGCGCAGGGCGGGCACGAGGGAGCGCTCGACGGCGACGTCGTACCGCCGGGCGGCCCTGGTCAGGACGTGCTCCCAGAACCCGGCGTCGTGCAGCACCGCCGCCCAGGCGGCGACACACCGCTCCCACGCCGAACCGCCGTCGTCCTCGGTCGAGTTGAGGAGGCACACCGCGAGGGTGTGGGTGACCCGGTGGTCGGCGGGGTCGTTCCCGACGGCGTCCCCCAGCAGTGCCACGGCGGCCGCCCGCCGCCCGCCGCGCACCAGGGCCACGGCGTACAGCGGGGCGGAGGGCCACGGTCCTGGGTCGAGCCCGCGCGCGGCGGCGATCAGCTCCCCGGCCCGCTCCCAGTCCGCGCCGCCCCGCGGCCCGGAGTCCGCGAGCGCGGTGAGGGCCGCCCTGCGCAGCCGCAGCGCCACCTCGCGCGCGGAGCGGCCGCGGAGCGCGGCGTCGAGCCAGCGGGCGTCGTCGTCCAGGGAGCCGGCCCGGGCCGCGGCCCGCAGGTCGTCCAGGGCGGCGTCCGTGTCGCCCGCGCGCGCGTGGACGTAGGCGCGCTGGACGAGGCTGCGGCCGTGCGGGACCGCGCAGGCCAGCGAGGCGGTGAGATGGCGCTCCGCCGCCGCGAGGTCCCCGCGGTGCGCGGCCGCGCAGCCCAGCCAGTGCAACGGGCCCGCCGCCGCGGGGCGCAGTGCGCGCGCCCGCTCGAACTCGGCCTCGGCGCCCTCGGTCTCCCCGCGGGCGAGCCGCACCCGGCCCGCTCCGGTCCACGCCCGCGCGGCGACGCGCGCGACGCCCTCCGCGTCGGGCCCGCGCCCGGCGTCCGTGCCGTGCCCGCGCCCGGCGTCCCCTGCCGTGTCGCCCGGGGCGCCCGCCCCCACGAGCTCCAGCGCCTTCGCGAAGTGGTTCTCGGCGGCAGCGGTGTCCCCCCGCGTCAGGGCCGACTCGCCCTCGGTGCACGCCTGTTCGGCGTGGGACAGCTCCGTACTCGTGGTCTGCGCGGTCACAGTCGGTCCCCGTTCCCGGTCCACGGCGGCGGGGTCAGCCGACGGCCTCGTCAAGGACCGAACGCCAGCGACTCCGGTCGCGGTCGTAGTGCACTGGTCCCACCGCGAACTCCGTCAGGTCCAGCGCGGTGAGCCGTTCGTACGCCTCGGCGGGCAGGTCGGGCTCCAGCACGATGTCGAGGCCGGTGGCCGCGTCCTGCAGCACGATCGGCCGGGCCGCACGGGCCTCGCCCCGGGTGCCCGGCTCGGGCGACGCGGGGCGCGCGGTCTTCCGTACGACCCCCTTGAACGCGCCGTACGCGTCCTTCACGGCCTCCGCTCCGAGGCCGCTGAGGAAGGCCTGAAGAGGCAGCGAGGCCAGCACGATCCAGGGGATGTCGGCGGCGCCGCGGTGCTCGACGGTCTGCCGGACGCGGACCGGCGGGGCGCCGAGTCCGTCGAACACGGCGACCAGCTCGCGGCGGAGTTCTTCGGGGACCTCGCGGTCCAGGAGCAGCTCCGCTCGCAGCGGCGCATCGGTCATGGACGTGCTTCCTTCCGAGGGCGTGCACGGCAGCCTAGAGGCGTGGGCCGTGCGCGGGCGGGGAAACCCGTGATTCGGTACGAGCGGCCGCCGGCGTGGGCGTGGCCGGTGCCGGTGGGGCCGACCTGGGCCGTCGTCCCTTACCTTCGTACGCCCTTGCCATGCTTCGAAGTGCCCCCGGTTCACGCGATGGTGCGATCATCGGCCGCCGTGCGGATGCCGGTGGCGGGCCCCGGGTAGAGCCGCGCACATGACGCAGCCGTTCGAACTGCCGCACTTCTACATGCCGTACGCCGCGAGGCTCAACCCGCACCTGGAGGAGGCCCGCGCGCACTCCGCGCAGTGGGCGCGGGACATGGGCATGCTGGAAGGTTCCGGCATCTGGGAGCAGAGCGACCTCGACGCGCACGACTACGGCCTGTTGTGCGCGTACACCCACCCCGACTGCGACGGCCCCGCGCTGTCGCTGATCACCGACTGGTACGTGTGGGTGTTCTTCTTCGACGACCACTTCCTGGACATGTACAAACGCACCCAGGACAGGGCGGCGGGCAAGGCCCACCTGGACCGCCTGCCCCTCTTCATGCCGATGGACCTGTCCGCCCCGGTGCCCGAGCCGCGGAACCCGGTCGAGGCGGGCCTCGCCGATCTGTGGGCGCGCACGGTGCCCGCGATGTCCAAGGACTGGCGCCGCCGCTTCGCGGAATCCACGGAGCACCTGCTCAACGAGTCGATGTGGGAGCTCTCCAACATCAACGAAGGGCGGATCGCCAACCCCGTCGAGTACATCGAGATGCGCCGCAAGGTCGGCGGCGCTCCCTGGTCGGCGGGGCTCATCGAGTACGCGACGGCGGAGGTGCCCGCGGCGGTCGCCGGATCGAGGCCGCTGCGCGTGCTCATGGAGACGTTCTCCGACGCCGTCCACCTGCGCAACGACCTCTTCTCGTACCAGCGCGAGGTCCAGGACGAGGGCGAGCTCAGCAACGGAGTGCTCGTCCTGGAGACCTTCTTCGACTGCACGACCCAGGAGGCCGCCGACACCGTCAACGACGTCCTGACCTCGCGGCTGCACCAGTTCGAGCACACGGCGGCCACCGAAGTGCCCGCCGTCGCCCTGGAGAAGGGCCTCACCCCGGCCGAGGTCGCGGCGGTCGCCGCGTACACGCGCGGACTCCAGGACTGGCAGTCCGGCGGCCACGAGTGGCATCTGCGCTCCAGCCGGTACATGAACGAGGGCGCGCTCGACAGCTCACCGCTCGCCGGGCCCGGCGGCATCGGCACCGCGGGAACCGACATGGCGGCGCTGCTCGCCGCCGCCGGGGCGGAGCGGCTGCGCTCCTTCACCCACGTGCCGTTCCAGAAGGTGGGGCCCTCCCGCATCCCCGACCTGGGCATGCCGTTCCCGCTGCGGCTCAACCCCGGCCTCGACACCGCGCGTCAGCGGCTCACCGGGTGGGCGCACGCCATGGGCATCCTGGCGGAGGGCGTCTGGGACGAGGACAAGCTCGACGCGTACGACCTGCCGCTGTGCTCCGCGGGGCTCGATCCGGACGGCACCGCGGAGGCGCTCGACCTCAGCTCGCAGTGGCTCGCCTGGGGCACCTACGCCGACGACTACTACCCCCTCGTCTTCGGCCGCCGCCGCGACCTCGCCGCCGCGAAGCTCTGCACCGAACGCCTCTCCGCCTGCATGAACCTCGCGGACGAGCCGGTTCCGGTGCCCGCCAACGCCATGGAGCGCGGCCTCGTCGACCTGTGGGCGCGCACCACCCGCGACATGACCGACGAACAGCGCAGGACGCTGCGGGACGCCGTGGACGTCATGACGGAGAGCTGGGTGTGGGAGGTCTTCAACCAGCTGCACCACCGCATCCCCGACCCGGTCGACTACCTGGAGATGCGCCGCGCCACGTTCGGCGCCGACCTCACCATGAGCCTGTGCCGGATGGGCCTCGGCCCGTCCGTGCCGCCCGAGGTCCACCGCAGCGGCCCCGTCCGCTCCCTGGAGAACGCCGTCGTCGACTACAGCATGCTCGTGAACGACATCTTCTCGTACCAGAAGGAGATCGAGTACGAGGGCGAGATCCACAACGGCATCCTCGTCGTGCAGAACTTCTTCGGCTGCGACTACCCGGCGGCGCTGCGCGTCGTCCACGACCTGGCGACGCAGCGCCTGCGGCAGTTCGAGCACGTCGTCGAGCAGGAACTGCCCGTCCTGTACGAGGACTTCGGCCTGTCGCGGGAGGCGCGCGCGGCCATGGACGGCTACGTCACGGACCTGCGGAACTGGACGGCGGGGGTGCTGAACTGGCACTACGAGTGCCGACGTTACGGCGCGCGGGACCTGGCCAGGCGCGCGCACGGCTTCGTGCCCGACCGGGTGCCGAGGGTGCCCTCGATCGCCGGTCTGCGCTGACCCGACGCGGCCCCCTTCGGATGGTTTCATCCGGAATGGAGGATTCGTGGAACTTAGGTGATGCGCCAGGAGTCTTCTGAAGTGAAGGCGGCCTTCGAGTGGCCGCGAAACGGGGGATGGACACGGGGGTGTTCGATCTTGACCGACATCATTGAGCGCATCACTGAAAAGCTGACGGGCGACGAGGCGAAGGCGAAGAGCGGGACGGCGGCAGACGGTGAACTGACGCCGTTCGTAGTGCCGTTGACCGTCCCGCCGGTCCTGCGGCCCGATCCCGAGGACCCGCGCGAAGAGACCGAGATCGCCCTGCGGCCGACGTGGGTGCGGCTGCACCCGCAGCTCCCGCCGACCCTGATGTGGGGGTATGAGGGCTCGGTGCCCGGCCCCACCATCGAGGTGCGGCGCGGGCGGCGGATCCGCATCGCCTGGACCAACCGCATTCCGCAGGGCGAGTATCCCGTCACGGCCGTCGAGGTCCCGCTCGGCGACCCGCAGAAGGACCCGCCGCCCAGCACCGAGCCGGGCCGCGCGGGCGTCGAGCCGAACAAGGACGTGGCGGCACTGCCCGCCTGGTCGGTGACGCACCTGCACGGCGCCCAGACGGGCGGGGGCAACGACGGCTGGGCGGACAACGCCGTGGGATTCGGCGACGCCCAGCTCTCCGAGTATCCGAACGACCACCAGGCGGTCCAGTGGTGGTACCACGACCACGCCATGAACATCACCCGGTGGAACGTGATGGCGGGGCTGTACGGCACGTACCTCGTCCGGGACGACGAGGAGGACGCGCTCCAACTGCCGTGCGGCGAACGGGAGATCCCGCTGCTCATCGCCGACAGGAACCTGGACACGGACGAGGGCGACGGCCGGCTGAACGGCCGCCTCCTGCACAAGACCACCATCGTCGACCCGAAGAACGCGGAGACGGGCAAGCCGGTCACCCTGCCCTTCTCGGGCCCCTACACCACGGTCAACGGCCGCATCTGGCCGTACGCCGACGTGGACCCGGCCTGGTACCGCTTCAGGCTGGTCAACGCGTCGAACGCGCGCATCTACGACCTGGTCCTGGTCGACGAGGACAACAACCCCGTGCGGGGCGTCCTCCACCAGATCGGCAGCGACGGCGGGCTCCTGCCGCGCCCCGTGCCGGTCGACTTCGAAGGGGCCCTGCCGACGCTCACCGTCGCCCCGGCCGAGCGCATGGACCTCCTCGTCGACTTCCGGGAGCTGGCCGGGCAGCGGCTGCGCCTGGTCAACAAGGGCCGGGGCCAGGCGCCCGGCGTGCCCGACGTGGCGAACGACGTGCGCTATCCGCAGGTCATGGAGTTCCGGGTGGGCGACTGCGCCGAGCCTGACACCTTCGAACTGCCGGAGATCCTCTCGGGCTCCTTCCGCCCGCTCACGCACGACATCGCGCACGGCCACCGGCTGATCGTGCTGACCCCGCCCGCCACCAAGGGCGGCGGCGGCCACCCGGAGATCTGGGAGATGACCGAGGTCGAGAAGCCCGGTGACATCCAGGTGCCGACCGAGGGGATCATCCAGCTGCGCGGGGAGGACGGCAAGGTCAAGACGTACCGCAGGACCGCCCGCACGTTCAACGACGGCCTCGGCATCACCATCGCCGAGGGCAGCCACGAGCAGTGGAGCTTCCTGAACCTCGCCGTGAACCCGCCGGTGGTCCACCCGATGCACATCCACCTGGCGGACTTCCAGCTCCTCGGCAGGGACACGTACGACGTCTCGGGCTTCGACGTCACGATCGGCGGCACCCGCACCCCGATCGCCGTCGACCCGCGGCGACCCGTCCCGCTCGCCCCGAACGAGCGCGGCTGGAAGGACGTCTTCCGGGTGCCCGGCGGCCAGCTGCTGCGCGTCATGGGCAAGTTCGACGGGGCGTACGGCCGCTTCATGTACCACTGCCACTTCCTGGAGCACGAGGACATGGGCATGATGCGGCCCTTCGTGGTGATGCCGGAGGAGGCCCTGAAGTTCGACCACGGCGCGGGGCACGGCGGCGGTCACGGGGGCCACGGAGGCTAGGGCCTGCTGCCGCCCGCGCGGTGGACGGCGGCTCGCGCCAGGGCCCGCACGATCGGGTGCGGCCGCGAGCCGTCGCCGGCCAGCTCGGGCTGGAAGAGGGAGGCCAGGAAGAAGGGGTGGCCGGGGAGTTCGGCCATCCGCACCTGGCCCTCCGCGTCCTCGCCGGAGAAGCGCAGCCCGTGGGCCCGCAGCGTGTCGAGGTGGGCGCTGGGGCCGTACGAGCAGTGGTAGCGCTCGATCGACGTGCGGGCGCCCACCACGGACTCGGCGAGCGAGTCCGCCGCGATGGTCACCGTGCCCTCGTGGCCGACCAGCGAGCAGGCCAGCGGGGTGAGGAGCAGGTCGTCGGCGTCGGGGTCGTTCTCGGCGTGCGCGACGTCGGTGAGGCCGCACACGTTCCGTGCGTACTCCAGGAGCGTGTGCTGGAAGCCGCCGCAGGTGCCGAGGAAGGGCACGCCGTCCTCGCGCGCCGTGCGGATCGCGGCGAGCGCCCCGGCCTCGCTGCGGTAGGGGCTGCCCGGCACCACCCACACGGCGTCGAAGCCGCGCACGGCGTCCGGCTCCGCGGCGTCCTCGGTCGGGATCCAGTACGCGTCGAGGGCGAGACGGTCCTGGGTGGCGAGGGAGTCCAGGAGGAGTGGGATCCGGTTGTGGGAGGCGACGTTCGGCGAGCGGTCGCCGACGAGGGCGATGCGGGCGGCGGCGCGGGGAGTGGCGTCCTGGCGGGGTGCGGAGTCCTGTACGGCTGGAGTCATGCCGATCATCCTGGGCGCGCGCTCCAGTTCACGTCCAACGATGAAATCTGCACGCGCCATAAGCATCTCTGATGACGGCTGGCGGAGGGCGGCCGGCGGCTGGCGGAGACGGAGGCCTGTTGACGGACGGCCGCCTGGCGCCGGGTGCTGCCCATGTCTCCGATGACCTGGAGGATCCTTGCGGTCATGGACCCGCACCTCCTGCGCACGTACGTGACGGTGGCCCGTCTCGCCTCCTTCTCCGAGGCCGCCCGCGAGCTCGGCTACACCCAGTCCGCCGTCTCCCAGCACATCGCCGCCCTCGAACAGGACCTCGGCGCGGCCCTGCTCACCCGCCGACCGGTCGCCCCCACCCCGGCCGGTGACCGCCTCCTGGAGCACGCTGGCCCGCTGCTGCTGCGCCTGGACGCGGCCCGCGCCGAGGTCGTCCGCATGGCCGCCGCCCCCGAGCAGGGGCTGACGCTCGCCGCCACGTCGGCCGCGCTGACCCCGCGTACGGTCCGGGCGCTGCCCATGGCGGGCGTCACCCTCTGCGTGCTGTCGCGCGACGAGGTTCCGGCGGCCGTCGCGACCGGCGCCGCCGACCTCGGACTCGTCGACGGTCTCGCCGCGCCCAGCGACCCCCTGCACCTGCCGGACGTCGCCCCGCTGAGCGCGCACGCCGTCGCGGAGGAACCCGTCGCCGTGCTCCTCGCCGAGGGCCACCCGCTGGCCCGCCGCGCCGGTCTGCGCCTCGGGGACCTCGTGGACGCCCGCTGGATCGACGCCCCCGGCACCGGCCTGCCGCTGGCCCAACTCCGCGCCGCGAACGGCACGTCGGGCTTCCGCCCCGCGCTGCGCTACGACGGTACGGACCTGCGTACGCTCGCCGCGCTGGTCGCCGCGG
>NZ_LIPN01000341.1 GCF_001418325.1 Streptomyces atriruber | reverse complement strand
GGGGGCGCTGATGCGGCGGTTCGGGGCGCGGCGGTTCGGCGGGGCGGGCATCGTCCTGACGGGCGTCTCCGCGGCGCTCACAGCGGTTCCGAGCGATGCGGCGGTCCTCGCGGGAAGCCTCACGAACGGCGTCGGGCTGCCCTGCGTACTGATCGCGGGCCTGACGGCGGTGCAGCGCGCGACGCCGGACGCGCTGCTCGGCCGGGTGTCGGCGACCGCGAGCACCCTGATGTTCGCGCCGACCGCGGTCGGCATCGCGGCGGGCGCGGCGCTCGTGGAGAGCACCGATTTCCGGCTCCTGCTGCCGGTCCTCACGGGGGCGCGACTGCTGATCGCCGCGCCCCTGCTGAGGCCCCGCGCGCGGGCTACTTCACGTCGGCCCAGCGCTTGACGGTCGCGATCGCCTTCTTCTGCTCGGCCGCGGGCAGCCCGGCGATCGACGCGCCGTGGTTGGCGCCGGGCACCACGTACCGGTACGAGTCGTGGCGGCTGGGCGTGAACTTCTCGGCGCTCCACGGATCGTTCTCGCCGTAGACGAACATCATGCGCTGGCCGTGCTTCCGCACCCAGCGGTCGACGTCGGCGATCGTGCTGTTGTCGTACGTGCCGCGCATGGCGGCGGGCAGCACCGAGTTCGGCTGGTAGATGTCGGGGTGGTGGCGGACGCCGTCGAGGTGCTTGAACTTCAGGTCCGCCCAGCCGAGCTGGGTGGCCGCCTGGCGGTAGTAGGGACCCGTGCCGTTGGTGCCGAGCTCCTGGTCGCGGTAGACGCTGAAGCCGTGCTCCTTCGACCACTTCCAGAGCTCGTCGTCGCCGGTCCGCTTCGCGTCGGGGACGGTGGCGCAGTCGGCCTCCGCGCCGCTCTGCCAGAAGTTCCACACCTGGTCGAGGGCCGCGAACTCGTAGGCACGGTCCGTGCTGCCGAGGGTCTCGTCGAAGGTGTGGCCCTCGGCCGCCGCCTCCTTCTCGAACCGGGGCAGCAGGGTGTCGCGTCGTACGAGCATCTCGCGCTGCACGGCGTTCAGCGCGGCCCGGCACTCCTTGGTGCCCACGGCCTTGAAGAAGCGCTCGTAGCCGCTGTCGTCGCGGTTGTTCGCGTCGTTGGGCGCGACGAACGCGACGACAGCGTCGAGGTCCTCGGGGTAGAACCGCTCGTGGTACGTCGCCGTCATACCGCCCTTGCTGGCGCCGGTGCCCAGCCACTTGCCCTTCTCGATGGTGCGCAGGGCGCGGGTGAGGCGGTGCTCGTCGGCCGCCTCCTGCTCGACGGTCATCTTCGACCAGTCGTCGCCCGCGGCGCCCTTGGGCCGCGACTCGGCGAAGTAGCGGTGCTCGACGCTGACCTGGTTGGCGTCGAGCAGCTTGGTGAGGGCGGTGGTGCCCCCGGCGAGGGTGTAGCCGCCGGTGTAGAGGACGGTCGGCTTGCCCGTGGACTTGTGCCAGAGGGTGGCGCGCTGCGTGAACGTGGCGCCGTGCGGCCTGCGGTGGTCGACGGGCTGCTCGTACGCCAGCGTGTAGAGGGGGTGGCCCTCCTTCTCCGCGACGGAGACCACGGTCATGCCCGGTATTCGCGCCAGGCGGTCGCGGACGTCGGACGCGGCGGTGTCCTGCCCGGCGGTCGCCCGGGCGGCGGCGGGTGCCGCGCCGCCGAGCACCGCCGCGCCCGCGATCACTCCGGCGCAGACCAGCGCGGATATCCCCTTGTTGCGCTTGTTGCGCACCTTTTCCCCCTCTGTCCCCGGATACGGGATCTGCCCCCCTGATACGGGAGTGACGGTTGTGGTGCGCGGATGGTATCGGTGATCACTCCGTGTGCGACAGGGCCTTCGCGACGAGGGAGAGGTCGGCGTCCGAGGCCAGTCCGGCGTGGTAGAGGCGGAGTTCGGTGGCGCCGAGCTCCGCGGCCCGCGCCGCGTCGGCGGCGAGGGTGGCGGGGCTGCCGCCCATGCCGCTCACCACGGTGAGGTTGGCGGCCAGGACCGCCCGCTCCCCGCCCCGCGCGGCGAACGGCTCCAGCAGGCGCGCGCCGCCCGTGCAGGGCACCACCACACCGTCGGCCACGGAGAGGACGTGCGCGGGGTCGACCCCCGCGTTCGCGCCGCAGTGATACGTCACCGGGTCGGCGTGGAGCAGCACCTGGAATCCGGTGGGGGCCGCCGCGCGGACGGCGCCGACGACGGCCTCCTGGAGGGTGCGTGCGGTTTCCTCGCGCCACGCGCGCGTGGCCACCGCCCGGTCCGTGCCGATGAGCTTCTCGACGGCGGGCCAGCCCTCGCCCTCCTCCCCGCCTCGCCAGACGGGCTCCAGGGCGCGGCGGACGACGTCCGCAAGCTCGTCGGGGTCGAGCCCCTGCCCCTCGTACCCCTCCCGGCAGGAGGCGCAGAAGCAGAGCGACATCAGGTACTGCCCGGCCTCGCCGAGGGGGACGCCCGCGATCTTGTCGTGGGCGTGCAGGTGCGCGAGGCCGTACCAGCCGCAGGACTCCAGTTCGGTGCCGCGTGTGCCGGTCCCGGGGCGTACGGCAGCTTCCGCCGCCAAGTCGGCCAGGTACGCGCGCGTGGCGGGCTGCGCGATGCAGGGCGCCCAGGGGTAGCGGTCTCCGTAGGCGTTGACCACCGAGGTGGCCGGGTGGTCGTCGCCCAGGCGGGAGTTGTGGGCGAGGACGACCCAGCTGTGCACGTCGAGCCCGGCGTCGCGCAGGGCCTGCGCCGCCTCTCCGTAGGCATCGCCCGGCGCCCAGCCCCCGGCCGCGTACGGCCGCAGCTCGCGCCCCTGCCAGTGGTCGCCCGGCGGGTAGAGCACGGCCGCGTGCGCGGCGGTGACGACGCGGTGGCGCGGGTGGCGCGGGGTCAGCGCGCGCGTGGAGTGGTAGGCGGCGGCGAGGGTGACCTGCCGGATGCCGAGGCGGGCCAGGCGCTCGGGGGCCTCGGGGTCACCGACGACGTCCCACGGATAGAGGAACGCGGCGGCCTTCATGCGGCGCCCTTCGCGTCCCCGAGCAGCGCACGGCCCTGTTCGACGAGTTCGGCCAGCCGCTTGACGTGCTCGTCGGCGGGCTCGTGCAGCGGCGGCCGCACGGGGCCGACGTCCAGGCCCCCGAGCCGCACGCCCGCCTTGACGAGGGAGACCGCGTAACCGCGGCCGAGGGCGCGCAGCTCCACGAAGGGCCGGTAGAAGCCGTCGACGAGGCGGTTCACGACGGCGTCCCCCTCCGGCGTACCGGCGTTGAACGCGCGGTGGAAGGCGAGCGCGATGTCCGGCGCGAAGCAGAAGACGGCCGAGGAGTAGAGGGTCACGCCGATGCCGCGGTAGGCGAGGCCGGTCAGTTCGGCGGTCGGCAGGCCGTTGAAGTACAGGAAGTCGCCCGGCACTTCGCTGCGCACGGCGCTGACCGTGCGCTGCATCAGGTCCATGTCGCCGAGGCCGTCCTTGAAGCCGATGACGCCGTCCGCGCGGGCGAGTTCGACGACCGACTCCGGGGTGAGGACCGCGTTGTCGCGCTGGTAGACGATGACGTCCAGGGAGGTGGCCGCGGCCAGTTCCCCGTAGTGCCGGATGAGCCCCTCCTGCTCGGCGACGACGAGGTAGGGGGGCATGGCGAGCAGTCCGTCGGCGCCCGCCTCCTCGGCGAGGCGCGCGTACCGCACGGCGAGCGCGGTGCCGTATCCGGCGCCCGCGACCACCGGCACCCGCCCCGCCGTCTCGTCGACCGCGGCGGCGACGCACTCCTGGAACTCCTCGGGGGCCAGGGCGTGGAACTCGCCCGTGCCGCAGCAGGCGAACACGGCCGCCGCACCGGCCTCGATGCCGCCGCGCACATGGGCGCGGAAGGTGTCCAGGTCGAGAGCGCCGTCGGGCCCGTACGCGGTGACCGGGAAGAACAGCGGCCCGCTGGGGACGCGGAGTCGGGAAGCGAGGGGGGCTGACGTCACGGGCTCTCCCTAGGCGTGCATGCGATGCGTGTGTGCGGGGCGTGCATGTTTCTGATTCATGTCCATATCCCTGAACGCGACCACGCTAAGGCGCCCCATCGGGCCCGGTCAAGCGGATGAACTCCCCACCCACGAGCGGATTCACCGCCTCCGCGAGACACAGGGCACTTGACGGGGCGCGGCCGAGATCCTTAGCTTGTCCATGGATGTGAACTCTGTACGTGAATGAGTACGCCACGCCCTCAGGAGACCCGCATGCCTGCTCCCCGCACCGTCCTGCTCACCGGCGCAGCCGGCGGCCTCGGCACCCTGATGCGCGGGCTCCTGCCCTCGTACGGATACGACCTGCGCCCGCTCGACGTGCGCCCCCTGGCGGACGAGCCGGAGGCCGTCACGGCGGACCTCGCCGACCGGGACGCCCTGCGCAAGGCTGTGCGCGGCACGGACGCGGTCCTGCACCTCGCGGGCATCTCCCTGGAGTCCACCTTCGACAAGATCCTCAAGGCCAACATCGAGGGCACGTACAACCTCTACGAGGCGGCCCGCGAGGAGGGCGTCCGGCGGATCGTCTTCGCCTCCTCCAACCACGCGGTGGGCTTCACGCCGCGCCCGCGGGGCGACGACCCGCTGATCCCGGTCGACACCCCGCGCCGCCCCGACACCTTCTACGGCCTGTCGAAGTCCTTCGGCGAGGACCTGGCCCAGTTCTACTGGGACAAGCACGGCATCGAGACCGTGTCGGTCCGCATCGGATCGTGCTTCCCGGAGCCGTCGAGCGTGCGGATGCTGTCGGTCTGGATGAGCCCCGAGGACGGGGCCCGGCTCTTCCACGCGGCCCTCACCGCCGAGGACGTGCGGCACACGGTCGTGTACGGCTCGTCGGCCAACACCCGCCTGTGGTGGGACCTGTCCTCCGCGCGTGCGCTCGGTTACGAGCCCCGGGACGACTCCGAGCGGTACGCGCGGAAGCTGGTCGCCGAGCAGGGCGAGCTGGACCCGGCCGACCCCGACCACGCACACCTGGGGGGCCACTTCTGCACGAACCCGCCGGTCTGGCCGTACTGAGGGATCCGCCGGTCTGGCCGTACCGAGGAATTCGCGCCCGCTCGCCCCCATTCGGGCACCGAACGGGCGCCTCCACCCCCGCAAACGGGCACGCCCGAGGCCGGTCCCACTGGCCGTCGCCCCGCCAAGCGGGCAGATGCGGGCATCATCGTGCCCGCTCGGAGCCTGGCAACCCCCCTTGTCCGCGCTGTAGAACTTCCCCACAGGGCCCGAACGGGCACCGCGAGACCGCAGACCCAGGGGAAGAAGGTGGCGCCGATGACCGCGGAGGAACGTCAGCGGCGGATCGTCAACGCGGCCCGGCACGCAGGATCCGTCGACGTGACGGCCCTCGCCGGTGAGCTCGGCGTCGCCAAGGAGACCGTCCGCCGCGACCTCAGGGCCCTGGAGGACCACGGCCTGGTCCGCCGCACCCACGGCGGCGCCTACCCCGTGGAGAGCGCGGGTTTCGAGACCACCCTCGCCTTCCGCACGACCATGCACGTCCCGGAGAAGCGGCGCATCGCCTCCGCCGCCGCCGAGCTCCTCGGCGACGCCGAGACCGTCTTCATCGACGAGGGCTTCACCCCTCAGCTGGTCGCCGAGTCGCTGCCCGGCGCCGCCGCGGGCCGCCCGCTCACCGTGGTCACCGCCTCACTGGCCACCGCCGGGGCCCTCGCCGAGGCCGAGAACATCACCGTCCTGCTGCTCGGCGGCCGGGTGCGGCCCGGCACGCTCGCCACCGTCGACCACTGGACGACCCGCATGCTGGCCGGGTTCGTCATCGACCTGGCGTACATCGGCGCCAACGGCATCTCCCGCGAACACGGCCTGACGACCCCCGACCCCGCGGTCAGCGAGGTGAAGGCGCAGGCCATCAGGGCGTCACGGCGCACGGTGTTCCTGGGGGTGCACACCAAGTTCGGGGCGACGAGCTTCTGCCGGTTCGCGGGGATCGGCGACCTCGACACGATCGTCACGAGCAGCCGGCTGCCCGCCTCCGAAGCGCACCGCTACTCGCTCCTGGGCCCGCAGGTCCTGCGCGTCTGACGCCACCCGCACCCCTCCCC
>NZ_LIPN01000340.1 GCF_001418325.1 Streptomyces atriruber | reverse complement strand
CGAAGCGGGCGGGGACGAGGCGGCGTTCGGCCACTTCGTGACGGAACTGACCGCCTTCTCCGCGGAGCTCGACGGCTTCGCGGCAGGCGCCGCGGACGCGCGTCCCGCCGACTGGCAGCGCCTGGCCTGGCAGTTCCTGACGGCGTTCGACCGCATCCGGATCTACGGTCAGGCGCTGGCTGTCATCAACATCCTCGGTATGACCCCCAGTGCCGTCGCCGGCGCCGGAAACGGAAGGAGCAACCGGATATGAGCGCCGTCTGCAACAAGATTCTCGCCCTCAGCGAGGAGGGCCTGCGCGACAAGAAGCGCCTCGCGCAGACCGCGGGCACCGAACTGACCGCGGCCGCCAGCGAGTTGTGCCGGGCGCTGGAGCTCGCCGAGCACGGGGACGGTCTGGGCGGTGCCGCGGTGTACGCCGCGGCGGCGCAGGACCGGCTGGGCAACGCCGCCCGGCTGCTGGCCCAGGTGGGCGACATCCTCGCGACGGGCACCCTCACCGAGGAGTCGGCCTCGTGGTACCACAGGCTCGACTACGACCGGCTCTACCGCTCGGGCCTGAGCCTCGGCCAGGTGCCGCACTCCATCGAGCTGTGGCAGGCGTTCGCCCGCCAGGCCGCCAAGGGCGGACCGGTCGGCATCTGCCGCGACATGCGCGGCCGCACCGTCGCCGTGGCCGCTCTCATCGGCAACTGGCTGGAGCGGACCGACGGTCCGGAGTCGGACGGCGCGCTGCTGCGCATCCAGTCCGCGATGGCCGACCTGGCCGCGTACGCCCAGTTCGTGGCCTTCGCCAACAAGGTGGAGCCCCGTGACCCGGCGTGGCTGACGCCGCTGGGCTCGGTCGCGTAGGCGTCCGTACGCAGCAGCAGAACAACGAAGGAGCGCCGGCCCGGGCCGGCGCTCCTTCCGTGTTGCCGCGTTGCCGCTGTGTCGGTCGCTCCCGCCGTTCCCGTCACTGATAGGCGCGGGCCTGGAGCGCGTACATCTGCGCGTAGAGGCCGCGCCGTGCCAGGAGTTCGTCGTGACTGCCCGTCTCCGCGACCCGGCCGTGGTCCAGGACCACGATCAGGTCGGCGCCGCGCACGGTGGAGAAGCGGTGCGAGACCAGCAGCGTGATGGTGCCGGGACGGTCGCCGTTCAGCTGCTCCGCCGCCGACGACGGGTGGCGCGCGGCCTCGATGTGCCGCTCGAAGACGAGGTGTTCGGTCTCCGCGTCCAGTGACGCGGTCGGCTCGTCCAGGATGCGCAGCAGGGGCGCCTGACGCATCAGGGCCCGGGCGACCGCCAGCTTCTGCCACTGGCCCGTCGACAGGTCGACCCCGCGCTCCCAGCGGCTGCCCAGCTGGGTTCCGAGACCGTCCCGCAGCGTGCCGGGCAGCTCGGCGGCGCCGGTGCGGGACAGCGCGCCAAGAGCCGCCTGCCGGTCGGCGATCCGTGGCAGGTCCCCCACGCCGACCGTCTCGTGGACCGTGAACTCGAAGCGTACGAAGTCCTCGAACGCGGCACCGAGCCGCTCGCGCCACGCCGCCGGGTCGAGGGCGTCCAGCCGGACCCCGTCGACCGTGATCCGGCCGAGCGTCGGCTCGTACATCCGGCACAACAGCTTGACCAGCGTGGACTTCCCGGAGCCGTTCTCGCCGACCAGGGCGACCACTCCCCCGGCGGGCAGCCGCAGGTCGACGTCGTGCAGCGCGGTCCGCGCGGTGCCCGGATAGCGGAAGGACAGCCCCTCCACGGCGATGCCCTGCCGCAGCCTCGGCGGCACGCCCGCAAAGGACGTGAGGCTCGCCTGGTCCGCGTACGCCTGCAGCCAGCGCAACCGTTCGGCGTTCTGCAGGAGTTCGACGACGGCGCCCGTGGTCTGCACCAGCCCGACGACGTGGCCGGTGAACCGTCCGGCCAGGACGACCGCGAGCAGCACCGCGCCGAGTCCGGCGCGGCCCGTCACCGCGAGGTACGCGACGAAGGCGACCGCGCCGATCAGACCGAGGGAGTTGAGCAGTCCTGCCACGCCGCCGAGCGCGGTGACCCGCCACTGCGCCCGGGCCTTGACGCGGTCCGCGCGTTGCCGCAACGCGCCGACCCTGGACCGGAGTTGCGGCCCGGCGTCGTAGACGCGCAGCTCCTTGCCCGCCGTCGGCGAGGTGGCGAGGGCCGCCAGGCGAGTGGCCAGCCGGTAGTCGGCCGCCGTGGCCTCCTGGGCACGGGCGGTGACGCCGCGGGCGGATATCTGCAGGCGCATGGCGAGTGCCCCGATGAGCGGCAGCACCAGCAGGGCGGGGTGGACGGCGGCGAGGAGCACGGCGGTCACCAGGAAGCCGCCGAACTGTTCCAGGAGGTTGAGCACCCAGTTGAGCAGGGCTCCCATGGCGAGGGTGCGGTCGCGCAGCAGGTGGAGCCGGTCCTGGAACGCGGGCGACTCCTGGTGGCGCAGTCCGGGAATGCCCGCGGCGAGCCGGGCCAGCAGTCGGTCGAAGGCGAAACCCACCCGTTCGCTGAGCCCGATCCTGGCTCCGAGGGCCGCCAGTTCGACCGCCTCCCACGCGCCGAGGCTCACCACGAGCAGCAGCGCCGCGGGCAGCGTCGTGCCGAGGGACTCCTGCTGTGCGCCCTCGGCCATGGACCGCAGCCACAGGGCCTGCAGGGCCGCGAGTCCGGCCGCCGCGGGCACGAGCAGCATGCCGAGCACGGCGAGCTTCCAGGACTCGCGGAAGGATCCGGCGACCAGGGTGCGCAGGGCGCCGAGCACCGCACGGCCACCGCGCTCGGGCTCGGGGGCCTCTGCCCCGGCCCCGGCGGGCGCCTCCGGCACCGCGTCCCGTGCCGGGCTCGCGGCCCCGGCACCAGCGGCCTCCAGGGCCTCCGCGTTCTCTCCGGCACCGTCCACGAACCGGTCGGCCTGCAGCCGGTACATCCGGGCATACCGGCCGCCCAGCGCCATCAGCGCGTCGTGCGTGCCGCTCTCCACGATGCGGCCGCCGTCCATGACGTGGATGAGATCGGCCTTGCGCACGCCCGAGAAGCGGTGCGAGACCAGGAGCGTGGTGGCGCCCCCGCTCACCGTCAGGAACCGGTCGAAGAAGGCCGCTTCGGCCCGCGCGTCGAGGTGCGCGGTGGGCTCGTCGAGGACGAGCACGGCCCCCGACCGCGCGGCGAGGAGCGCGCGGGCGAGGGCGACCCGCTGCCACTGCCCCGCGGACAGGTCGGCGCCGCCCGCGAACTGCCGGGAGAGCACGGTGTCCCAGCCCGCGCCGAGCGTGCCGAGGAGCCCGGCGCCGTCGGCCAGCTCCAGGGCCCGCTCCAGTTCGCCCGGGTCGCCCGCGAGGTCCGGGGCGCCGATCCCCACGTTGTCGCGCAGCGTCAGCGGATACTTCACGAAGTCCTGGAAGACGACGGAGATGCCCCGGCGCCACCGCCGCACCTCGTGCTCCCGCACGTCCGCGCCGTCCGCGGTGACGCACCCGGCGTCCGGTTCGTAGAGCCGGGCGAGGAGTTTGATCAGTGTCGTCTTGCCGGAGCCGTTCGCCCCGACGAGCGCCACGGACGTGCCGGCCGGGATCTCCAGGTCGAGGCCGCGCAGCACGGGCTTGTCCGTGCCGGGATAGGTGAAGTCCACGGACTCGAAGGCGATGCCCCGGCGAACCTCCGGAAACCCGCCCCCCACGGCTCCGTTCATGTCCGCACTCCTGGCCGTGTTCCCGGCTCCGTTCCGGGACGCCCCCTCCTCGTCACCGGCGGTCCCCCGCGCCTCCAGCGCGGCGAGCGACCGCAGCCCCAGCAGCGCGTCCCGCACCACGTTGTCGGCATCGCCGACCCAGCCGAGTGCGGGTACGGCGAGCGCCGCCTGGGCGCTGATCACCAGCTGGGTGAGTGCCAGGTCGCCGCGCGCGGCGGCGAAGGCCGCGTATCCGAGGACCACCGCCTCCGCGAGGACCACGAACCCCACCGCGCCGCAGGCGCGCCGCGCGGCCGTCCCGCGGGTGGCCCAGACCGTGCTCATGCCCGACTGCCAGACGGCCGTCATCCGCTCGGCGAGCCAGTCGCCGAGCCCGAAGACCCGTGCTTCCTTGGCGGGTTCGGGGTCCACGGCCAGGGAGCGGAGGTATCCCGCCCTTCGGATCACCGCGCTCGCGGCCTGCATGCTGCCGTGCACGCTCCGCGCCAGGCGCTGATAGGAACGGTACGTCAGCACCGCGGCGAGTCCGAGCAGTACCGGGGCCCACCAGCCGAGCGGCGCCAGCAGGACGAGCAGTCCGATCCCTTCGAGCCGGGGACGGACGATCTCGGGGAGCAGGACGGGGAGTTGGTCGGGCCGGGTGTTCGGCTCGGTGACCAGCCGCAGCGTGTCGGCGTAGCCCGGTTCCTCCAGGTGTCCGATGCCGTCCGGACCGGTCCCGGCCGCCATGGCCCGGTCCTCCACCACACTCGCCGCGCGCAGCCGCAGCACCTCCGCGAGCCCGCCCTCCAGGGCGCGCAGTCCCGTGCGCGCGAGGATCAGCGCGCCGAACACGGTGAGTGCGACCAGGACGCGGCGGGCCCCGGCCGACCCGGGGCCCGCCTCGACGGCTCCGGGCAGGTCGCCCACGAGCCACCCGGTGGCGATCACGACGAACGGTCCGGTGAGCGCCCCGCAGACCACGGTCACGGTGAGTGCGACCGTGTGCCGGGGTCCGGCCCGCCACAGCAGCCGCACCGCTGCCGCCCACTCCTGCCACGTACGCATGCCAGCCTCCTCGACCGTGCCCCCTCGTCGGGGGCCCGATGCTCACAGAGGAGACAGGTGGCCGGGTGACGGTCCCGGGCGCGACCGGACACTGCCGGTCGCCGGGCGGAGCGGTGTCAGCTCCTGCGTCGCGTGAGCGCGTGGCGCACGACCTCGGCGAGCACGGCGGGGCGGAACAGCAGCGCGGGCGGGGCCGTCATGTTCAGGACCCGCACGAAGCGCGCCCACACGCCCGGGTCGCGCACGGCGAGCGCGAAGACCTGCTGGTTGTACCAGTGGGCGAAGCGTGCGGGCAGCGGGTGCCTGGTGGGTGCCCACATGAGGTCGGAGCTGGTGGCCATGGTCCACGGGACCTGGATGACGCGGGCGGCGGCGCGCTGGTAGGCGCGGCTGAGCCCGTCGAGCCCACGGCGTTTGTCGAGGCCGCGCAGCAGGCGGCCGAGGAGGTCCGCTTCGAGCGCGGCGACCGTGAGCCCCTGCCCGTACACCGGGTTGAAGACGCAGAGCGCGTCGCCGACCGCGACCAGGCGTTCGGGCCAGTGGGCGTTCTTGTGGTGCAGGCGCCATTCGTTGCCGGGGTTGGTGTAGCGGTGGATCTCTCCTTCGCGGGTGCCGCGCTTGATCTGTTCGGCGAGGCGGGGGTTGCCGAGGCTCTGGGCGAAGTCGAGGTAGCCCTCGTCGTCGGTGGGCGGCACGTGCTCGTCGATGCCGAACAGCGAGCACATCCAGCGGTCGCGCTCCACGGCGAGGACGACTCCGCCGCGCGGCACGTCGGGGGCGAAGGCCATCTGGTAGGCGACGTCGAAGTCCTGCCGGTCCCGCGGCGGACGTACGTAGCACGCGGAGGTGTAGGTGATCTTCGCCTTGATGACGGTCTTGGCGGAGGCGGGCAGCCGCGCTTCGGTGAGCCAGCGGTCGACGGAGGTGGAACGGCCCGAGGCGTCGACGACCAGGTCGGCGGTGACCTCGGTGGTGCCGTCGTCCCCGGTGCGGTACCGGACCCGGTCCAGGCGGCCGGGCGCGCTCGCGGTCACCGTCTCGCACCGGGCCGCCGGGAGCAGCCGCACCGAGGGGATCGCCGACACCCGTTGCCTCAGGCGCCGTTCGAGCTCGTCGCGGGTGAAGGTCTGGATGCGGACGCCGACCGGGTCGGTCGGCGCGTATCCGGTCGGCAGCAGGAAGCTGATCCGCTCGCCGTAGTCGAAGACGGGTGCGCCCTGGTCCGCGAGCTCCGTCCGCAGCCCGGGGAAGAGGTCCTCCAGCACCTCTCCTCCCCGGGCGAGCAGCGCGTGCGCGTGATAGCCCTGCGGGACGTGGGGGTGCACGCCGGTGTCCGGCAGCACCGGGTCGCGCTCCAGGACCAGGACCTCGGCGAAGTGATCGGCCAGGACCCGCGCGGTCACGAGCCCGGCGTATCCCCCTCCGACGACGACGGCCCGCTCCCAGCGGGTGGCGTGCGACGGGCTGTGCTGATTCTCCGGCATGGCCGGGCCCCTCCCTCTCGGCTCGACGTCACACCACTCCACCGTGCGGCGCCCCGGTTCTCAAGACCGCCCGGGGAGCGCACCGGAGCACATTCCCTTCCGTCCCTCACGTCTCACGCCACGGATCTCGGGTACGCGGCGCGGGCCGTCGTCGCCCGTGTGGCGGACCGGCCCACTGTGTGAGCACCGTGGGAGAGGCCCACACCGGCCGGCCGCGAGCCGTCCGGGAGAGCGCACCATGACCGCGGGAGCGAATCGCCCATGAAGCGTCACGCAACGGTGGGGGCGCTGCTGGCCTGCGCGGCGGGCGGTGTGCTGCTCGCCCTGCTGGCTTCCCCCTGGTGGTGGTCGGCCGCGGCGCCTCTCGCGGTCGTGGCGCTGACCGGGGTGTACGACCTCGTCCAGCGGCACCACTCCGTACTGCGGAACTATCCCGTCCTCGGCCATCTGCGCTTCCTCATGGAGGCGCTGCGCCCGGAGCTGCAGCAGTACTTCGTGGAGCGCAACTACGACGGCAGGCCCTTCGACCGCGACACCCGCAGCATCGTCTACGAGCGGGCGAAGGGGGTGGCCGCCGAGGAGCCGTTCGGCAGCGAGCTGGACATGGACCACCGCGGCTACGAGTTCCTCGTGCCGTCCATGGCCCCGGCGCAGGTGCCCGAGGAGCCGCCCCGCGTCCGGGTCGGCGGACCCGACTGCGCGCAGCCGTACGACATGGCCCTCCTCAACGTCTCGGCGATGAGCTTCGGCTCGCTCTCCGCCAACGCGATCCTGGCCCTGAACACCGGGGCGGCACGGGGCGGGTTCGCGCACGACACCGGTGAGGGCGGCCTGTCCGACCACCATCTGCGGCCCGGCGGCGACCTCGTGTGGGAGCTCGGGACCGGCTACTTCGGCTGCCGCACCCGGGACGGCGATTTCGACCCCCGGCAGTTCGCCGAGAAGGCCGCCCATCCCGCCGTGCGCTGTGTGTCGCTGAAGCTGTCGCAGGGGGCGAAGCCGGGGATCGGCGGCGTCCTGCCCGGCAGCAAGGTCAACGCCGAGATCGCCGCGGTACGCGGTGTTCCGCAGGGTGAGACCGTCGTCTCGCCGCCGTACCACCGGGTCTTCGCCACGCCCCGCGAGCTCGTCCGGTTCCTGGCCCGGCTGCGGGAGCTGGCGCACGGCAAGCCGGTCGGCTTCAAGCTGTGCCCCGGGTCCCGGGCGCAGTTCCTCGCCGTCTGCAAGGCGATGGCGGCGGAGGGGATCACCCCGGACTTCATCGTGGTCGACGGCGCGGAGGGCGGCACGGGCGCGGCGCCGATGGAATTCGCCGACCATCTCGGCATGCCGCTCACCGACGGCCTCATCACCGTGCACAGCGCGCTGACGGGCGCGGGGCTGCGGGACCGCATCCGCATCGGCGCCAGCGGCAAGGTGGCGACGGGCTCGGACATCGTCAAGCGCCTCGTCATGGGCGCCGACTACACCAACGCGGCCCGCGCGATGATGTTCGCCGTCGGCTGCATCCAGGCCCAGCGCTGTCACACCAACCGCTGCCCGACCGGCGTCACCACGCAGGACCCGCACCGTGCCCGGGCCCTCGACGTCGTGGACAAGGCCGCACGCGTCACGCGGTACCAGCAGGCCACGGTCGAGAGCGCGCTGCAGATCATGGCCGCGATGGGCGTGCGCCGCGCCGCGGACCTGGGCCCGCATCTGCTGCGGCGGCGCGAGGACCTCGGCAGGTTCCGGTCGTATGCCGAGCTGTACGAGTGGCTCTCCCCCGGCGAGCTGCTCGCCGCGCCGCCCGAGAGCTGGGCGGCCGACTGGGCGGCGGCGGATCCGGACAGCTTCACCCCGTGACGGCCGGAGCCACCGGGTTTGGATCATCTGCCGGGTTTGGATCATCTGCGACCGGAAACAGGAGGGTCGCCATGTATTGCCCACGCCATGTCGGGCACCCGGACCGTGCACGGCGACGAACAATTAGCCGCATTCGAGAAAAAGCCGCAAGATGGCCTTAATGCCTCAAACCGGAACGCCACCAACCGAAAGGCACCCGTAGCTCATGAACGACGTCACAGGCAAGGCGACCACCACCGACGCCGGCGTTCCGGTCGAGAGCGACGAACACTCGCTCACCGTTGGCGCCGGTGGCCCGATCCTCCTCCAGGACTCGTATCTGATCGAACAGATGGCGCAATTCAACCGGGAGCGGATTCCCGAGCGGCAGCCGCACGCCAAGGGCAGCGGCGCCTTCGGCCACTTCGAGGTCACCGCGGACGTCAGCCGCTACACGAAGGCGGCCCTCTTCCAGCCCGGCACCCGGACCGATCTCGTCGCCCGCTTCTCGACCGTGGCGGGCGAGCGCGGGAGCCCGGACACCTGGCGCGACCCGCGCGGCTTCGCGGTGAAGTTCTACACCAGCGAGGGCAACTACGACATGGTCGGGAACAACACCCCGGTCTTCTTCGTGAAGGACCCGATGAAGTTCCAGCACTTCATCCGGTCGCAGAAGCGCCGCGCGGACAACAACCTGCGCGACCACGACATGCAGTGGGACTTCTGGACCCTCTCCCCCGAGTCCGCCCACCAGGTCACCTGGCTGATGGGCGACCGGGGCATTCCGCGCACCTGGCGCCACATGAACGGCTACACCTCGCACACCTACATGTGGATCAACGCACAGGGCGAGCGGTTCTGGGTGAAGTACCACTTCAAGACCGACCAGGGCGTCCAGTGCTTCACCCAGGACGAGGGCGACCAGATGGCCGCGGCCGACACGGATTACCACACCCGGGATCTGTTCGAGCACATCCGGGACGGCGAGTACCCCAGCTGGACCCTGTACGTGCAGGTCATGCCGTACGACGACGCCGCGACCTACCGCTTCAACCCCTTCGACCTGACCAAGGTGTGGCCGCACGGCGACTACCCGCTGGTCGAGGTCGGCAGGATGACCCTGGACCGCAACCCCACGGACAACCACGCCGAGATCGAGCAGGCCGCGTTCCAGCCCAACAACCTGGTCCCCGGCATCGGCCCGAGCCCCGACCGCATGCTGCTGGGCAGGCTGTTCTCCTACGCCGACGCGCACCGCCACCGGATCGGCGGCAACTATCAGCAGCTGCCGGTCAACGCCCCCGTCGCGCCACTGCGCACCTACTCCAAGGACGGGGCCATGGCCTTCCGCAAGACGGAGGATCCGGTCTACGCGCCGAACTCCAAGGGCGGCCCGGCCGCCGACACGGACCGCTACGGCTCCCCGCCCAGCTGGTACGCGGACGGCGACATCACCCGCACCGCCTACGTCGACCACGCGGAGGACGACGACTGGGGTCAGGCGGGCACCATGGTGCGCGAGGTGCTCGACGACGCCCAGCGCGACCGCCTCGTGGACAACGTCGTCGGGCACCTGCTCAACGGCGTGACGGAACCCGTGCTCGCCAGGGCCTTCACCTACTGGTCGAACATCGACAAGTCGATCGGCGAGCGCATCGAGCAGGGCGTGCGCGCCAAGGCCGGCGAGAAGGACCCGAAGGCCGCGGAGCAGGCCAACCCGGCGCGCAGCAGCATGCAGGACAAGGCCTGACCGTTCACTTCCCGGGCTGGGTCCTCGGCAGCCTCGTCGCCCCCGCGGCCGCGAGCAGACAGAAGCCGAGGACCCACCAGAAGGTGTCGGCGAACGCCGCGGAGACGTCCGTCCCCCGGGCCGGGAGCCGGTTCTCCAGGACCACCGCGAGAGCGGCCGTGCCGACCGAACCGCCCACGGTGTTGAGCAGGTTGAGCGCCCCCGACGCGCGCGGCAGGTGTTCGGGCTCGATGCGGCTGTAGACGATGTTCATCACGGGCGCGCCGATCATCGCCATCCCGATGCCGCGGACCGCGAGCGCCGCGATGATCACCGCGTCCGGCGGTTCGTGGCCGAGCTGGGTGAACGGGACCGTGCCCGCGAGGATCAGCACGATGCCCGCGACCACCAGGGTCCGGGGCGCGACCTTGTCGATGGTGCGGTTGACCAGCACCGACCCGGCCGCCGCGCCGAGGCCCTGGGGGGCGAGCAGCAGCCCGGCCTCCCATGCCGAGAGGCCGCGGCCGGTCTGGAAGTACAGCGGCAGCAGGAACGTCGTGCCGAAGACCGAAGCTCCGAGGACGAGCAGCGCGAGCGCCGCGGCCCCGAAGGGCGGCCGGGTGAACAGCCGGGGGTCGACCAGCGGGGTGCCGCGGGTGCGCAGCCCGTGCACGGTGAAGCCCGCCAGCATCGCGAGACCTGCCGTCACGCCGAGCGCCGCGGGCAGGGTGCGGCCGTGGGCGACCTCGGTGAGCCCGTACACCAGCACGGCGAGTCCGGGCGAGAGCAGTACGGCCCCCCGCAGGTCGAAGGCCGTGCGCCGGGTGGACGGCGGCACCGCGGGCACGTAGCGGCGGGCGAGCAGCGCCGCGACCGCGCCGATCGGCAGGTTGACCAGGAACAGCCACGGCCAGGACGCGACGCTGAGGATGGTGCCGCCGAGCAGCGGGCCGAACACCGGTGACAGCAGCGGGACGACGGCGACGACGCTGATCACCCGGCCGGTGCGGTGGCGTCCCGCGATGCGGGCGAGCAGTGCCTGCCCGGTCGCGGGCAGCAGCCCGCCGCCGAGTCCCTGGATGACCCGGAACACGATGAGGCTGGTCGCCGACCAGGCCAGCGCGCACAGGACCGAGCCGACCAGGAACACGCCCACGGCGGCGAGCCAGGTCCGTCGGCCGCCGAAGCGGTCGGCCAGCCAGCCGGACGCGGGGACGGCCGCGACGACGGCCAGCAGATAGGCGGTGCTGACCCACTGGATGTCGGCGACGGACGCGTCGAACTCCCCGGCGAGGCGGTCGATGCCGACGCTGACGATCGTGGCGTCCAGCGTGGCCATGAAGGTGCCGAGGACGAGGATGAACGCGATGCGCAACAGCTGTCCGTCCACCGGGTCCGCCGGTGGCGGGGCGGCCTCGGTCGCCGGTCCTCCGGGAGCGCTTGTCATCGGCCCTCCAGGAGATCGCGGACGTCGTGGTCGAGGTGCTCGTCCAGGGTGCGGAGCAGGTCGAGGAGTTCGTCGGCGAGGCCGTCGACGCACACCCCGGCGCGGTGCGCGAGCACACCGGTCCAGCCGTCGCCGTCCGGCATGACCGTCAGGGTCACCGGGTGGTGCGTCGACTCGCGGAAACGGGTGCCGACGACCGTGAGCCCGGGGGCCGGTTCGCGCAGGCGGTCCGGGTCGACGGGATAGTTCTCGAAGACCACCAGGCTGTCGAAGAGCCTGCGCCGCCCGGTCGCCCTTTCCAGGTCGGAGAGGGCGACGTGGTGGTGCTCGACCAGCGCCCGCTGCCCGGCCTGCAGTGCTGCGAGCGTCTCGGCGAGTGTGCCCGTGAGCCGTGCGCGTACTGGAACCGTGTTGGCGAGCAGGCCGACGATCTCCTCGACCCCCGCCAGCTCCGGTGGACGGCAGGCGACCATGGCGCCGAAGCAGACGTCCGCGCGCCCGGAGCGCCGCGCGAGCAGCACCGACCACGCGCCCTGCACCAGCGTGTTGCGGGTCAGGCCGCGGCGCGCGGCGAGCCGGGTGAGACCGGCCACCAGCTCCGCGTCGAACGTGATGAGCGCGGGTTCCTGCCAAGCCGGGCCGGGTTCGCCGCCGCCCAGGTGGTCGCCCTCGGGCAGGCCGTCCAGCTCGGTGGCCCAGACGTCGAGGTCCGGCTCGTGGTCGGCGCGCCAGCGCAGATAGTCGCCGAACGGGACGGGTGCGGGCAGGTCCGGGGCGACGCCGCGGGTGCGGGCCGTGTAGAGGTCGAACAGTTCGGTGAGGATGCGCGGGGCCGACCAGCCGTCGGAGAGCACGTGGTGGCTGGTCATGACCAGATGGGACAGATCGGCGCCGTCGCGGATGACGGTCAGGCGCAGCAGCGGTCCCTGGGCGAGGTCGAACGGCTCGGCCAGGTCGGCCGCGAGAGCCTCCTCCGGCGCCCCGTCGACCACCCGGAAGTCCGGCCGGGGCGACTTGGGGAGCACCGCCAGGTCGGCGGGGAACACGGCGCCGAGGTTCGGGTGCCGGGCCATCAGGTCGGCGCCCGCGGCGCGCAAGGCGTCGGTGTCGAGCGGTCCTTCGAGGGAGAACGTCGACTGCACGGTGTACGGGTCGGGGCGTTCGGTGCGCGAGTGGCGCAGCATGACCTCCTGCAGCGGGGTCAACGGCTGGATCTCGGCGACCGGCCGGCCGCTGTCGAGCGCGCTGATCTCCGGCGACGCGGCGAGCTGCAGCAGCGCGGTGCGCAGGCACTCGGCCAGCTCCGCCGCCTCGGCGGCGGTGAACAGGGCGGCGGGCCAGGTGATCCGGACGCCCAGCGCGTCCTCGCGCACCAGGGCGTTGACCATCAGGCTGTGCGGCAGGGGCAGGGCGTCGGTGCCGCCCGAGCCGAGCGGGTCCGCATCCGGGGACGGCTGCCAGGGCGTCTCGTCGGTGGGCGCGCCGGGGAACTGACCGAGGTAGTTCCAGGCGATCTCCGGTGCCACGCGGTCGAGGAGACCCGCGGAGGTGAGGATGCCGTGTCCGAGGCCGTCGCCCTGGGCGCGCAGCCGCTCCCTGACCGCCCGCACGTCGTCGCCCGCGTCGAGTCGCACGGGGTGGACGGCGGTGAACCAGCCGACGGTCTGGGAGAGGTCGACGTGCTGCGGGCGGCCGTGGCTCTCCAGCGCGACCAGCACCTCCTTTGCCCCGCGCCAGGCGTGTACGGCCCGCGCCAGCGCCGTGAGCAGCACGGCGTCCGGTGTGCTGCGGTAGGCGGCGGGCAGGGTCGTGATCAGGGCGCGGGTCGTGTCGGGGTCGAGGGTGAGCTCGTGGTGCCGCGCGGTGGCCACGGTGTCCCGGGCCGGGTCGAGCGGTTCGGTGAGTGCCGGGGTGGCGGTGGCCGTCCGCTGCCAGTGCGGGAGTTCGGCCCGCCGGTCGGCCTCGCGCAGCGACTGCGCCCAGCCGAGGAAGGACAGTCCGTGCCGGGCCAGCTCGCCGCCGGAGTGGGCGTGGGCCACGTCGTCGAGCAGGATGCGCCAGGAGACGCCGTCGACGACCAGGTGGTGGGCGATCAGGACGAGCCTGCCGGGCCGTTCGGGCCCTGCGTCCACCCACACGGCGCGCAGCAGCGGGCCGGTGCGCGGGTCCATGGCGTCACGGATCCCGGCGACCAGGGAGTCGATCAGGGCCCGCAGGTCGTCGTCCACCGCGCGGACGACGGTCAGGACGTCCGCGCCGGTCACCGCGCCGACCGGCGGGATGTGCAGCACGTCGTCGCCGAGGCGGGCGCGCAGCGCGTCGTGCCGGGCGAGGAGCGCGTCGAGGACGGCCTGCCAGGCCGACGCGTCGCCGCCCGGCGGGACGCAGATCTCCACCCACTGGCAGAAGCCGTCGGCGGCCGTGCCCGAGCGGCGCAGCAGGTCGCGCATGACCGGGGTCAGCGGCGCGTCGCCGGTCGCGGGTGCCTCGTCGCCGCCGAGGGCGCGGGCGCGTGCCGCGATGCCCGCGACCGTCGCTCCCTCGAAGACGTCCCGCGCGGTCAGGCCGAGTCCCTGGCGCCGGGCCCGGGAGACCACCTGCAGCGACACGATGCTGTCGCCGCCGATGGCGAAGAAGTCGTCGTCGGGGCCGATGGCTTCGGTGCCGAGGACGTCACGGAGGACGCCCAGGAGCACCGCCTCGGCCTCGGACGCGGGGGCGCGGAGCGCCGCGGTCACCGTCTCGGGTGCGGGCAGCGCGGTGGGGTCGAGCTTGCCGCTGGGGCTCAGCGGCAGCCGGTCGATGGGCACGAGCGCGGTCGGCACCATGTGGTCGGGCAGCTCCCGGGCCAGGAACTCCCGTACGCGCGTGGTGTCCAGATCGGCGTCGTCGGTCGGGATGACGTAGCCGACGAGGCGGCCGTCGCGCACGATCACGGCGCAGGCGCGGACGTCGGGGTGGCCGGTCAGGGTGGACTCGATCTCGCCGAGCTCGACCCGGAAGCCGCGGACCTTGACCTGGTGGTCGACGCGGCCGAGGAACACCAACTGGCCGTCGGGGCGCCACCGCACGAGGTCGCCGGTGCGGTACATGCGCTCGCCGGGCGGGCCGAACGGGTCGGCGACGAACCGCTCGGAGGTGAGTCCGGGGCGGCCCAGATAGCCGCGGGCCAGGCTCGGTCCGCCGAGGTACAGCTCGCCGGTCACGCCGACGCCGGTCGGCTGGAGCCCGCCGTCGAGGACGTAGGCCCGGACGTTCGGGTCGGGCAGGCCGATCGGCAGCGGCCCTTCGTCGTCCGGGTCGTAGTGCCAGGTCACGGAGTTGATGGTGACCTCGGTCGGACCGTAGGCGTTGAAGAGCGCCCGGCGGCCCCGGCCCCAGCGCCGCGCCAGTTCCGGGTCGAGACGCTCGGCGCCGACGACGAAGAACACGTCGGGGTGGACGGTGCGGTCGTCGGGCATCGCGGCGAGGAACGACGGCAGCAGGTTCACGCCCGTCACCCGGTGTTCGACGATGTAGTCGAGCAGTTCGTCGCCGGGGACGCGCACCTCCTCGGGGGCGATCACGGACGTGCCGCCGGACAGCAGCGGCACCATGGTCTGCCAGAACGCGACGTCGAAGCCGGTCGACGCGAAGTGCAGATAGCGGTCGTGCTCGGTGACGCCGACGACCTCCTCCTGCAGCGCGATCAGGTCGGGCACGCCCCGGTGGGTCACGCCGACGCCCTTGGGGCGGCCGGTGGTTCCCGATGTGTAGATGACGTACGCGAGGGCGTCCTCGGTGAGCCGGGCGCGGGCCTCGACCGGATCGGTGTCCGGCGCGGCGGCCAGCGTGTCCGGGTCGTCGAGGCGCAGGACGGGGATGTCGCGGTCGACGGGCAGGTCGGCGCCGGTGGACACGACGGCGGACGGAACGATGTCGTCGAACATGTACGCGAGCCGCTCGCGCGGGTAGCCCGTGTCCATCGGCACGTACACCGCGCCCGCCTTGGCCACTCCGAAGAGCGCCACGGTCATCTCGATGTCGCGTCCGAGCAGCACCGCGACCGGGTCCTGCGGCCGGACCCCGCGCGCGATCAGCGCCTGGGCGAGGCGGTTGGCCGCGCGGTCGAGCTCGGCGTAGCCGAGGCTGCGGTCGCGGCAGACCAGGGCCTCTGCGTCGGGCTTGCGGCGCACCCAGGCGGCGAACTCGTCCAGCCAGTGGCCGCGGGCCTTGGCGGGGACGATCTCGGTGCCGGTGCGCAGGATCCGCTCGCGCTCGTCGGGGTCGAGCGCGGGTAGCCCCAGCGCGGGACGCGCCGGGTCGGCGACGATCTCCTTCAGGAGGTTGTGCAGCCAACGGCCGTAGTCGCGCACGGTGTTCTCGTCGAAGGCGCGCGGCTGGTAGCCGAGACCGATGGTGATCTCTTCGTCGGGGATGACGATGACGGTGAGCGCGTAGTGCGTGGCGTCGGTGATGTCCACGCCGGTCAGGTCGAGTCCGGGGGCGAGCGGGGTGCGCTTCCTGCTGGACAGCGGGAAGTTCTCCATCACCAGCATGGTGTCGAAGAGTTCGCCGACGCCGACCGCCCGCTGGATCCCGGGCAGGCCGACGTGGTGGTGCTCGGCGAGCGCGACGCTCTCGGCGTGCACCTGGGCCATGAGGTCGCGTGCGGTCTGGTCCTGGGTGTGCCGCACGCGCACCGGGATGGTGGTGCCGAGCTGGCCGATCATCGACTCCACGCCGTCGACCTCGGCGGGCCGCCCTGACACGGGGCAGCCGAACACGACGTCGCGGCGCCCGGTGAGCTTGCCGAGGAGCAGGCCCCACGCGGTCTGCAGGACCGTGGTCAGGGTGACGCCCTGTTCGCGGGCGAACCCGCGGAGCCGGTCGCTGAACTCGCGGCCCAGGGTGACGGTTTCGCGTCCCGGCCGCTCGACACCCGTCCCGGTGCTCGCCGGAGCGAGGCGCGTGGCGTCGTCGACACCGGCGAGCGCGTCCCGCCAGGCGCCGACCGAGGCCTCGTGGTCACGGTCCGCGAGCCACCGGAAGTACTCCGACAGCGGCGGGGCGACGGGCGCGGCGGGGCCGCCGCCCAGCTCGGCGTAGAGGGCGAGGAGGGTGCGGCCGACGAGCGGCATCGACCAGCCGTCGAGCAGCGCGTGGTGGTTCGTGATCACCAGCTTGTGCTCGTCGGGTCCGACGCGGGACAACAGGAACCGGATCAGCGGCGGCCGGGCCGGGTCGAAGGGGCGCTCCAGATCGGCGCGGGCGGCCTCGGGGAACCGGTCGTCCTCGCGCCAGTCCAGGGCCACGTCGGCGGGGATCACCTGCACCACGTCGTCGCCCGCCGTGCCGAGGTACACGCGCAACGCGGGGTGGCGGCGCAGCAGTTCGCGGGCGGCCTCGGCCATCCGCTCCGGGCGCACCTCGCCGACCAGCGTCGTCACGGCCTGCACGACATAGACGTCGGCGTCCTGGTCGTCGCGTAGCAGGGTGTGGAAGGAGAGGCCGACCTGCAGCGGCGTGGCGGGCAGCACGTCGGCGATGCGGCCGGTGCGTTCGAGGGCCTCGATGGCGCCCTGGTCCAGGTCGACGAGCGGCAGGTCCGACGGGGTGAGCCCGCCGGAGGTGTGGCGCGCGTGCTCGGCCAGCGCGTCCAGCGCGGCGGACCAGGCGTGCTGCAGCCCCGCGACCGCCTCGCTGTCGAGCACCTCGGACGCGGCCGTCCACTCGACGGCGAGCCGGGGCGCGCCCTCCTCGTGGACGAAGCAGTTGAGGGCGAGGACCTGTTCGAGCGCCTTGGCGCCGGGTTCGAGCACGGAGAAGGCGTCGCGCTCGGGCAGGCGCCATCCGGTGCCGGGGAGCGAGGCGAAGCGGCCGAGGTAGTTCAGCAGGACGTCCGGCGGCGGGGTGGCGGCGAGTTCGGCGCCCGCCTCCGGGTCGAGGTGGCGCAGCACGCCGTATCCGACACCGCCGTCGGGGACGCCGCGCCTGGCCTCCTTGGCCGCGCGCAGCACCTGTCCCACGCCGTCGGCCACGGGGACGCGGACCGGGTACTCGCTGGTGAACCAGCCGACCGTGCGGGACAGGTCGAGGTGTTCGCGGCCGTGGCCCTCCATCGTGACGGTCACCGCGTCGTCCGCCGGGCGCCAGGCGCGCAGGGCGAGCACCAGCGCGGCGAGCAGCACCTCGTCGACACCGGCGCGGTAGGCCGCGGGCAGCGTGGTCAGCAGCGCCTCGGTGATCTCGGGCGAGGCCACGGTGACGGACCGGCGGGCGGTCGAGACCGTGTCCAGCCGCTGGTCGAGGGGGCGAGCGCCGAGCCGGGTCGCGGAGCCGAGCGCGGTGCGCCAGTGGTCGAGTTCGCCGCGGCGGGCACCGGACACGCCCTGTTCCGCGAGGAGCGTCGCGTGGCGCCGCCAGGACGTCCCGGCCGGTTCGAGGGCCGCGCCCGTGCAGGCCGCGTACAGGTCGGGCAGGAGGATGCGCCAGGACACGCCGTCCATGGCGAGGTGGTGCACCACGATGACGAGCCGGTCCGACGTGCCGTCGCCGGTACGGAGCAGGGCGGCCCGCACCAAGTCGCCCGAGCGCGGGTCGAGTTGTCCGGCGAGCCGTTCGGCGAGCGCGGTCACGTCCTCGCCGTGGGCCTCGTCGACGACGGCTCGTACCGCGCCACGGGGCAGCACCTCCAGGCCGTCGTCCGCGCGCAGCCGCAGCGCGTCGTGGTGGTCGAGCACCGCCTGGACGCCCGCGACCAGGTCGCCGTGGGCGACTGCGTCGACGTGCAGCGCGGTCCACTGGGCGTACCCGGCGACGATGTCCACGTCCGGGTGCGGGTCGAGGAGGCCGTGCACGATCGGCGGGGCGGGCACGGGTCCGGTCGGCTCGTCCGCCGGTCCTGTGACGTCCTGCACGAGGGTGGCGGAGGCGGCGAGCGCGGCGAAGCTGCGGCGGGCGAGGAGGTCCCGCGGCCGCAGTTCGAGGCCCTTGGCCCGCAGGCGGCTGCTGATGGTGATCGCGGTGATGCTGTCTCCGCCGAGGGAGAAGAAGTCGTCGTCGACACCGACCCGTTCGGTCTCGAACACGTCGGCGAGGACGGCGCACAGCAGCCGCTCCCGCTCCGTGGCCGGGGCACGGCCGCCGCCGGAAGAGGCGGGCGCGGGCAGGGCGGCACGGTCGAGCTTGCCGTTGGTCGTGACGGGCAGCTCGTCGAGGACCACCACGGCCGCGGGCACCATGTGCTCGGGCAGCCGCGCGGCCAGCTCGCCGCGCACCTCCTCACCGGTGACGGACGTCGCCACGACGTAGCCGACGAGCCGGTTCGACCGCACGGTGGCGGCCGCCGCGGTGACTCCGGGCACCGCGCCGAGCGCGGCCTCGACCTCGCCCGTCTCCACGCGGTGGCCGCGGATCTTGACCTGTCCGTCGCCGCGGCCCAGGTACTCCAGGCCTCGCCCCGGCACCCACCGGGCCAGGTCGCCGGTCCGGTACATGCGCCGGCCCACCGGGCCGAAGGGGTCGGCGACGAACCGGTCGGCGGTCGCCCCCGGCCTGCCGAGGTAGCCGCGGGCCAGGTGCGGTCCCGCCAGGTACAGCTCGCCCGTCCTGCCGTGCGGCACGGGCTGCAGCGCGCTGTCCAGGACGTAGATGCGGGTGCCCGCGAGCGGGTGGCCGATCGTCGGCTCGCCGCCGTCGATCCGGGCGGTGGTGGCGTCCACGGTGGCCTCGGTCGGGCCGTACATGTTGCGTGCGGTGATGCCGGATGCGGCGACGCGCCGCCACAGGGCGGGCGGGGTGGCCTCGCCGCCGAGGACGAGGAGCGTCGGCCTGCGGTCGAGGAGGCCGCCGTCGACGAGCGGCGCGGCCATCGACGGGGTGGTGTCGACGATGTCGATGGCGTCGCGGGCGTACGCGTCGAGCAGGGCGTCGGCGTCGCGGGCGGTCTCGGTGTCGTAGACGTGCAGTCGGTGCCCGCACAGCAGCCAGATCAGATGGTCGAACGCGGAGTCGAAGGCGAACGAATAGGTGTGGGAGACGTGCAGCCGTCGGCCCGCGGCGCCCTCGGCCTCCGCGACGACCGTCGTGCGCTGGTGGTGCAGGAGCGCGGCCAGGCCGCCGGTCCGGCCGAGCACGCCCTTGGGACGGCCGGTCGATCCGGAGGTGTGGATCACGTAGGCGAGGTGCTCGGGGTGGCGGGGCGCGGCCAGTTCGTCGGTGGTCAGGGGGGCGCCGGACAGCGCGGCGGCCTCGTCGAGCAGCGTGCTCCACGGCACTCCGTCGACCTCGTCGGCGGCGGTGAGCACCAGCGCGGGGCGGGTGTCGTCGATGAGTCCGCGCAGCCGCTCGGGCGGATGGGCGGTGTCCAGGGGCAGGAAGGCCGCGCCCGCGTCGAGTACGGCGAGGAGGGCGACCACCGAGTCGGCCGAGCGGGGCAGCGCCAGCGCCACGACGTCGTCGGTGCCGATGCCGCGGGCCCGCAGGGCGCGGGCGACGCGGTGCACCCGGTCGGCCAGGTCCGCCGCGGACAGCCGGTCGTCGCCGCAGACCAGGGCCGTGTGCCCGGGGTCGGCGGCGACCATCGCGTCGAACGCGGTCGGCACGTCGACCGGTGCGCCGGGCAGGGCGGGCGGGCACCAGGACGC
>NZ_LIPN01000034.1 GCF_001418325.1 Streptomyces atriruber | reverse complement strand
CTCCCCGTACCCCCGCCTGCCACACACTCCACGGAGACAGAGACATGACCGAGAGCACCACGATCCGCTGGGAACAGGACGACACCGGTGTCGTCACCCTCGTCCTGGACGACCCCAACCAGTCCGCGAACACCATGAACCAGGCGTTCAAGGAGTCCATCGCGGCGATCGCCGACCGCGCGGAGGCCGCCGTCCAGGCCGACGAGGACGCCATCCGCGGGTTCATCTACACCTCCGCCAAGAAGACCTTCTTCGCGGGCGGCGACCTCAAGGACATGATCAAGGTCGGCCCGGAGAACGCCCAGGAGGCGTTCGACGCGGGCACCGCCATCAAGAACTCGCTGCGCCGCATCGAGACGCTGGGCAAGCCCGTCGTCGCCGCGATCAACGGCGCGGCCCTCGGCGGTGGCTACGAGATCGCCCTGGCCTCGCACCACCGCGTCGCCCTCGACGTGTCCGGCTCCAAGATCGGCCTGCCCGAGGTCACCCTCGGACTGCTCCCCGCGGGCGGCGGCGTCACCCGTACCGTGCGCCTCATGGGCATCACCGACGCGCTCCTGAAGGTGCTGCTCCAGGGCACCCAGTACAACCCGAAGCGCGCCCTGGAGAACGGCCTCGTCCACGAAGTGGCCGCCACGCGCGAGGAGATGCTGGAGAAGGCCCGCGCCTTCATCGACGCCAACCCCGAGTCGCAGCAGCCCTGGGACAAGCCCGGCTACCGCATCCCGGGCGGCACCCCGGCCAACCCCAAGTTCGCGGCGAACCTGCCCGCCTTCCCCGCCAACCTCAAGAAGCAGACCGCGGGTGCCAACTACCCGGCCCCGCGCAACATCCTCGCGGCGGCCGTCGAGGGCTCCCAGGTCGACTTCGAGACCGCGCTGACCATCGAGGCCCGGTACTTCACCGAGCTGGTCACCGGCCAGGTCGCCAAGAACATGATCCAGGCGTTCTTCTTCGACCTCCAGGCCGTCAACTCCGGCGCCAACCGCCCCAAGGGCATCGAGCCGCGCGAGGTCCGCAAGGTCGCCGTGCTCGGCGCCGGGATGATGGGCGCCGGCATCGCGTACTCGTGCGCCCGCGCGGGCATCGAGGTCGTCCTGAAGGACGTGTCGGCCGAGGCGGCGCAGAAGGGCAAGGGCTATTCGGAGAAGCTCTGCGCCAAGGCCGTGGCCAAGGGGCGTACGAGCCAGGAGAAGGCGGACGCCCTGCTCGCCCGCATCACGCCGACCGCGGACCCGCAGGCCCTCGCGGGCTGCGACGCCGTGATCGAGGCGGTCTTCGAGGACACCTCGCTCAAGCACAAGGTGTTCCAGGAGATCCAGGACGTCATCGAGCCGGACGCGCTGCTCTGCTCCAACACCTCCACCCTGCCGATCACCACGCTGGCGGAGGGCGTCTCGCGTCCCGTCGACTTCATCGGCCTGCACTTCTTCTCGCCCGTCGACAAGATGCCGCTCGTCGAGATCATCAAGGGCGAGCGGACCGGTGACGAGGCGCTGGCCCGCGCCTTCGACCTGGTGCGCCAGATCAACAAGACGCCGATCGTCGTCAACGACTCGCGCGGCTTCTTCACCTCGCGCGTCATCGGGCACTTCATCAACGAAGGCGTCGCGATGGTCGGCGAGGGCATCGAGCCCGCCTCCGTCGAACAGGCCGCGGCCCAGGCCGGATACCCGGCCAAGGTCCTCTCGCTCATGGACGAGCTGACCCTCACCCTGCCCCGCAAGATCCGCAACGAGACCAAGCGGGCCGTCGAGGAGGCGGGCGGCACCTGGGCGGGCCACCCCTCGGACACCGTCATCGACCGCATGGTGGACGAGTTCGAGCGTCCCGGCAGGAGCGGGGGAGCGGGCTTCTACGAGTACGTGGACGGCAAGCGCGCGGGGCTCTGGCCGGGGCTGCGCGAGCACTTCACCAAGCCGGGGCACGAGATCCCGTTCGAGGACATGCAGGAGCGGATGCTCTTCTCCGAGGCGCTCGACACCGTGCGCCTGGTGGAGGAAGGTGTCCTGACCTCGGTCGCCGACGCCAACATCGGCTCCATCCTGGGCATCGGCTTCCCGGGCTGGACGGGCGGCGTGCTGCAGTACATCAACGGCTACGAAGGCGGCCTGCCCGGCTTCGTGGCACGCGCGCGTGAACTCGCCGAGCGCTACGGGGACCGGTTCGCGCCGCCCGCGCTGCTGGTCCAGAAGGCGGAGAACGGCGAGAAGTTCAGCGACGGCTGATCCCGCCGGATGCCTCCGGTTCCGCCTGGTCAGGGGTGGAACCGGAGGCTCCGGTGCCGCGTCGTATGCTGTCGTGCGTCATGATCACGACAACTGAAGGGTGACCGCTGTGCGGTTCACGACCGGGGGAACGACGCGCGCGATCGGCGTCGGAGTGCTGGTCCTCTCGCTGGCCCTGACCGGCTGCGGAGGCAAGAAGAACAAGAAGAAGCACAAGCGGGGATCCGCCACCTCGCACGGCCGGACCGTCGGCGGCGCGACGGGCGGCAAGGGCACCGGCACCGGCTCGGTGAGCGCCGCGCGCCGGGCACAGACGATCCTGCCGCCCCTCGACACGATGCCCGCCGCCCTGCGCCACGTCGGCATGGAACTGCACACCCGGGCCAAGGCCCCCTCCCTGTGCAAGGACCCGGGCGGCAAGTGCAAGGGAGCCGTCGCCAACGGCCAGGTCGGGTACCGCACCGCGGACAAGGCCGAGGGTGCGAGCTACGACCTGATCGCGTACCGGAACACGCGTGCCGCCGAGCGTGCCTTCGCCGCCTGGGAGAGCTACGTGCGGCACAACAAGCACGAGGTCGCGGCTCTCGACGGCGCCCCGCAGGGTGACGAGAGCACCGTCTACGCGTACAAGTCTCCCGCGAAGGAGAACACCGTGACGATGGTGATCCGCCAGGACGAGTACATCGGCACGCTCGACCTGCGGGACACCTCCGGCCGGGCGGCCGGACAGCGGGACCTGGCGGCCCTGTCCGAGGTCTACGCCGAGCGGCTGGCGCAGGCCACGCGGGACGAGACGCCGAGCGCGACGGCGGCCCACGTCAAGGTGTGACCGAGGCCGGTCCGGGAGTGGCTCAGCCTTCCTTGAGCCACTCCCGCAACTCCTCCTTGAGGGAGCGCTGGAAGGCGGTCACCAGCGCCTGCACCACCATCGGCTGCATGTGCGCCGACAGCGACCGCATCGCCGCCACGTGCTCCGGGTCCGACTCGCGCTCGCGGTAGGGCCCCCAGACCTCGTCGCGGAAGAGCCGGGACAGCTCGTGCGCGGCCGAGCGCGTGTGCTCCATCAGGACCGTGCGCGCCGCCAGGATCGTCTCGTGCGCGATGGGCACGTCCAGGAGCTGCACGCCCAGGCGCAACAGGCCAGGGTCCACGCGGTACGTCCCGGGCGTCTGCGTCCTGGCGACCACACCCATCGCCGCGAGCCGGTCCAGGTCCTCGTCGCCCAGCGGACGGCCCGCCCTGCGCTCCAGCTCGGCACGGGGGGCGTCCTCCGCCGAGTCGGGCGCCCACGACGCCACCAGGGCGCGGTGGATGGCCAGATCGTGCGCGCTCAGGTCCGCCGGTAGCTGCTCCAGATACCGCTCGATCGCGGCGAGCGTCATGCCCTGGTGCTGCAACTCCTCGATGAGAGCGAGCCGGGACAGGTGCTCCTGGCCGTAGTGCCCGACGCGGCGCGGGCCGATCACCGGCGGCGGCAGGAGCCCCTTGGTGCCGTAGAAGCGGATCGTGCGGACCGTCACCCCCGCGCGCGCGGCGAGTTCGTCGACCGTGAGCGTCGGCTCCCCGGCCTCGGTCGTGACGCCCTCGGTGTCGGTCGTCATAGGCGGCGCCATCCCTCCCCGGTCGGCTCGGGGGACGTGTCCCCGCTTCGTGCGTCAATCCGGTGCAACAGTATTGCTGGCACACCAGTGTTGTGAAACCCTCCGGCCCAATCGATGGCACCAGGAGGCGGTCATGACCACGATCCTGCGACTCCCCGGAGATCCTGCCGACATCACGCTCCCCGCCCTGCTGCTCCGCAATGCCGAGGACCACGGAGAACTTCCCGCGCTCTCCTGGCGCGTGGGGGCGGAGTGGACGACGCTGACCTGGCGCGAGGCGCGGCGCAAGGTCGCGGTCCTGGCCGCCGGTTACGCCGCGCTCGGCGTCGAGCGCGGCGAACACGTCCTGATGATGATGAGCAACCGCCCCGAGCACTGGCTGAGCGACCTCGCCCTGGTGCACCTCGGCGCCGTCCCCGTCACCGTGTACGCCACCGCGGCCCCCGAACAGGTCGCGCACATCGTCCGGCACAGCCGCGCCCGCTTCGCGATCGTCGAGGGCGCCCGCGAACTGCCGCGCTGGGAACCCCTCCTGGCGGACGACACCGCCCCGCTGGAACGCCTCGTCGTCGTGGAGGCCGCCGAGGCGGGCGAACACCGCACGTACGGCTCCCTGTACGCCGGCGGCGGCCGCCTCTTCGACCCCGACGCCTTCGAGAAGGCGTGGCGCGAGGACCGCCCGACCGACGCCCTCACCGTCGTCTACACCTCGGGCACCACCGGCGACCCCAAGGGCGTCCGCCTCACCCACCGCAATCTGCTCCTGGGCGGCATCGCCCTGGACGGCGTCATCGAGTTCCCCCAGCACGTCGGACACATCTGCTACCTGCCCTTCGCGCACATCGCGGAGCGCCTGCTCGGCATCTACCTGCCGGTGCTGCGCGCCGCCCACGTCTATCTGTGCGCCGACCCCGCGCAGGTGGCCGCCACCGCGCGGGAGCTGCATCCGGTCCAGTTCTTCGGCGTCCCGCGCGTGTGGGAGAAGCTCGCGGCCTCCGTACGGGCGGCGCTCGCCGGGCTGCCCGAGGAGCGGCGCCATGTCATCGAGGCCGCCAACGAGACGGCACGCGCGCACGTCGCCTGCCGGGAGCGGGGCGAGGAGCCCCCGGCGGAGCTGCGGGACGCGTACGAGCGAGCCAGGCGGGAAGTCCTCGATCCGCTGCTCGCGCTGGCCGGATTCGACCGGCTCGTGTGGACGGCGAGCGCCTCCGCGCCGATGCCGCTGGACGTGTCCCGCTTCTGGGCGGGGTTCGGGCTCGTGATCATGGACGCGTGGGGGCTCACCGAGACCTCCGGGGTGGTCACGACGAACAGCCCCGACGGATTCCGGCTCGGCTCGGTGGGCCGTCCACTGGAAGGCCTCGACGTACGCATCGCGGAGGACGGCGAGATCCTGGTGCGCGGCGCCACCGTCTTCGACGGCTATCTGCGGCCCGACGGAGGCCTGGACGACGCCCGCGACGCCGAGGGCTGGTTCGCCACGGGGGACATCGGGCGGCTCGACGAGGACGGCTACCTCTGGCTCACCGACCGCAAGAAGGAAATGATCGTGACGTCGACGGGCAAGAACGTCTCGCCCGCCCTCGTCGAGAACACGCTCAAGGAGCACCCGCTCATAGGCCAGGCCCTCGTCCACGGGGACGGCCGCTCCTATCTCGTGGCGCTGCTCGTCCTGGACCGGGAGATGGCGCCCGCCTGGGCCGCCGCGCGCGGGATCGAGGGGGATCCGGCCACGCACGAAGCCGTGCTGGCGGAGGTGGCGCGCGCGGTCGAGGCCGCCAACGCGCGCCTGAACCGCACCGAGCAGATCAAGCGCTACCGGCTGCTCACCGAGGAATGGGGACCGGAGACCGGCGAGCTGACGCCGTCCCTCAAGCTGCGCCGCAGGGTGATTCGTGACAAGTACATGCAGGTCATCGAGGGTCTGTACACCCCTTGACCACCATGTGAGAAGTCCCGCTATGTGACGTGCGCCACCGCGTGGGGGGCGATCTCTAGGGGAAGGTGTCCCGTCGGTCCGCGCGCGTCAGGGGTGCGCGGGCCGGAGCACATCCGGACCCCGGAGCTCTTCCGGGCACCAGAGAGTAGATCCACCACGTGAGCAAGGAAGCCGTAGATTCGGCCACCCTGGACGCACCCCGCACGGATGCGATCCAGGCCCCCGCGGACGCGGGCGACGCCGGATACAGCAAGGACCTCAAGGCCCGTCACGTCAACATGATCGCGATCGGTGGAGCGATCGGCACCGGCCTCTTCCTGGGGGCGGGCGGCCGCCTCCACTCGGCGGGCCCCGCGCTCGCCCTTGCGTACCTCGTGTGCGGCATCTTCGCGTTCTTCGTCGTCAGGGCGCTCGGCGAGATGGTCCTCTACCGGCCCTCGTCCGGTTCGTTCGTCTCGTACGCGCGTGAGTTCCTCGGCGAGAAGGGCGCGTTCTTCGCCGGTTGGATGTACTTCCTGAACTGGTCGACCACCTGTATCGCGGACATCACGGCGATCGCGCTCTACACGCACTACTGGAGCTTCTTCACCGACATACCCCAGTGGGTGCTCGCGCTGATCGCCCTCGCGATCGTGCTCGCGGTGAACCTCGTCTCGGTGAAGTACTTCGGCGAGATGGAGTTCTGGTTCTCGATCATCAAGGTGGCCGCGCTGAGCGCCTTCATGATCATCGGCATCTGGCTGCTGGCCAGCCAGCACAAGGTGGGCGGCGAGACGCCCGGCCTCAACATGATCACCGACCACGGCGGTCTGATGCCGAACGGCCTGATGCCGGTCGTGATCGTGATGCAGGGCGTCGTCTTCGCGTACGCCTCGCTCGAACTGGTCGGCGTCGCGGCGGGCGAGACCGCCGAGCCGCACAAGATCGTCCCGCGTGCGGTGAACTCGATCATGTGGCGTGTGGGCCTCTTCTACGTCGGCTCCGTGGTGCTGCTCGCGCTGCTGCTGCCCGGCGTGATGTACACGGCCGACCAGAGCCCGTTCGTGACGGTCCTCTCCAAGATCGGCGTGCCGGCCGCGGGCGACGTCATGAACTTCGTGGTCCTCACCGCCGCCATGTCCTCGCTCAACTCCGGCCTGTACTCCACCGGCCGCATCCTGCGCTCCATGGCGATGTCGGGCTCCGCCCCGAAGTTCACGGCCAAGATGAACCGCAACCAGGTTCCCTACGGCGGCATCCTGCTCACCGCCTCCCTCGGCGTCGTCGGCGTCGGCCTCAACAAGGTGGTCCCCGGCAAGGCCTTCGAGATCGTCCTGAACGTGGCCTCGCTCGGCATCATCGGCACCTGGATCACGATCATGGTCTGCCACCTCGCCTTCGTGCGCAGCGCGAAGCGCGGTGAGATCACCCGGCCGAAGTTCCAGCTGCCCTTCAGCGGTGTCACCGAGTACGTGACGATCGCGTTCCTGCTCGCCGTCCTCGGCCTGATGTGGAAGGACGCCGAGGTCGGCCGCAAGACGCTCTTCCTCATCCCGGTCGTGGGCCTGGCCCTGGTCGCGGGCTGGTACGGCGTCCGGCGTCGGGTGGGGCGCGAGGCCCAGGGCCTCACCCTGCCCAAGGACCAGTAGCCCTCGGCTGTCAGTGGCAGCTCGTACGGTGGCGTCATGTCGGAGATCACGTATGTCCGGGGTGACGCCACCGCGCCGTTCGGCAAGGGCGCCAGACTGATCGCCCACGTCTGCAACGACCTCGGGGGTTGGGGGAAGGGCTTCGTGGTCGCGGTCTCGCGCCGCTGGCCCGAGCCCGAGAAGGCGTACCGCGCCTGGCACAGACAGCGCGCCAGGAACGACTTCGGCCTCGGCGCCGTCCAGTTCGTCGACGTCGGCCGCGGCCTGTGGGTCGCCAACATGGTGGGGCAGCGGGGGATGCGCACCGGCAGCAAGGGCGTCCCCGTGCGGTACGAGGCGATCGACACCGCCCTGGCCGCCCTGGCGGACAAGGCCGAGGAGCTCGGCGCCTCCGTCCACATGCCGCGCATCGGCTGCGGGCTCGCGGGCGGCAAGTGGTCCCGCATCGAGCCGCTGATAGCCGAGCGGCTGGTGGCGCGAGGGATCGCGGTGACGGTGTACGACTTCGGGGACTGAGGCGGACCGCCGTCGCCCCCGGGCAGAACCACTTCCGTGCAACTGCCTTGCATGTGTGCGTTGTTGTGCACGGATGAGCGGGTAGAGCTCCGACATGCAGTTCATCCCCCTGGAACTCGGGCCGATCAACCCGAGGGCCGAGGAGCTGGTGCTCGCCGCTGCCCTGTTCGGCGCGTTCTGGCTCCTTCTCGCACGATCCCTGCCCCGCGTCGAGCGTGCCCTCGTCCCCACGGAACCGCCCCCGCCCGGCAGCCTGAGAGCGAGTCCGACGCTGCTGCTCTCGGAAGCCCACGCTCGCGGGCCCGGACAGGACGACGGCCAGCCGGTCACCGGGCAGGCCCGGGGTGAGGCGGAGCGCGCCGAGGCGGAGGCCGAACTGCGCCGCCAGATCTCCGAGTGGGCCTCCGAGGTGGCGGGGCGCATCGCCGCCGACCCGCTCACCGGACCTCCCGCGGGCCCCGGCGCCGCGCCGGGCACCGACCCGGGCGCCGATCCGACGGGTTCCGGACGCTAGCCGTACGGAATCGCGCCCTCGTCCGCCGACAGCACTGGCGGCCCGGACCCCGCGCCCGGAGACTCGCAGCCATGGACGTCATGGTCTCGGTCAAAGACGGCGAAGTGTGGTCGCACGACTCGGGTGAACCGAGCGGCACGGGCGGCGGAAGCCTCCCCCTGGTCCTTGTGCATCCGGGTGTGGGCGACTCCCGCATCTGGGACGGCATCCTGCCGCGCCTCACGGAGCGGCACCGGGTGATCCGCTACGACGCGCGCGGCTATGGCAGGTCGCCCGCCCCGACCGCCCCGTTCTCGCTGGTCGAGGACCTGATCGCGGTTCTTGACCACCACGGCGTGGGCCGGGCCGTCCTGGTGGGATCGAGCATGGGCGGCGCCACGGCCATCAGCCTCGCGCTCCGCGACCCCGCGCGGGTGGCGAGCCTCGCCCTGGTGGTCCCGGGGGTCACCGGCGCCGACGAGCTCCAGCCGCCCGAGTTCATGGCCGAGGTCGGCCGGCTCGCGCAGGCGGGCGACGTGGACGGCATCGTGACGATGGTGCGGCGCTCCTCCGCGGCGATGGGCACCGGCGCCGACCCCGAGGTGACGGCGCTGCTCGAGGCGGTGGTCCCGGCGTGGTTCGCCGTGCATCCGCATCAGGTGCCGGACCCGCCCGCGTACGACCGGCTCGGCGAGCTCGACGTCCCGTGCGTCCTGGTCATCGGGGAGCGCGACGCGCCCGAGGTGGTCCGCGTGAACGAGACCATGGCGCAGCGCATTCCGGGCTGCCGTCTGGTGCGGCTCGCGCACAGCGACCACTTCCCGACGGTGCGGGACCCGGACGCGGTCGTGGACGCCATCCTGGAGGCGTACGCCGAGGCGCGCTGACGGGTCGGCACGTTCGGGGCCGCCCGGCACCGGCCGCACGGTCCGCCGGACCTCCGCACAGCGCCGCGCCGCCGGGCACCAGGCCCGGACGGCGCGGCGCACGCGGCCGTCAGTGACCGTGCCGGTGGCTGTCGGCGTGCCCGTGGTCGTGCACGCCGTTCGTCGCCGCGATCTGCTTCCACGACTTCGGCTTGGCCGGGGCGGCCGCCGACCGGGCGATCCCGGCCTCGCGCACGGCGGGAGCCTCGGGGCGCGACGGCTGGTAGAGCCACGTGTCGAACAGCTCCGCGAGCGGCTTGCCCGAGATCTTCTCCGCGTACTTCACGAAGTCGCTCACCTTGGCGTTGCCGTACGCGTGCTTCTGCGGCCACCCCTTGAGGATCGCGAAGAACGTGTCGTCGCCGACCTCGTTGCGCAGGGCCTGCAGGGCCAGTGCGCCCCGGTCGTAGACCGCGCCGTGGAACTGGTTGTCGGGCCCCGGGTCGCCCGGCTTGACCTTCCAGAACGGGTCGTCGGCGGGGTGCTGGGCGTACACGTAGTCCGCCAGCTCCTGCCCCGTGCCCTCGCCCTCCTTCTCCGACCACAGCCACTGGCTGTAGCGGGCGAAGCCCTCGTTGACCCAGATGTCCTTCCAGCCGTCCACGGAGACGCTGTCGCCGTACCACTGGTGGGCCAGCTCGTGGACCACGATGGAGGCGTTGGAGCCGTTCGCGAACGCGGAGGGGCTGTAGAAGGGCCGCGTCTGGGTCTCCAGGGCGTAGCTGCTCTTCACGTTCGGGACGTAGCCGCCGAGCGCGTTGAAGGGGTACTTGCCGTAGAGCGTCTCCAGCCACTCGGCGACCTCGGTGGTCCGCTCGATGCTGGCCCGCGCCGCACCCGCGTTGTCGCCCAGGTCCTTGCTGTACGCGTTGAGGACGGGCAGGCCGCTCTCCGTCTTGTCGGTCGTGATGTCGAACTTGCCGACCGCGAGCGTCGCGAGGTAGCTGGCCTGCGGCTTGTTCGAGCGCCAGCTGTAGCGGGTCCAGCCGAGCTTGGAACTCTGCGACTGCAGCACACCGTTGGAGATCGCCTGGGTGCCGTCGGGCACGGAGACGGAGACGTCGTACGTCGCCTTGTCCAGCGGGTGGTCGTTGGACGGGAACCACCACACGGCGGCCTCGGGCTCCTGCGCCGCGACGCCGCCGTCGGGCGTGCGGTGCCAGGCCGTGTAGCCGTTGATCTTCAGCTCGGACGGCTTGCCGGAGTAGCGCACGACGACGGTGATCGGCGTGTCCTTGGGCAGTCCGGCCGGCGGCGTGATCTCCAGCTCCTGGTCGCCGGTCTTCTTGAACTTCGCCTTCTTGCCGTTGACCCGCACCTCGGAGACCTTGAGGCCGAAGTCGAGGTTGAAGCGCGAGAGGTCCTGCGTGGTGCGGGCGTTGAGCGTCGCCGTGCCTTCGAGGAGGTCGGTCTTGGGCTGGTACTTCAGCCGCAGGTCGTAGTGCGAGACGTCGTATCCGCCGTTGCCGCTCGCCGGGTAATAGGGGTCGCCGATGCCCGGGGCCCCGGGGGAGAAGTCGGCGGCCGATGCCGGGATCGCCAGCAGAAGAGAGGCCGCGAGAGCGCCCGGGGCGATGAGTCTGCGGTGCACAAGAGCTCCAAGTCGTAGGGGCACAACATCTTTTGGTCTTGAACGTGGAGCCTATTCAGCCCCTTCCGCACGCGTCATGTCCATGGCCCCACACGTCACACGATTGCCATTCGGCCGACATGTGCCTGGATGTCCCATGCACCTGTCGTTGCTGCCTGCGGCCCTCTGTCGCACAGGGGTTCACCGGTGTAGCTTCCGCGCCATGCCGATACGTGCGCGACGGACCCGCATCCTGTGGAGAACGCTGCTGACGGCGGCCCTGGCCGCCCTGATCGCCACCCTCATGTCCCCGGTCGCGGCGCAGGGAGCCGCCAGTGCTCCCCGCGCACCGGGCGAGAGCAGACCCGTGTACTCGTACGAGGACGCGATACGCGAATCCGTATGGGTCGACATAGTCAGACCCCGTGAACTCGACCGCACGGGCCGCCGGATACCCGTGATCATGGACGCGAGCCCGTACTACTCCTGCTGCGGACGCGGCAACGAGAGCCAACTCAAGACGTACGACGAGAACGGCGACCCCGTCCAGCTCCCGCTGTACTACGACAACTACTTCGTGCCCCGCGGCTACGGCTACGTCGCGGTGGACCTCGCGGGCACCAACCGCTCCGACGGCTGCGTCGACGTCGGCGGCCGCTCCGACGTCCGGTCCGCGAAGGCCGTCGTCGACTGGCTGAACGGCCGCGCCCACGGCTACACCAGCCGCACCGGCAAGGAGCGCACGAAGGCCACCTGGACCAACGGCGCCACCGGAATGATCGGCAAGAGCTACGACGGGACCGTCGCACAGGGCGTGGCCGCCACCGGAGTGCGCGGCCTCAAGACCATCGTCCCGATCGGTGCGATCTCCTCCTGGTACGACTACTACTTCGCCAAGGGCGCCCCGCTCTACGGCAGCGGCCCCGAGTGGCTGTCGAACTACGTGGAGAGCCCGGAGGCCCGCGCCCGCTGCGGTGCCGTGCAGCAGCGCCTGATCGACGGGGCGCCCCGCTCCGGCGACTGGACCCCGCTGTGGAGCGAGCGGGACCACGTCCCGGACGCCGACAAGGTGCGCGCCAGCGTCTTCGTCGTGCACGGCATGCAGGACCTCAACGTCCGCACCAAGCACTTCGGCCAGTGGTGGGACGCGCTCGCCGACAACGGCGTCGACCGCAAGATCTGGCTCAGTCAGACCGGCCATGTCGACCCGTTCGACTTCCGCCGCGCCGACTGGGTGCGCACCCTGCACCGCTGGTTCGACCACGAACTCCTCGGCCACGACAACGGAGTCGACCGCGAGCCGATGGCCGACATCGAGCGCGCCCCGGACCGCTGGAGCACCGACCGCGTCTGGCCCCCGCGCGGCACCCGCGCCGTCCAGCTCCGCCCCGCCAAGGGCACGGCGCCCGGCGTCGGCACCCTCGGCACCCGGCCCGGCAAGGGAGCCGAGACGTTCACCGACGATCCGCGCCTGAGCGAGACGGCCTGGGCCGAGCGGATCGACACATCGACACCGGGCAAGGCGGGCTTCACCAGCAAGCCGCTCGCCCGCGACCTCCGGCTGTCCGGCTCCTCCACGGTGACCGTCACCGCGACCCCGACGACCCGCACCGCCCACCTCTCCGCGGTCCTCGTCGACCTGGGCCCCGACACCATCCGGGACTACTCCGCCGCCGGAGAGGGCATCACCACGCTTCCCGAACGTACGTGCTGGGGAGCGAGCACCACGGGTGACAGCTCCTGCTTCAAGGAGACGCGCGCGAAGACCGCCGACGTCGACTACACGATCTTCAGCCGGGGCTGGGCCGACCTCGGCAACTGGGCCGACGCCGGACACGGCCGTCCGCTCACGCCGGGCAAGCCGCACACCATCACCCTCGACCTGGCCGCCACCGACCACGTCGTGCCCAAGGGCCACCGGCTCGCACTGATCGTGGCGGGCACCGACCGGAATCTGATCGAACCCCCCGCCGACACCCCGACGCTCACCCTCGACCTGGCCCGCACCTCGGCGCATCTGCCCTTGGTCGGCGGCACCGACGCGTTCACCACCTCCGCGACCGTCGTTCCCCGCGCATCCCGTCTCGACGGCGTGGCTCCGCCGCGTCGCATCAACCCCGTCCCGGGAGGCAGCACTTCATGACCCCGCGCATCCGCTCCCTGGCGCTCGTCTGCGCCACCGCCGCACTGGCCGCCCCCCTCCTGACGGCGCCCGCCCAGGCGACGCCGACCCCGCCCCGTACCGGATTCGAGGAGACGAACGGAGCGCGCTGGACCACCCAGCCCGAGGAACAGGACCTCCTCGCCACCGTGGACAGAGCCACCGAGCGGGTCTCGGTCGCCCGCATCGGCACGACCAAGCAGGACCGCCCGGTGCAACTGGTGCGCATCGGCGAACGCTCGACCAGGAACACCGTGTTGCTGATCTGCAGCCAGCACGGCGACGAACCGTCGGGCCGCGAGGCCTGTCTGTCCACGATCCGCGACCTGGCGTACGCGAAGGACAAGAAGACGAAACGCTTTCTCAGCCGCACCACGCTGCTCGTCGTGCCGACCGCCAACCCAGACGGACGCGCCGCCGACACCCGCGGCAACTCCGACGGCACCGACATCAACCGCGACCACCTCGCCCTGCGGACCGCGGAGGCCCGCGCCATGGCCGCGGTGATCCGGGACCGCAAGCCCGACGTCATCTACGACCTGCACGAGTACGGCGCCACGCCCAAGTACTACGAGAAGGACCTGTTCGACCTCTGGCCGCGCAACCTCAACACCGACGAGGCCGTGCACGGCGAGGCGCAGACGCTGTCCAAGGCGTACGTGCGACCGGCCGCCGAGAGCGACGGGTACACCACGGGCACGTACGGCATCTGGACCGACCCGGTCACCGGCGATCCCATCAAGCAGACCGCGGGCGACGGCCAGGAGCGCATCCTGCGCAACATGTCCGGCATCAAGCACGCCGCCGGACTGCTGATCGAGAGCCGCGTCGATCCCCTCACCGAGGCCGAGAAGAAGGACGAAGCGCTGAACAACCGGCGCCGCGTGACGTCCCAACGCTCCGCGCTCGGCGGCCTGCTCCACTTCACGGACGAGCGCCGCGGGACGCTGGAGGCGGCCACCGGAGCGGCCCGCGCCGAGGGCTTCCGCGACCGTGGCCCGGTCTACGTCGGCGGCGCCGACAACGACCCCGCGGAGCCGTCCGAGATCATCCAGGACCCGCCCTGCGGATACCGCCTGAGCGCCGCTCAGTACGCCGACATCAAGGACGAACTGGCCCTGCACGGAGTCACCGTGAAGCGCGCGAAATCTGGCGCATACGTGCCGCTGCGGCAATCCGCGCGGGCTCTCGTGCCGCTGCTGCTCGACGAGCGCGCGCCGTATCACATGGTCACAGGTACGCCCGACATGGCCTGTTGAAAAGGTGAGAGGTACGTCACATGTGGTAGGGGGTAACGGAGAACAAAGTCTCGACTCAATACGGACCCCTTGAAAGGTGTCACTTGTGACGCAGGATCAGCATAAAGCGGACGACGGGGGAGGGGCGTCAGAAGTCATGGCGCCCCACCACGGCGGCCGATCCCCACAGACGGACCGGGTGGTGTTCGGCGTGACCGCCGTGCTCACCCTGGCGTTCGTGGTCTGGGGCGGGGTGTCGACGGACTCGCTCGAGAATGTCTCCACGGACATGCTCAACGGTCTGATGCACAACGGCGGTTGGTTCTTCATGCTGACCGCCACCGGCTTCGTGGTCTTCGCGCTCTGGCTGGCGGTCAGCAGGTACGGGAAGATCACCCTCGGGCAGGAGGGCGAGGACCCGGAGTTCCGCACCGTTTCCTGGGTCGCCATGATGTTCAGCGCCGGCATGGGCATCGGTCTGATGTTCTACGGAGTGAGCGAGCCCCTCGCCCACTTCAAGGACCATCCGCCGGGCACCGACCCGGCGGACGCGCCCGCGGCCATGGAGACCGCGATGGCCACCACGCTCTTCCACTGGACGCTCCACCCGTGGGCGATCTACGCGGTCGTGGGCCTGGCCATCGCGTACAGCACCTTCCGCCGCAACCGCCGGCAGACCATCAGTGCCGTCTTCGAGCCGCTCATCGGCGAGAAGCACGCCCGGGGGACCTGGGGCCGGGTCATCGACATCCTGGCCATCTTCGCGACGCTCTTCGGTTCGGCCGCCTCGCTGGGTCTCGGCGCCCTGCAGATCGGCAGCGGCATCGAGGAGGTCGGCTGGATGGAGAACGCGGGCACCGGTCTGCTCGTCGTGATCATCGCCGTACTGACGCTGGCCTTCGTGGCGTCCGCCATCTCCGGTGTGGAGAAGGGCGTCCAGTGGCTCTCCAACATCAACATGGTGCTGGCCGGGCTCCTGGTCGTCTTCGTCTTCATCGCGGGCCCGACCGTCATCATCCTCGACATGGTGCCCACGTCCATCGGCGCCTACCTCAACGACCTGCCGCAGCTCATCGGGCGCACCGAGGCGTCCAGCGGCAAGGGCGTCGCGGACTGGCTGAGCAGCTGGACGGTCTTCTACTGGGCCTGGTGGATCTCCTGGACGCCCTTCGTCGGCATGTTCATCGCGCGCATCAGCCGCGGCCGTACGATCCGTCAGTTCGTCGGCGGCGTCATCCTGGTGCCGAGCACCGTCAGCCTCATCTGGTTCGCGGTCTTCGGCGGCAGCGCCATGACGGTGGCCGACCGCGGTGGGCTCAAGGGCGACACCACCCAGGAGGCCCAGCTCTTCGGTCTGCTGAACGAGTACCCGATCGCCACCGTGACCAGCCTGCTGGTCATGATCCTCGTCGGCATCTTCTTCGTCTCGGGAGCCGACGCCGCGTCCATCGTCATGGGCACGCTCTCCCAGAAGGGCGCCCTCGAACCCGGCCGGTTCGTCGTGGTCTTCTGGGGCATCGTGACCGGCGCCGTCGGCGCGATCATGCTGCTGATCGGCGACGGCTCGGACGACGCGCTCACCGGTCTGCGCAACCTCACGATCCTGGTCGCCGCGCCCTTCACCATCGTGATGATCGGCATGTGCGTGGCCCTGATGCGGGACCTGCGCCACGACCCGCTGATCGTGCGCGGCGAGCACGGCACCGAGGTCCTGGAGAAGGCCGTCATCGCCGGCCACGAGCACCACGACGGTGACTTCGAGCTCCAGATCGGCCCCGCCACCGACGACGGCGACGGTCCGGAAAAGGACAACGACCCGGTCGCACCCCGCTGACCGGTCGCCTCAGGAGGCGGCGCCCACCAGTCGCGCCGCCTCCTGGGCGCATCCCCAGGCCACCGTCACACCGCCCCCGCCGTGCCCGTAGTTGTGCACGAGCACCCCGCCCTCCGGGACCCGTGCACGCTCCAGACGCACACGGCGCCGGGCCGGCCGCAGCCCCACCCGGTGCGCGAGGACGCGGGCCCCCGCGATCTCCGGCCGCACCGCGGCACACCGCGCGACGATGGCGTCCGCCACGGCGGGGTCCGGCTCGACCGACCAGTCGCCGTCCTCCGCGGTCCCGCCGAGCACCAGACCGCCCGGCTGCGGAAGGAAGTACGTCGTCGCGTGCGACGCGGAATCGGCGGCCGTGAACCACGTCTCGACCCCCGGGTTCTCCACCACGACGAGCTGCCCCCGCACCGGATACACCTCCGCGTCCGGTACGAGATCGCGCGCACCGAGCCCCGCGCAGTTCACCACGGCGGCCGCCTCGGTCAAGGGCTCCGCGAGCCGCCCCACCGCACGCTCCTCCAGGACGCCGCCCGCGGCGCGCAGCCGCCCCCGCAGCCAGGCGAGATGAACCGGCATGTCGATGAGCGGCAGCCGTGCCCACAGCCCCCGCCCCGCGTACTCCGCCCGCTCCGCGACGCGCAGCCCGCTCACCCGCGAGGCCCACGCCCCGAGCTCGTCCAGACCCGTCTCGGCATGTACGCCCTCGACCATGCGTACGCCGGTGCGTGCGTCCCGGCCCGCCAACTCCTCGTACACGGCGAGGGAGTCCAGCGCCCAGGCGCCGGCCGACTCCTCCGGCTCGATGCGATAGGGCCACCACAGGCCGCCCGCAACGGCCGAGGTGGTCCGCTCGGCGGGCTCCCGGCTCCACACGCGCACCCGCCGCCCCAGCTCCGCCAGCACGACGGCGGTGGTGAGCCCGACGACCCCACTGCCCACCACGATCACAGCGTCATCAGCCATCCCGGGAACGTATCGGAATGTGCGATGCCGTGCTCACATCACACGTCAGGTGGGGATACTCACAGCATGTCTGCCGAGTACGCGACCTTCGGTCTGGCACCGGCCATGCGCGCCGGTGGGGTTCTCGCCAACGGTGGCTATCAAGTGCACCGCGATTTCGTCGACTTCATCGTCAACGGCCGCCCTCTCCTCTTCCAGCTGTCCGACCTCGACGCGGTGTCGCCGCTGGCCGCCGACATCCCGCCGGCGATCTTCACCGCACATGTGCGGCGCCTGCTCCTGGAGGCGCGGGCGCCGCTGGAGGAAGGGCGTTACGTCATATACGGCTGCCCCGAATGCGAGGGCCTGGAGTGCGGTGCGGTCACGGCGGTGATCGAGAAGAGCGCCGACGGCGGCGACGACTTCGTCTGGCGGGACTTCGCCTGGCAGACGACGGAACGGGCCGACCTGGAGCTCAACGGCTACCACGGCATAGGGCCGTTCCGCTTCCGCGGCGACGAATACCGGGCGGCACTGCGGCAGTTGCTCGTCGAGGACGACCCGCAGGCCCGCCGCCGGGTCCTCCTCATCGGCGCCCGGGTGGCGATCCTCGCCAAGCTGGCCGCGGCGCTCCGCACGATCGGGATCGGCGCGGAGATCGCGGCGGACGCGACAGGTGTCGCACCCGACGAGCTCCGAACGTACGGTGCGGTCGCCTTCGGCCCGACGGTGGCCGATGCCACCCGGCAGTCCGTCCGCGCGGTCTTCGACGGCGCGGACGTCCCGGTCGCCTACGTGGACGGCCTCGCCCCGATCGTCCCGCTCCTGGTCGCCCAGATCGAGTACGCCCTGGACCGCAGCCCCCACGAACAACGCCGCCTCACCCGCCTCGCCGCCGACCCCCGCTCGGCGGAGCTGGAAGTCACCTCGACCTGCCGGGTCCAGCTCACGGCGTACCGGATGGACCGCTTGTCCCGCACCCACGTCCACGAAGTCCTCGACGAGGTCCTGGAGCCGGGGCACCACCGGGTCCCCCTGGCCGCCAAGGCCACGAAGGGCTCCGCCTACGTGGTGGCCCGGACCTCCACCCACGTCCTGGTCACCCCGACGTCCCGCTAGGCACACCGCCCTCCCGGGCAGGCGCACAGCCCCCGGGACAGGCGCACCACCCGCCCCACCCGCAGACCTACAATTGCCCCCTGATGACCGCAACCCTCGTCGCCAAAGACCTCGCCGCCGGCCACGGCGACCGCACCCTGTTCGCCGGACTTGACCTCGTCGTCGCCCCCGGCGACGTCATCGGTCTCGTCGGAGCCAACGGAGCGGGCAAGTCCACCCTGCTGCGGCTGCTCGCGGGGCTGGACGCCCCCGAAGGGGGAGAGCTGAGGCTCTCGCCGCCCACCGCCTCCGTGGGACACCTCCCTCAGGAGCCGGACCGCCGCCCGGGCGAGACCATCCGCGCCTTCCTGGCCCGCCGCACCGGCGTGGCCGAGGCCCAGCGCGTCATGGACCAGGACACCCAGGCCCTCGTGGACGGTGCCCCGGGCGCGGACGACGCGTACGCGACGAGCCTGGAGCGCTGGCTCGCCCTCGGTGGCGCGGACCTCGACGAGCGGGCAGAGGAGGTCGCCGACTCGCTGGGCCTCGCCGTGAGCCTGGACCAGCCGATGACGTCGCTCTCCGGAGGCCAGGCGGCCCGCGCCGGACTGGCGTCCCTCCTCCTCTCGCGCTACGACGTGTTCCTCCTCGACGAGCCGACCAACGACCTCGACCTGGCGGGCCTGGAGCGCCTGGAATCCTTCGTCCGCGGCCTGCGCGCCGGCACGGTCGTCGTCAGCCACGACCGCGAGTTCCTCACCCGCACCGTCACCAAGGTCCTCGAACTCGACCTGGCCCAGCAGCAGATCAACCTCTACGGAGGCGGCTACGACGCCTACCTGGAGGAGCGCGAGACGTCCCGTCGGCACGCCCGCGACGAGTACGAGGAGTACGCCGACAAGAAGGCGGCGCTCCAGAGCCGCGCCCAGATGCAGCGCTCCTGGGCCGACAAGGGCGTCAAGAACGCCCGCCGCAAGGCAAAGTCGGGCGGCGACAACGACAAGATCGGCCGGAACTTCCGCAGCGACGCGAGCGAGAAGCAGGCGGCGAAGGCCCGCCAGACACAGCGCATGATCGAGCGCCTGGACGTCGTCGAGGAGCCCCGCAAGGAGTGGGAGCTGCGCATGGAGATCGCGGCCGCGCCCCGCTCCGGCGCAGTCGTCGCGAGCCTGCGCGACGCGGAGGTCCACCGGGGCGAGTTCACGCTGGGCCCGGTCACCCTGCAGATCGACTGGGCGGACCGCGTGGCGATCACCGGCGCGAACGGCTCCGGCAAGTCGTCGCTGCTGGCGGCTCTCCTGGGACGCCTGCCGCTGGACAGGGGGCATGCCGCCCTCGGCTCTGGCGTGCTGGTCGGCGAGGTCGACCAGGCCCGCGCCCTGTTCCACGGCGAGGAGTCGCTGCTCGACGCGTTCTGCGCGGCCGTCCCCGACACCGAGCCGGCCGAAGTCCGCACGCTGCTGGCCAAGTTCGGCCTCAAGGCGGATCACGTGCTGCGCTCGGCGGCCACGCTGTCCCCTGGTGAGCGGACCCGCGCGGGCCTAGCGCTGCTCCAGGGCCGCGGCGTCAACCTCCTCGTCCTGGACGAGCCGACGAACCATCTGGACCTGCCCGCGATCGAGCAGCTGGAGACGGCCCTGGAGGCCTACGAGGGCACCCTGCTCCTGGTCACGCACGACCGCAGGATGCTGGACGCGGTCCGCGTGACGCGCCGCCTGGAGGTGGCGGAGGGCAAAGTGACGGAACTGTCACTCTGACCTCCACCCCTCCTGGTCCTACGACGGGTCAGCGGCGCTTCGGGTCGACCAGCCCGGCCCGCCGCAGCGCCTCGGCCATCGCGTCGTTGGCGGGCGGCGGTCCCTGCCGCTGCGGCTTCTGTCCACGGCCACCGCCCTGCTGGCGTCGGCCCTGGCCGCCGCGCTGGCCACCGCCGTCGCCGCCGCCCTGGCCACGCTGCCGCTGCTGGGGCGGTCGACCGCCGCCCCGCCTCGGCTGCTCGCCGTCCCCGCCGGAGGCGTTCGCCTCGTCGTCGAGACGCAGCGTCAGCGAGATCCGCTTGCGCGGGATGTCGACGTCCATGACCTTCACCTTGACGATGTCGCCGGGCTTCACGACGTCCCGCGGGTCCTTGACGAACGTCTTGGACATGGCGGACACGTGCACCAGACCGTCCTGGTGGACGCCCACGTCCACGAACGCCCCGAACGCGGCCACGTTGGTCACGACGCCTTCGAGGACCATTCCGGCGGCCAGGTCGGAGATCTTCTCGACCCCGTCCTTGAAGGTCGCCGTCTTGAAGGCGGGCCGCGGGTCGCGCCCGGGCTTCTCCAGTTCCTTCAGGATGTCCGTGACCGTGGGCAGGCCGAAGACCTCGTCCACGAACGCGTCCGGCTTCAGGGAGCGCAGCGCCGCCGTGTTGCCGATCAGCGAACCGACCTCCCCGCCCGCCGACTTCACCATCTTGCGCACCACGGGGTACGCCTCGGGGTGCACGCTGGAGGCGTCCAGCGGGTCGTCGCCGCCGCGGATGCGCAGGAAGCCCGCGCACTGCTCGTACGCCTTCGGGCCGAGGCGGGCGACGTCCTTGAGTCCCTTGCGGCTCTTGAACGGGCCGTTCGAGTCGCGGTGCGCCACGATGTTCTCCGCGAGGCCCGCGCCGATGCCGGAGACCCGGGAGAGGAGCGGGGCGGAGGCGGTGTTGACGTCCACACCGACGCCGTTCACACAGTCCTCGACGACCGCGTCGAGGGAGCGCGACAGCTTCACCTCGGAGAGGTCGTGCTGGTACTGCCCGACACCGATCGACTTGGGGTCGATCTTCACCAGCTCGGCCAGCGGGTCCTGGAGGCGCCGCGCGATGGAGACCGCGCCACGGATCGAGACGTCGAGGTCGGGCAGCTCCTGCGAGGCGAAGGCCGATGCCGAGTACACGGACGCGCCCGCCTCGGAGACCATCACCTTGGTGAGCTTCAGCTCGGGGTGCTTGGTGATGAGTTCACCGGCGAGCTTGTCGGTCTCGCGCGACGCCGTGCCGTTGCCGATGGCGATCAGGTCGACGTCGTGCTCCTTGGCGAGGCGCGCGAGCGTGGCCAGGGACTGGTCCCACTTGTTGGCCGGGACGTGCGGGTGGATCGTGTCGGTCGCGACGACTTTGCCGGTCGCGTCGACGACGGCGACCTTCACGCCCGTACGGAACCCGGGGTCGAGGCCGAGCGTCGCGCGGGTGCCCGCGGGCGCCGCGAGCAGCAGGTCGCGCAGGTTCGACGCGAAGACGCGCACCGCCTCGTCCTCGGCGGCGGTCCGCAGGCGCAGCCGCAGGTCGATCCCGAGGTGCACGAGGATCCGCGTCCGCCAGGACCAGCGGACGGTGTCCTGCAGCCACTTGTCACCGGGCCTGCCGCGGTCGGCGACGCCGAAGCGGTGGGCGACGATGCCCTCGTACGACGACGGGGTGCCCGGCGTCGTGTCGGGCTCCTCGGGTTCCAGGACGAGGTCGAGGACCTCCTCCTTCTCGCCGCGCAGCATGGCGAGGACGCGGTGCGAGGGCAGATCGGTGAAGGGCTCGGCGAAGTCGAAGTAGTCGGCGAACTTGGCGCCCGCCTCTTCCTTGCCGTCCCTGACCTTCGCGGCGAGACGGCCGCGCACCCACATGCGCTCGCGCAGCTCGCCGATCAGGTCGGCGTCCTCGGAGAACCGCTCGGCGAGGATCGCCCGTGCGCCGTCCAGGGCGGCCTGCGGGTCCGCGACGCCCTTGTCGGCGTCGACGAACGCGGCGGCCGCGGCCTGCGGTTCGACGCCCGGGTCGGCGAGCAGTCCGTCCGCGAGGGGTTCGAGCCCGGCCTCGCGGGCGATCTGCGCCTTCGTGCGCCGCTTCGGCTTGAAGGGCAGGTAGATGTCCTCGAGGCGGGCCTTGGTGTCCGCCTCCCGGATCCGCGCCTCCAGCTCGTCGGTGAGCTTGCCCTGCTCACGGACCGAGTCGAGGATCGCGGCGCGCCGGTCCTCCAGCTCGCGCAGGTAGCGCAGGCGCTCTTCGAGCGTGCGCAGCTGCGCGTCGTCGAGCATTTCGGTCGCTTCCTTGCGGTAGCGCGCGATGAAGGGCACCGTGGAGCCGCCGTCGAGCAGGTCGACGGCGGCCTTCACCTGCCGCTCCCGTACGCCGAGCTCCTCGGCGATCCTGCCTTCGATGGATGCTGGGGTGGACGTCTTCAAAGCTGCCACGTTCCGGTACCGCCTTCTCGCTGAGGTTGCCGGGCAATTGTGGCAGGTGGCGCCGACAGAGGCTGATCAGACCCGGCTGCCCCGGCCCGTGTGTCCCGGTCGCCGCCCGCCCCGCCCCGCGGAACGGGACGCTCCGCCGAACAGCCGGGCCAGCGCCCGGAACGGCAGCGTGACGACGGTGGCGAGGGCGGCGCCGATCTGGCGCAGGACGTCCGCGATGGCACGGAACATGAGAGCTCCCCTTTCGTCCCCGACGCCGCCGGGAGTCGGCGGAGCCGGTGGACGACCGGGTACCTCGGACGCGCGAAGCCATGCGCGCCGGGCGGCGGGCGCCGGGCGCGCGCCCGGTCAGCGCTTGCCGAGCAGGTCCGCGGGGAACGCCCCGGCCTGCATCGCCTTTCCGACGAAGCGGGTGCCGAGCTCCGTCAGACGCTCGATGCCGGCGGCGCCGAGGTGCTCGTAGGGCGCACGGTCGAGGCGGTCCGTCTCGGCCTCGACGTCCCGGCGCAGCGCCACGCCGTCCTCCGTCAACTCGCCCTCGCCGTCCAGCAGCCCGCGGGCCCGCAGCCGGTCCGCCGCCGCGTCCCACTCCTCCTGGTTCCAGCCGCGGGTGGAGAAGACCCACTTCGGCCTGGTGCCCTTGCCGGTGGCTGTGTGGCTCACCAGGGCCTCGAGGCCGTCGAGTCCGGCGCCGAGCAGCACGGTGAGGTGGCCGTCGCCGCGGTGCTCGCGCAGCAGCGTCGCCGCGTGCCAGTAGGCGAGGTGCGGCTCCTCGGGGACGGGCAGGTCGGCGTGCGCGGCGTACAGCGGGCGCGCGCCGCGGCTGCAGGCCTCGGTGGCACGCAGCGCGAGGCCCGCGGCCTCCGCCATCTCCGGCGAGGCGACGAGCTCCTCGCCGAGCAGCCGCCGCAGCGTGGTGTCGACGCCCCGCAGGCGCGCCGCGAGGACGTCCTCGGGCGAGGCGGTCCGCCAGATCTGGGGGACGTGCGCGGCGACGAGTTCGTACTTGTAGTTGTAGAAGGCGGCGGTCACGGTCCCGGGGCCGACGGCGCCCAACGCGGCCGCGCGCACGGCGAAGTTGACGGCGCTGGGGTGCTTGATCCCGAGGCCGCTCAGTTCGCGGTTCACGTCGGGCGAGAAGTAGTGCGTGGAGTGCAGCGGGTTCAGGACGTTGTGACAGCGGCGTCCGGCCCGCGACTCCAGTGCGACGGACGGGGAGGAAGTCGTCGAAGAGGTCATGGGTGCACGTTACCTACTGGTCGGTATGTCGTGTGCGGGGTGATCCCGTGAGATGGCAGGAAAGGTGGGCTCCTCGTCATTGCGGACATCGTGGGCCGGGCGAAGAATCGAGGGCATGGCGCAGCGAATCGTCCTGGTCGTGCTCTTCGACGACGTCCAGAGCCTTGATGTCACGGGGCCCGTGGAGGTGTTCACGGGGGCCGGGCTCTGCACGGCCGACCCCCGGGGCGGGTACCTCGTCCGCACCGCCTCCCTGGACGGCGGGCCCGTACGCACGTCCAGCGGCCTCACCCTGGTCCCGGACTTCGCGCTCGCCGACGCCCCCGAGCCGCACACGCTGCTGGTCCCGGGCGGCCTCGGCACGCGAGGGCAGGACCCCGAGCTGACCGGCTGGCTGCGCGAGAACGCTCCGCGCGCGGAGCGCCTGGTGTCGGTCTGCACCGGTGCGATCCGGCTCGCCGAGGCGGGGCTCCTGGAGGGGCGCAGGGCGACGACGCACTGGGCGTACTGCGACCGGCTCGCCAGGGACCATCCGGGCATCGAGGTCGACCCCGACCCCATCTACGTGCGCGACGGCCACGTCGCGACGTCCGCCGGGGTCACCGCGGGCATCGACCTCGCCCTGGCGCTCGTGGAGGAGGACCTGGGCCGCGAGGTGGCCCTCACGGTCGCCCGGCATCTGGTGGTCTTCCTGCGGCGCCCGGGGAACCAGGCGCAGTTCAGCGTCCAGCTCGCCGCGCAGACCGCGCGGCGCGAGCCGCTGCGCGAGGTCCAGCAGTGGATCACCGAGCACCCGGCCGACGACCTCTCGGTCGACGCGCTCGCCGCCCGCGCCCGCCTCTCGCCCCGCCACTTCGCCCGTGCCTTCCAGGCGGACACCGGTCTGACACCGGGCAAGTACGTCGAGCGCGTCCGCGTCGAACACGCCCGACGCCTCCTGGAGGACACCTCCGACGGGGTCGAGGAGATCTCCCGCGCCTGCGGCTACGGCACCCCGGAGGCCATGCGCCGCGCCTTCGTGAAGCTGCTCGGCGCGGCCCCGGCCGAGTACCGCCGCCGCTTCCATCCCGTACCGCCCGTACCGCCCGAATCCCGTCCCGCACCGGCCGCACCGGCCGATGCGCCCATCCGTCACACCCACCCACACCGATAGGGACACCATGCAGATCGCCATCGCCCTGTACGAGCGCTTCACCGTGCTGGACGCCATCGGCCCGTACCAGACACTGAGCAGCCTGCCGGGCGCCGAGACCGTCTTCGTGGCCGAGCAGGCGGGTCCCGTCCGGGACGACACCGGCTCCCTCGCCCTCGTCGCCGACAAGTCCTTCGCCGAGGTCCAGCGGCCCGACATCGTCGTCGTGCCCGGTGGCCCCGGGCAGAGCGACCAGATGGAGAACGAGGCGCTCCTCGGCTGGCTCCGCGCGGTCGACGCCACGACCACCTGGACGACCTCCGTGTGCACGGGCTCGCTCGCACTGGCCGCCGCGGGCCTCCTCAAGGGCCGCCGCGCCACCTCGCACTGGCTCGCGCTGGCCGAGCTGGACCGGCTCGGCGTCGAGTCGACGGGGGAGCGGGTCGTCTTCGACGGCAAGTACGTGACCGGGGCCGGTGTCTCCGCGGGCATCGACATGGGCCTCACGCTGGCCGGGAAGATCGCCGGCGACGAGCACGCGCAGACCGTACAGCTGCTGACCGAGTACGACCCCCAGCCGCCCTACGACGCCGGGTCCCCGGAGAAGGCCCCCGCGCACATCGTCGCCAGGTTCCGCGACAAGAGCCGCTTCGGCCAGTAGGCCGGTGGGCGCCCTGCTCCGGCGGCTCAGGCGCCCGGCGCGGCCCAGGTGAAGCGGGGCTGCCTGCGCTCCAGGAACGCGGCGACACCCTCGGCGGTGTCGCCGCTGCCGCGCGCCTGGTCCGTCCAGTACGCGTCCCGGTCCGTGCGCCCCGTGGCGAACTCCTTGGCCGCCGCCTGCGTCAGCTGGGAGCGCGCCGCGAGGACACGGGTGAATTCGGCGACTCGCTTGTCCAGTTCACCGGCGGGCAGCACCTCGTCCACCAGGCCGGTGCGCAGTGCCCGCTCCGTGCCGATCAACTCCCCGGAGAAGAGCAGGAACTTGGCGGCGGCGGGCCCCACCAGGGACACCAGGCGCCGGGTGGACGACGCCGGATAGACGATGCCGAGCTTCGCCGGCGTGACGCCGAACGAGGCGCCCTCGTCCGCGAACCGCAGGTCGCACGCGCCCGCCAGCTGTGCGCCGCCGCCCACGCAGTAGCCCCGCACCGCCGCGAGCGTCGGCTTGGGGAAGGCCGCCAGGGCCTCCTCGGCCCGGACCGCGAGGTCCTGCGCCGTGCCGGAGGACTCGCGCAGCGAGGAGATGTCGGCGCCCGCACAGAAGGTGTCGCCCGCGCCGGTGAGGACGACGGTGCGCACGGCCGGGTCGGCGCCGAGGGCAGCGAAGAGCGGCGGCACCTGCCGCCACATGTCGGCGGTCATGGCGTTGCGCTTGGCCGGATGGTCGATGAGGACGGTGGCGACGCCGTCCGTGACGGCGTGCCTCAGCTGCGGCTCCATGCGCCGGATGCTATCCGCACCCCTCGAACGTACGATCAAGAAGGGGGTGGAGCAAAAGGAGCATACGGAGCAAGAGGTGCAGAAGGCTCCGCCGAGCGGGACGGAGACGCCGATGGACGGCCCCAAGGACACCAAGAACCCCGATGCCGCGGACACCGCCCGGCTCAGCCGCAGCTTCGGCTGGCTCGCCCTCTTGGGGGTGATCCTGGCCGTGGCCGGGCTCGTCGGCCTCGTCTACGCCGGTGTCGCCACGCTGACCTCGATGCTCCTGTTCGGCTGGCTGCTGCTCGTCGGCGGCATCGTCGGCCTGCTGCACGCCGTCCAGTCGCGGGGCAGCAGCTTCTTCTGGCTGGGCGTCGTGGTCGCCGCGCTGAACCTCGCGGCGGGCGTCGTGGTCATCCGCAGGCCCGAGGTGGCGGCGGAGGCGCTGACCATGTTCGCGGCCCTGCTCTTCCTGACGGGCGGTGTGTTCCGGCTGGTCGGCAGCCTGGTCGTACGCGGCCCGCAGTTCGCCCTGACGCTTCTGCAGGGCGCCTTCGGCCTGCTGATCGGCATCCTGGTCCTCGCCGGGTGGCCCAGCAGCAGCCAGTACGTGATCGGGTGCTTCTTCTCCCTGGCGCTGCTCTTCGACGGGCTCGGCCTGATGGCCACGGGAATCGGCGGGCGCCGCATCGTCAGCCTCGTACAACCTGAAGAACGCTTGAATACGGAACAACGGGGCCAGGACCAGTCGCACAGCTGACGGGGTCCGACCCAGGCGGTCAATTCCCGTCGATACTCGCTGACTTATGGTCAGTGGCGCGGTCCGGACCAGAGCGTTCCCAACACTCGATGTGTGGCAACAATCGAGCGCGAGGGCGGCGACCGGACGATGGGGAACGACGGGAGAGGGCGGCGCCCACTCCCAAGGGGCGGCGGATCGGTGCCGTACGAGGGGGTGTGGCGCTTCACCGCCCCCGCCGTCGACGCCTCAGTGCCCCAGGCCCGGCACGCGGTGCGGGACCTGCTGGCCCGGCAGGGCGTTCCGGCGTCGGATGATCTGGTCCACGGCCTGCTGCTCATCGTCTCCGAGCTGGTGACCAACGCGGTGCGCCATGCGGCCCTGCTGTCGCCGATGCTCGCGGTGGAGGTGGCGATCGGCGCCGAGTGGGTGCGGGTGTCCGTCGAGGACAACCACCCCTATCGCCCGACGGCCCTGGTGGCGGACCACGGGCAGACGGGCGGGCGCGGGCTTCTGCTGGTCCGCGAGATCACGCAGGAGGCGGGCGGCGCCTGCGACGTCGAGCACACCGCGAGCGGGGGCAAGGTCATCTGGGCGGCCCTGCCCCTGAAGCCCAACGGCGGCTGACCGCCCTGCGGGTGGGTGACTACCAGCCCGCGGAGGGGCCCGTCAGCTCCTTGACCGCGGGCCGCGCCGCGTCGAGCACGGTCATGAACCAGGCGGAGAACGGGTCCTTCTCGTGCCGCTCGGCCAGTTCCGCCGCCGTCACGAACGCGGTGCCGCCGATCTCGGCCGGGTCCGGGTTCAGCGGGGACTGCACCATGCCCACGAACAGGTGGTTGAACTCCTGCTCCACGAGCCCCGAGTCGGGGTCCGGGTGGTTGTAGCGCACCGTGCCCGCCTCGGCGAGCAGCGACGGCGAGACCCCGAGCTCCTCGTACGTACGCCGGGCCGCCGCCGCGAACGGCGCCTCGCCCGGGTAGGGGTGCCCGCAGCACGTGTTCGACCAGACTCCGGGGGAGTGGTACTTGCCGAGGGCGCGCTGCTGCAGCAGCAGCCTGCCCTGCTCGTCGAAGAGGAAGACGGAGAACGCCCGGTGCAGTTGCCCGGGCGCCTGATGCGCGGAGAGTTTCTCCGCTGTGCCGATCGTCCTGCCGTCCTCGTCGACGAGTTCGAGCAAGATCGCTTCTCCGGTGCCGTTCGACGAGCTGTTCGCCGCGGTGACAGGTGTGATCGGCATACGCATCCTTCGCTTCGGTCTTCGAGCCCCAAGTCTGCCGTACGTTCCGGACACCGCGGGCACTTACCGGACCCGCATGTCCCGCCACGCCGGAGCGCGGCGGGACATGCGGCCGAGGTCAGACCCCGAAGGCGGCCGGATAGGTGATCATGCCCCGCGGCAGTTGCGCGGAATCGTCGGATCCGTTCAGGACCAGAGCCATCATCGCCTCGTCGGGCACCTCGAAGCCCGGCCGGATTCCGTACCCGGAAGCGGGCTTGAAACCGAACCTCGGATAGTACGAGGGATGCCCCAGCACGAGGACGATCCGCTCCCCACGCGCGCGTGCCGCATCGAGCACGGCCCGCACGACCGCCGAACCGGCTCCCGTCCGCTGGTACTCGGGCAGGGTGGCGACGGGCGCGAGCGCCAGGGCGGGCGCCCCGTCCACCCGGCAGCGGGTGATCAGCGCATGCGCGGCCACCGAACCGTCCGGCGCCTCGGCGACGTACGACAGGCCCGGCAGCCAGGCCTCGGCGTCCGCACGCAGCGCGTCGACCAGGTCGGCCTCCGCGCCGGTCTCGAAGGCGGCGGTGTGCACGGCGTGCACGGCGGCGACGTCGGCCACGGTCTCCGGGCGGGTCGGCCAGGAGTCCACGGGCCGCAGCACATAGCCGGTGTAGCCGTACTCGGTCCCGTGCGCACGCCGCATCGCGAGCTCCTCGCGGGTGGCGGCCAGTGCCTCCGCCATCCCGGGAGCACCCGGGTCCGCCGCGTCCGCGCGTGCGGCCAGCGGCCCGTAGTACTCCTCCCAGTCGGACTCGGGCTGCGGATGCACGCCGAGCACGGCGTACCCGGCGCCGGTCGCGGCCCGGACGTTCGCCTCGCTCGTGCGCAGCGCGTAGTGCTGCTCCCAGAAGGCACGGGCCGCGGCGGACGGCTCGGCGGTCGTCCACTCGCACTCGGTGAGGACGAGCGCCCCGCCGGGGGCGAGCAGGCGCCGCCAGGCGCGCAGAGCGGTGTCGAAGCCGATGCTGTAGGCCGAGCTCTCGGCCCAGACGACGTCGAACGAACCGTCCGGACAGGGGAGTTCGCCCATGTCGGCGTTGACGGTGGTGATCGATCCGGTGAGGCCGCGTGCCTCGGCCTCGGCGCGGAGCTCGTCGAGGAACGGCTCGTGGAGGTCGACGGCGGTCACCTCGGCGCCGGCCTCGGCGGCGAGCAGGAGCGCGGCCCGGCCGGGACCGCAGCCCAGGTCGAGGACGCGCGGCCGCGCGGGCAGCGCACCCGCGAGGGAGAGCAGCTGCCTGGTGGTGGCATCGGAGCCGGGACCCTGCCGCGGAAGCCCGTGGTGCAGGGCGAAGAAGGCGTGGGTGATGGATGCGTTGTCAGTCAACGTGGAAATCCTTGGGTGAAGGACCCGCGGACCCGACGTACGAGTGGCGTACCAGTGACGTACGAGAGTCAGACGCGCGCCCGGAAAGTGGGGATGCACGTGTCGCCGCGCAGAGCAGCGCCGGCCACGACAGTCATCAACCCACCTCCTGGGAACTCAAGAACTCAGGCCACTTTAACACCGACCGTCACAGAGCAGCGGCGCCGATACGGGGTGCTCGGCCCCGCTACCCGTCGGCGAAGCTGTTCGCCACCACGACCTGCCGGATGCCGTTCTCGTCGTTCTGCAGGCGCTTGACCTGCATCAGGACCGTGTTCCGGTCGGTCCCGACGACCTGTACGTCCGAGCCCGAGACCTGCGGGTCGATGTGCGCCCACGGGCTGTCGAGGTCGTAGGGCCGGGCGGGCACGTTCAGGAAGAACTCGTTGCCGTCCTTCCACTGCTGGGACGGCTTGGGCCTCGGCTCGGGCGGTGTGCTCTGCTGGGCGGCGGTCGTCTTCTCGTCGCCGCCGTCGGAGAGCTCGACCCCGATGACGGCCGCGGCGACCAGAGCACGGACCCGTGAAGGGAATCCGGGCGGGCCGGGGCGTCAGTGGCAGAGCTTCGCCTCGTGCTCCGCGTGGCCGCTCGGCTCCAGCTGGAAGGTGCAGTGCTCGACGTCGAAATGGTCGCCCAGGCAGCCCTGCAGCTCGTGCAGCATCTTCTCGTGCCCGGTCGCGTCGAGGGTCCAGGAACTCACCACGACATGGGCGGAGAGGACCGGCATGCCCGACGTGATCGTCCAGGCGTGCAGGTCGTGGACCTCCTCGACGCCCGGCAGGCCGAGGATGTGCGACCGCACCTCCGCCATGTCGACGCCCTTGGGCGCCGACTCCAGGAGCACGTTCAGGGTCTCCTTGAGGAGCTTGACCGTGCGCGGGACGATCATGAAGCCGATGACGAGCGAGGCGATCGGGTCCGCGGCCTGCCAGCCGGTCAGCATGATCAGGACCGAGGCGACGATGACCGTCAGCGAGCCGAGGGTGTCCGCGACGACCTCCAGGAAGGCGCCGCGCACGTTGAGGCTGTCCTTCTGGCCGCGCATGAGCAGCGACAGCGAGATCATGTTCGCGACGAGGCCGAAGACGCCGAAGTAGAGGGCGAGGCCGCCTTGCGTCTCCGCGGGCGTGAAGAATCGCTGGACCGCCTCGTACAGCACGTACCCGCCCACGCCGAGCAACAGCAGACAGTTGGCCAGCGCGGCGAGTATCTCCGCGCGGGCATAGCCGAAGGTGCGGTTCCCCGTGGGCGGCCTGTTCGCGAAGTGGATCGCGAGCAGGGCCATGCCGAGGCCCAGCGAGTCCGTCGCCATGTGCGTCGCGTCCGCGATGAGCGCGAGGGAGTCCGCCATCACCCCGCCCACGATCTGGGCCAGCATGACCGTGATCGTGATGGTGAGAGCGATGCGGAGCCGCCCCTTGTACGCGTTGGCGGCCGTCCCCGTGGTCGGTGCCCCGTGCGTGTGTCCGTGATCGTGCCCAGCCCCCATGGAGCCGCCCTCCCGCATCCGTCGTCGGTGTGCTGTCCGCTGGTCGCGCGACCACAGTGAACTACGGGTGGGGGGTATCTGGCAACGCGGTACTGAACACCGTTATCACTACTCTGACCTGCGAAAATGGCAACGGTTGCCGACTGGGGGAGGGGGTGCAGGTCAGGGCGCCGGAACGATCACCCGCGGCGCGCGTCCGGGTGGTGCAGGCACCACCCCGCCCACGCCGACTCGACCATCTCGCGCACCCCGCGCCGGGCCGTCCAGCCGAGCTCCGTCGCCGCGCGACGGGCGTCGGCCACGGCGCGCGGGGAGTCGCCCGCGCGGGCCGGCTCCACGAGCGCGGGACGGGTGTCGCCGCTCACCTCGCCGATGACGGTGATCAGTTCGCGTACGGAAACACCCTGACCCCGCCCGATGTTCACCGTCAGATCGCCCTCGGCGCCCTCCGCGAGTCGGCGGGCCGCCGCGAGATGGGCCTCGGCGAGGTCGGAGACGTGGACGTAGTCACGGACACAGGTGCCGTCCGGTGTCGGATGGGTGTCTCCGAAGATCCGCGGCGACTCGTCCCGGCGCAACCGGTCGAAGACCATCGGGATCACGTTGAAGACCCCGGTGTCCGCGAGCTCGGGAGCCGCGGCGCCCGCCACGTTGAAGTAGCGCAGGCAGACGGTCCCGATGCCGTGCGCCCGCCCGGCCGCCCGCACCAGCCACTCACCGGTGAGCTTCGTCTCGCCGTAGGGGCTGACCGGAACGCAGGGCGTGTCCTCCCCGACGAGGTCCGCGTCCGGCGGATTTCCGTACACCGCGGCCGACGAGGAGAACACGAAGCGCTTGATGCCGGCCTCGGCCACCGCTTCGAGCAGCGTCGTGAGACCGCCCACGTTCTCCCGGTAGTAGCGCAGCGGCTGCTCCACCGACTCCCCGACCTGCTTGCGGGCCGCGAGATGCACCACACCGGTGACGTCGTGCTCGGCGAACACGCGGCGCAGCAGGTCCCCGTCCAGCGAGGACCCCTTGACGAGGGGGATGTCCGCGGGCAGTCGCTGCGGCACCCCCGACGAGACGTCGTCCAGGACGACGACGTCCTCCCCGGCACCGGCCATGACCCGCGCCACATGTGCCCCGATGTATCCCGCTCCGCCTGTGATCAGCCATGTCATGGGCGCCCACCCTAAGCGAACCGTCCGTGCACGCCCGCGGGGGCATGTGGCCGCTATGCGGGCAAGCCGGGCACCCGCGGGGGTGCGGTTTGTGGGCGCGGCCCCCCATCCACCATGATGATCGCGAAGGCCGAGGCCCTCGCAGGACGCCCTGAGAGCCTGTGTCATAACCCCGGCCGGGTGGTCGCCGCCTGGCACACACGCACCAGACGACGCCCCACTGATCCGGCCGGGGTTATGACACAGGCTCTTATCGGGGCGTGAACGGGTGATGAACGCCCGCTTCCCATCATCCGATAGCCTCTGCCGACGTGCCGCCCGGCCGCCATGGCCAGGGGCGCTCCCCTTACGCATGTGCCCGGCGCGAGCCGCGCCGGTACTCAAGGAGTGAGTTCGTCTGTCGACCGCCATCCTCACCGGTCAGCCGGTCCCCGGATCGCCGCTCGAAGGCGATCTACGGTCCCTCGGCTTCGATGTGCGGGTCGCCTCCGGCGCGACGGACGCCGAGGCGCTGCTCGCCGCCGTGCCGGGTGACCAGCGCGTCGCGGTCGTCGACTCGCGCTTCGTCGGACACGTCCACGCGCTGCGCCTCGGTCTCACCGACCCCCGCTTCGCCGCCGCCGCGGTGCCCGGCGCCGTCACGGCCAAGCCGGAGGCCCGCACGGAACTGACGCGGGCCCTGCGGGCGACCGCGGGCACCGCGACCGCCGGAGCCACGGGCGGCGTCACGACGCTCGCCCCGCTCCCGGACGACATCGCCACGGCCATGGAGTCCGGCGCGACGGACGTGCACCGCCCCGACCTCGGCACCCTCGTCGCCACCGTCCCCGACGACCCGCAGACGCGGAACGAGGCCCGTCAGGCCGTCGCCGCCGTGGACGACGAGGCGGTACGCCTGCGCACCGCGGTCAAGTCGCGCGACGGCTTCTTCACGACGTACTGCATCTCCCCGTACTCGCGCTACATCGCCCGCTGGTGCGCCCGCCGGGGCCTCACCCCGAACCAGGTCACCACCGCCTCGCTGCTCACCGCCCTGATCGCGGCGGGCTGCGCGGCGACCGGGACGCGTGCGGGCTTCGTCGCGGCCGGTCTGCTGCTGCTCTTCTCCTTCGTCCTGGACTGCACCGACGGGCAGCTCGCCCGCTACTCCCTGCAGTACTCGACGCTCGGCGCCTGGCTGGACGCGACGTTCGACCGCGCCAAGGAGTACGCGTACTACGCGGGCCTCGCGCTCGGCGCCGCACGCGGCGGTGACGACGTGTGGGCGCTCGCGCTCGGCGCGATGGTCCTGCAGACCTGCCGCCACGTCGTGGACTTCTCCTTCAACGAGGCGAACCACGACGCCAGCGCCAACACCAGCCCCACCGCCGCTCTCTCCGACAAGCTCGACAGCGTCGGGTGGACGGTCTGGGTGCGCCGGATGATAGTGCTGCCCATCGGCGAGCGCTGGGCGATGATCGCGGTGCTCACCGCGGTCACCACCCCGCGCATCACCCTCGTCGTCCTGATCATCGGCTGTGCGCTCGCCGCCTGCTACACCACCGCCGGACGCGTCCTGCGCTCGCTGACCCGCAAGGCGACCCGCACCGACCGCGCCGCCCGTGCCCTCGGCGACCTCGCGGACAACGGAACGCTCGCCTCGGCCTTCGCCGCCGCCCTCGGGCGCCGCGGACGCATCCTGCCCGCACCCGTGCTCGCCTTCGTCGGTGGCGCCGCGGTCGTCGGGGTGGCCGCGTTCACCTCCTACGGCAGCCCGTGGGTCGTCGTCGCCGCGGTGATCTACGTGGTGCTGTCCGGCCTGGCGCTCGGGCGGCCCCTCAAGGCCCCTCTGGACTGGCTGGTTCCGCCGTTCTTCCGAGCCGCCGAATACGGCACGGTCCTGATACTGGCGGCCAAAGCCGATGTGAACGGGGCGCTGCCCGCGGCTTTCGGGCTGGTGTCGGCGGTCGCCTACCATCACTACGACACGGTGTACCGCATCAAGGGCGGCACCGGCGCGCCTCCGCGCCGGCTGGTGCGGGCGATCGGCGGCCAAGAAGGCAGGACCCTCGTGGTCGCGCTGGCCGCCACCCTGCTGCCCACCACTGATTTCACCGTCGCGCTCACGGCGCTCGCCGTGGCCGTCGCGCTCGTGGTGCTCGTCGAGAGCATCCGCTTCTGGGTCGCTGCCGAGAAAAGGGGCGCACCCGCCGTACACGATGAAGGAGAACCCGCATGATCGGCCTCGTCCTTGCGGCAGGCGCCGGCAGGCGTCTGCGTCCCTACACGGACACCCTGCCCAAGGCCCTGGTGCCCGTCGATGGTGAGACCACCATCCTCGACCTGACGCTCGGCAACTTCGCCGAGATCGGTCTCACCGAGGTCGCGATCATCGTCGGCTACAAGAAGGAAGCCGTCTACGACCGCAAGGCGGCCCTGGAGGCGAAGTACGGCCTCAAGCTGACCCTGATCGACAACGACAAGGCCGAGGAGTGGAACAACGCCTACTCCCTGTGGTGCGGGCGTGACGCGATCAAGCACGACGTGATCCTCGCCAACGGCGACACCGTGCACCCGGTCTCCGTCGAGAAGACGCTGCTCGCCGCCCGCGGCAACGGTCAGAAGATCATCCTCGCCCTCGACACGGTGAAGCAGCTCGCCGACGAGGAGATGAAGGTCATCGTGGACGACGCCAAGGGCGTCCAGAAGATCACGAAGCTGATGGACCCGGCGACGGCCACCGGTGAGTACATCGGTGTCACCCTCATCGAGGGCTCCGCCGCCGACGAGCTCGCCGACGCCCTGAAGACCACCTTCGAGCGCGACCCCGACCTCTACTACGAGGACGGCTACCAGGAGCTCGTCAACCGCGGCTTCAAGGTCGACGTGGCCCCGATCGGCGACGTCAAGTGGGTCGAGATCGACAACCACGACGACCTCGCCAAGGGCCGGGAGATCGCGTGCCAGTACTGACGAGGCTCATCCCCTCGCCGGTCGTCGTCGACATCCGGCCGGGGGCGCTCGACGACCTGGCCGGTGTCCTCGCCGACCAGCGGATCTGCTCGTCGACCGGCAAGCTCGCCATCGCCATCAGCGGCGGCTCGGGCGCGGTGCTCCGCGAGCGGCTGATGCCCTCGCTGGGCGGCGCGGAGTGGTTCGAGGTCGGTGGCGGCACGCTCGACGACGCCATCAAGCTCGGCGAGGACATCCGCAAGTCGGGCCGCTACGACGCGGTCGTCGGCCTCGGCGGCGGCAAGATCATCGACTGCGCCAAGTTCGCCGCGGCGCGCGTGGGTCTGCCGCTGGTCGCCGTCGCGACGAACCTGTCGCACGACGGTCTCTGCTCGCCGGTCGCGACGCTCGACAACGACGCGGGCCGCGGCTCGTACGGTGTGCCGAACCCCATCGCGGTCGTCATCGACCTCGATGTGATCCGTGAGGCGCCCGTCCGTTTCGTCCGCTCCGGCATCGGCGACGCGCTGTCCAACATCTCCGCCATCCGCGACTGGGAGCTCGCCGCCCGCGAGCGAGGCGAGGACATCGACGGCCTCGCGGCGGCCATGGCCCGCCAGGCCGGCGAGGCCGTGCTCCGCCACCCCGGCGGCGTCGGCGACGACGGCTTCCTCCAGGTCCTGGCCGAGGGTCTGGTCCTCACCGGCATCGCCATGTCGATCTCGGGCGACTCCCGCCCGGCGTCCGGCGCCTGCCACGAGATCAACCACGCCTTCGACCTGCTCTTCCCCAAGCGCGCCGCCAGCCACGGCGAGCAGTGCGGCCTGGGCGCGGCCTTCGCGATGCACCTGCGCGGTGCCCGCGAGGAGTCGGCGTTCATGGCCCAGGTGCTGCGCCGCCACGGCCTGCCCGTGCTGCCGGAGGAGATCGGCTTCACCGTGGACGAGTTCGTCAAGGTCGTGGAGTTCGCTCCGCAGACCCGTCCGGGCCGCTACACGATCCTCGAACACCTCGACCTGTCCACCGACCAGATCAGGGACGCATACGCCGACTATGCAAAAGCCATCGGTAGCTGAGCTCCGCCCGGTTGTTCACCCCCCGGGGGTGAAGGACCGACGGAGCGGCGAACACTGGGCCGGCCGGCTCTACATGCGCGAGGTCTCCCTGCGCATCGACCGGCACCTGGTGAACACGAAGGTCACGCCCAACCAGCTGACCTACGTGATGACCGTCGCCGGCGCCCTCGCCGCCCCGGCCCTTCTGGTGCCGGGCATCACGGGCGCCGTGCTCGGCGTGCTCGCGGTCCAGCTCTACCTGCTGCTCGACTGCGTGGACGGTGAGATCGCCCGCTGGAAGAAGCAGTACTCGATGGCGGGCGTCTACCTCGACCGCGTCGCCGCCTACCTGTGCGACGCCGCGGTCCTGGTCGGCTTCGGACTGCGCGCCGCCGACATCTGGGGCTCGGGACGCATCGACTGGCTGTGGGCCTTCCTCGGCACCCTGGCCGCACTCGGCGCGATCCTGATCAAGGCGGAGACGGACCTCGTCGGCGTCGCCCGCCACCAGACGGGCAAGGAACCGGTCAAGGAGTCCGCGGCCGAGCCGCGGTCCTCCGGCATGGCGCTGGCCCGCAGGGCCGCCGCCGCGCTGAAGTTCCACCGGCTGATCCTCGGGGTCGAGGCGTCGCTGCTGATCCTGGTCATCGCGTTCGTGGACCAGGCGCGGGGCGACCTGTTCTTCTCGCGTCTCGGTGTCGCCGTGCTCGCGGGCATCGCGCTGCTGCAGACCCTGCTCCACCTCGTGTCCATCCTCGTATCGAGCAGGTTGAAGTGAGCACCCCGGCAGAGAAGCTGAAGGTCGGCGCCGTCATCATCACGATGGGCAACCGGCCGCAGGAGCTGCGCGCCCTCCTCGACTCGGTCGCCAAGCAGGAGGGCGACCCGGTCGAGGTGGTCGTGGTCGGCAACGGCGCCCCCGTGCCGGAGGTCCCCGAAGGCGTGCGGACCGTCGAGCTGCCGGAGAACCTCGGCATCCCCGGCGGCCGCAACGTCGGCATCGAGGCCTTCGGCCCCGGCGGCACCGACGTCGACATCCTGCTCTTCCTGGACGACGACGGCCTGCTCGCCACCCTGGACACGGCGCGGCTGTGCCGCGAGGCCTTCGCCGCCGACCAGGAGCTCGGCATCATCAGCTTCCGCATCGCGGACCCGGACACGGGGGAGACCCAGCGCCGCCACGTGCCGCGGCTGCGGGCCTCCGATCCGATGCGCTCCTCGCGCGTGACGACGTTCCTGGGCGGCGCCAACGCCGTCCGCACGAAGGTCCTCGCCGAGGTCGGCGGACTGCCCGGCGAGTTCTTCTACGCCCACGAGGAGACGGACCTCGCCTGGCGCGCGCTGAACGCGGGCTGGATGATCGACTACCGCTCCGACATGGTGCTGTTCCACCCCACGACGGCCCCCTCCCGGCACGCGGTCTACCACCGGATGGTGGCCCGCAACCGCGTCTGGCTGGCCCGTCGCAACCTCCCCGCGCCGCTGGTCCCGGTCTACCTCGGTGTCTGGATGCTCCTCACCCTCGCCCGACGCCCCTCGGGCCCGGCCCTGAAGGCCTGGTTCGGCGGCTTCAAGGAGGGCTGGACCACGCCCTGCGGCCCTCGTGAGCCCATGAAGTGGCGTACGGTGTGGCGGCTGACCCGACTGGGCCGACCTCCCGTCATCTGACAAGCTCGGGTCTGAGAGCATTCGGGCCATACCCCGGTCCCTGGCCCACGCCTACGCCCGACCGGCTGCGCTTTTCGAAGACGAAAGTTTCCACTCGTGAGTGAGACAACGCATGACGGCGGAGTCGCGGTGACGTCACCGTCGACTCCGTCGCCCGATGACGGGCTCTCCCGGGCCGACCTCGCCGCCAAGTACGGTCTGACCGTCAGCGGCGCCCGGCCCGGACTTTTCGAGTACGTCCGCCAGCTCTGGGGACGACGCCACTTCATCCTCGCCTTCTCCCAGGCGAAGCTGACCGCCCAGTACAGCCAGGCCAAGCTCGGCCAGCTGTGGCAGGTGGCCACGCCGCTGTTGAACGCGGCGGTCTACTTCTTCATCTTCGGGCTGCTGCTCGGTGCCAGGGAGGGCATCCCGCACGAGATCTACGTGCCGTTCCTGGTGACGGGCGTCTTCGTCTTCACGTTCACACAGAGCTCGGTCATGGCGGGCGTGCGGGCGATCTCCGGCAACCTCGGCCTGGTCAGGGCGCTGCACTTCCCGCGGGCCTCGCTGCCCATCTCCTTCGCGCTGCAGCAGCTCCAGCAGCTGCTCTTCTCGATGATCGTGCTCGTCGTGATCATGTGCGCGTTCGGGATCTTCCCCGCCCTGTCCTGGCTCCTGGTCCTGCCCGCGCTGGTGCTCCAGTTCGTCTTCAACATGGGCCTGGCGCTGATCTTCGCCCGGATGGGCAGCAAGACGCCCGACCTGGCACAGCTGATGCCGTTCGTGATGCGGACCTGGATGTACGCCTCGGGCGTCATGTTCAGCATCCCCGCGATGCTCGCGACCAAGAAGGACGTGCCCGGCTGGGTCGGGGACGTGCTGCAGTGGAACCCGGCCTCCATCTACATGGACCTGATCCGCTTCGCCATGATCGACAAGTACGACTCCTCGTACCTGCCGCCGCACGTGTGGGCCTTCGCGGTCGGCTGGGCCGTGCTGCTGGGCGTGGTCGGTTTCGTGTACTTCTGGAAGGCGGAGGAGCGGTACGGCCGTGGCTGACGAGACCACCAAGAACAGCGCCAAGAGCGACAAGGCCGACGCGAACGCCGGCAAGGGGCACATCCCCACCGTCATCGCCGACGAGCTCCACATCGTCTACCGCGTCAACGGCGCCAAGACGGGCAAGGGCAGCGCCACCTCCGCACTGAGCCGCATGCTCCGGCGCGGCGAGGAGCGCGGGGTGCGCAAGGTGCACGCCGTGCGGGGCGTCAGCTTCACCGCCTACCGCGGCGAGGCCATCGGCCTGATCGGCTCCAACGGATCCGGCAAGTCCACCCTGCTCCGCGCCATCGCGGGCCTGCTCCCCGCCGAGCAGGGCAAGGTCTACACCGACGGTCAGCCCTCGCTGCTCGGCGTGAACGCGGCCCTGATGAACGACCTGACGGGCGAGCGCAACGTCATACTCGGCGGGCTCGCGATGGGCATGTCCCGCGAGCAGATCAGGGAGCGCTACCAGGAGATCGTCGACTTCTCGGGGATCAACGAGAAGGGCGACTTCATCACCCTTCCGATGCGCACCTACTCCTCCGGCATGGCGGCCCGCCTGCGCTTCTCCATCGCGGCGGCCAAGGACCACGACGTCCTCATGATCGACGAGGCCCTGGCCACCGGTGACCGCAAGTTCCAGAAGCGCTCCGAGGCCCGCATCCGTGAGCTCCGCAAGGAGGCCGGCACGGTCTTCCTGGTCAGCCACAACAACAAGTCGATCCGCGACACGTGCGACCGCGTGCTGTGGCTGGAACGCGGCGAGCTGCGCATGGACGGGCCGACCGACGAGGTCATAAAGGAGTACGAGAAGTTCACGGGCAAGTAGCCCGATCGAGCCACCGGACCGCCACCCGTTCGGCAGCAGTGCCCCGCCCGGAGGAACCGGGCGGGGCACTGTCGTGACATGGTGTCCCCCGGGCCACTCGGTGCTCCCAACTCGCCGTGGGCAAAGGAAGATTGACGCCAATCGGTGTGTTGTTGTGATGCGCCGAACACCCCGACGATGCGCGTTGGGTTGTACAACGTAAGCTGTACAGGTGCTGATTCGCGGCAAGTGGGGCGATATCGCGCGGCGCCCCGCCTCGGAGCACGGCCCACCTCGGAGAGAGCCGGGCGGCGTGTCCGAAATAGGATGTATTGGGTCGGCAGTGTAGAACGGGAGATGTGACGGCAATGGCTACGGATGATCTCCAGCTCCGCGATGCTTCCGCCGTCCTCGCCAAGGCCGCGGACGAGAACTTTCCGGTGGCTCCCTTCTTCCTGCCCCGGAGCTGGCGCGACGACCTGATGGCCGTCTACGGCGTCGTCCGCCTCATCGACGACATCGGTGACGGCGACCTGGCCCCCGGGGCCGCCCACGCCCGGCACCTCGGTCTGGACGCCGACGCGGACGGCCCGCTGACGCTCCTCGACGCCGTCGCCGTCGACCTGGGCAAGGTCTTCGACGGCGGCGACCCCGGCCACCCACTGGTGCGGGCGCTGCGGCCGGCCGCCGAGCGCGGGACCCTGACGGCCGCCCCCTTCCTGGCCCTGATCGAGGCCAACCGCCAGGACCAGCTCGTCACGCGCTACGAGACGTACGACGACCTCGTGGCGTACTGCGCTCTCTCCGCCAATCCGATCGGCCGTCTCGTCCTGGCCATCACGGGGACGGAGACCCCGGAGCGCGTTCGCCGCTCGGACGCGGTCTGCACCGGCCTGCAGATCGTCGAGCACATCCAGGACGTCGCCGAAGACCTGCGGCGCGGCCGCATCTACCTGCCTGTCGAGGACATGAAGCGGTTCCACGTGAGTGAGTCAGATCTGGCCCTGCCGACAGCGGGCGCGTCGGTGCGCGCGCTGGTCGCGTTCGAAGTGGAACGCGCCCGCGGCCTCCTGAATGAAGGCACCCCCCTGGTGGGTAGCGTCCACGGCAGGCTGAAGCTGCTGCTGGCCGGGTTCGTGGCAGGGGGGAGGGCGGCCGCGGGGGCGATCGTCACCGCCGGTTACGACGTCCTTCCCGGACCGCCCAAGCCGACCAAGCCGCGCTTGCTGCGCGAGGCGGGTGCAGTTCTGCGAGGAGAGGGGTGAGCCGGGCCGTGGAGTCGGATCTGCACGTGTCAGCGTCCGTGCTCGCCGCGTACAGCTACTGCGAGGCCGTGACCGGCCAGCAGGCGCGCAACTTCGCGTACGGCATCAGGCTGCTGCCGACGCCCAAGCGGCGGGCGATGTCGGCGCTCTACGCCCTCTCCCGGCGGGTGGACGACATCGGCGACGGCGCGCTTCCGCCGGAGGTCAAGGCGGAGCGGCTCGACGACACCCGGGCGCTGGTCGCGCGGATCCGCGCGGGCGGGGTCCAGGAGGACGACACCGACCCGGTGGCAGTCGCCCTCGCGCACGCCGCCGCTCACTTCCCCATTCCGATGGAAGGCCTCGACGAGCTGATCGACGGCGTCCTCAAGGACGTACGCGGTGAGACGTACGAGACGTGGGAGGACCTGAAGGTCTACTGCCGCTGCGTGGCCGGGGCCATCGGGCGGCTCTCGCTCGGGGTGTTCGGCACCGAGCGGGGGGCGCTTCACGCCGAGCGCGCGCCGGAGTATGCCGACACGCTCGGCCTCGCACTCCAACTGACCAACATCCTCCGGGACGTTCGCGAGGACGCCCAGGACGGGCGGACGTATCTGCCCGCCGACGACCTCGCCAAGTTCGGCTGCTCCGCCGGGTTCTCGGGCTCCGAGCCGCCCGCCGGATCCGACTTCGCGGGCCTCGTCCACTTCGAGGTGCGCCGCGCGCGTGCCCTGTTCGCCGAGGGCTACCGCCTGCTGCCCATGCTGGACCGGCGCAGCGGTGCCTGTGTGGCCGCCATGGCCGGCATCTACCGCCGGCTCCTCGACCGCATCGAGCGGGAGCCGGAAGCGGTCCTGCGCGGCCGCGTCTCGCTGCCCGGGCGCGAGAAGGCGTACGTAGCCGTGCGCGGACTGTCCGGTCTCGACGCGCGGAACGTGTCACGACAGACCGTCCGGAGGCGTGTGTGATGCGCATCCGGAGTGATCGTGGGGCAGTTGGGACATCGTTCGCAAAGCGGCGGGCAACCCTCCGCTCCATGGTCGCGTCCCAGACTGCAACGGCCGAAGGGGTGGGTGCATGAAGGGCAAAGACATGCAGCCCGAGGGGCTGATCGAGGACGCCGAAGGCCGCTCCGCAGGGGCGGCCGCCGTAGTGGTCGGCGGCGGCCTCGCCGGTATCACCACCGCACTCGCGCTCGCCGACGCGGGCCTGCGGGTGACGCTGCTCGAAGGGCGGCCGAGGCTCGGCGGGCTCGCCTTCTCCTTCCAGCGCGGCGAACTGACCGTGGACAACGGCCAGCACGTCTATCTGCGCTGCTGCACCGCCTACCGATGGTTCCTGGACCGCATCGAAGGCGCACACCTCGCACCCGTGCAGGAACGTCTCGACGTGCCCGTCCTCGACGCCGACCGCAACCGGCTCGGACGCCTCAGGCGCACCGCGCTCCCCGTGCCGCTGCATCTCGCGGCGAGCCTCGCCACGTATCCCCATCTGTCGGTCGCCGAGCGCGCCAAGGTGGGGCGCGCGGCGCTCGCCCTCAAGGGGCTCGACCCGTCCGATCCCGTGCTCGACGGCCAGAACTTCGGCAGCTGGCTCGCCCGGCACGGTCAGTCGGCGCGCGCCATCGAGGCCCTCTGGGACCTCGTGGGCGTCGCGACGCTGAACGCCGCCGCGGGCGACGCCTCGCTCGGGCTCGCCGCGATGGTGTTCAAGACCGGTCTGCTCTCGGAACCGGGCGCCGCCGACATCGGCTGGGCCCGGGTGCCCCTCGGTGATCTGCACGACACACTGGCCCGCAAGGCGCTCGACGCAGCGGGAGTCCGTACGGAACTAAAGGCACGAGTCACCTCCATCTCCCGTACGGAGAACGGTGGTTGGCGCGTGGAGGTTCCCGGCGAAACCATCGAGGCCGAAACCGTCGTGCTCGCCGTGCCGCAGCACGAGACGCACGACCTCCTCCCCGACGGCGCGCTCGACCAGCCCGACCGGCTGCTCGACATCGACACCGCGCCGATCCTGAACATCCACGTCGTGTACGACAGGAAGGTGCTGAAGCGGCCGTTCTTCGCCGCGATCGGCACCCCCGTGCAGTGGGTCTTCGACCGGACCGAGGCCTCCGGGCTGACCGAAGGGCAGTATCTGGCGCTCTCGCAGTCGATCGCTCAGGACGAGATCGACGCGCCCGTCGCCGCACTGCGAGAGCGCTATCTGCCCGAGCTGGAGCGGCTGTTGCCCGCCGCGCACGGCGCCCGGGTGCGGGACTTCTTCGTCACCCGCGAGCGCACCGCGACCTTCGCGCCCACCCCCGGTGTCGGCAGGCTCCGCCCCGGTGCCCGCACCAAGGCCCGCGGCCTGTACCTCGCGGGCGCGTGGACCGCCACCGGGTGGCCCGCGACCATGGAGAGCGCCGTACGCAGCGGCATCAGCGCGGCCGAGGCCGCCCTCTCCACCCTCGACCGCCCCCGTGATCACCTCTTCGCGTTCGAGGAGGCGGCGGCGTGAAGCTCGACCTTCTGGGGTCAGGTCCCCAGAGAAACAGCACCGGAACAAGAGGAGAAACTGTGCCGACTGTGCCCTCGGCCGAGAAAACGGCTGCCGACACGGTGGACGTGACCTCACTGCTCGAGCAAGGAAGGACGCTGGCCACCCCGGTGCTGCGGGCCGCGGTGGACCGTCTCGCGCCGCCCATGGACACCGTGGCCGCCTACCACTTCGGATGGATCGACGCGGAGGGCAACCCCTCCGACGGCGACGGCGGCAAGGCCGTGCGTCCCGCGCTCGCCCTGCTGTCCGCGGAGGCCGCGGGCGCGCCCCCGGAGGTCGGGGTCCCCGGCGCGGTCGCCGTCGAGCTCGTGCACAACTTCTCACTGCTCCACGACGACCTGATGGACGGCGACGAGCAGCGCCGCCACCGCGACACGGTGTGGAAGGTGCACGGCCCCGCACAGGCCATCCTCGTCGGCGACGCCCTCTTCGCACTCGGCAACGAGGTCCTCCTCGAACTCGGTACCGTCGAGGCGGGCCGCGCCACCCGCCGCCTCATCACCGCCACGCGCGCGCTGATCGACGGCCAGGCACAGGACATCAGCTACGAGCACCGCGACCGGGTCACCGTCGAGGAGTGCCTGGAGATGGAGGGCAAGAAGACCGGCGCCCTGCTCGCCTGCGCCGTCTCCATCGGTGCCGTCCTCGGCGGCGCGGACGACCACACCGCCGACACGCTGGAGAAGTACGGATACCACCTCGGCCTCGCCTTCCAGGCCGTGGACGATCTGCTCGGTATCTGGGGCGACCCGGAGGCCACCGGCAAGCAGACGTGGAGCGACCTGCGCCAGCGCAAGAAGTCCCTGCCCGTGGTGGCCGCACTCGCCGCGGGCGGTCCCGCGTCGGAGCGGCTCGGTGAACTGCTCACCGCCGACTCCAAGAGCAGCGACTTCGAGAACTTCTCCGAGGACGAGTTCGCCGCCCGCGCCGCCCTGATCGAAGAGGCGGGCGGCCGCGAGTGGACCGCCAAGGAGGCCAGGCGCCAGCACGCCATCGCCATCGAGGCCCTGGACCACGTCCAGATGCCGGACCGGATCCGGGCGCAGCTCGTCGCGCTCGCCGATTTCGTCGTCGTACGAGAGAGATGATCACTATCGCGCGGATATCCGGGTTATCCGGGGGGTGACCCCCGGACCCACAGGCAGTCGCCGGCCGGCGTGACGCGTCGGCCGACGGCGGACCCACAGCAGACGTAGCCACCGCACTGCACGAAGGGGAAGCCATGACAGCGACGACCGACGGAAGCACCGGAGCGGCCACGCCCCGCGCAGCCTCGGCCAGCCAGTCCACCGAACCCGTCGACCTGACCGATACGACCGCCGCGACCGCCACGGCGACAGGCCCGCGCGACGCCGCCGCGCGCGCCATGCGGCGCTCCACCGACTTCCTGCTCTCCCGGCAGGACGCCCAGGGCTGGTGGAAGGGTGACCTCGAGACCAATGTGACCATGGACGCCGAGGACCTCCTCCTGCGGCAGTTCCTCGGCATCCGGGACGAGCACACCACGCGCGCCGCCGCCCTCTTCATCCGCGGCGAGCAGCGCGACGACGGCACCTGGGCCACGTTCTTCGGCGGACCCGGCGAACTCTCCACGACCATCGAGGCGTACGTCGCGCTGCGCCTGGCCGGCGACCGGCCCGACGAGGCGCACATGGCGAAGGCCTCCGCGTGGATCCGCGAGCGGGGCGGCATCGCCGAGGCCCGGGTCTTCACCCGGATCTGGCTGGCCCTCTTCGGCTGGTGGAAGTGGGACGACCTGCCGGAACTCCCGCCGGAGCTCATCTACTTCCCCAAGTGGGTCCCGCTCAACATCTACGACTTCGGCTGCTGGGCGCGGCAGACGATAGTGCCGCTCACCGTCGTGTCCGCCAAGCGGCCGGTGCGTCCCGCGCCCTTCGCCCTGGACGAGCTGCACACCGACGCGCGCGTTCCGAGCCCCGCCAAGCCCCTTGCCCCCGTGGCGAGTTGGGACGGCGTCTTCCAGCGCCTCGACAAGGCGCTGCACGTCTACCACAAGGTCGCGCCGCGCAAGCTGCGCAAGGCCGCGATGAACAGCGCCGCCCGCTGGATCATCGAGCGGCAGGAGAACGACGGCTGCTGGGGCGGGATCCAGCCGCCCGCCGTCTACTCCGTCATCGCGCTGCACCTGCTCGGATACGACCTGGACCACCCCGTCCTGAAGGCCGGACTCGCCTCGCTCGACCGGTTCGCCGTGTGGCGCGAGGACGGCTCCCGGATGATCGAGGCCTGCCAGTCGCCCGTCTGGGACACCTGCCTGGCGACCATCGCGCTCGCGGACGCCGGAGTGCCCGCGGACCACCCGCAGTTGGTCAAGGCCGCCGACTGGATGCTCGGCGAGCAGATCGTGCGGCCCGGCGACTGGTCGGTGCGCAGGCCGCGACTGGCGCCGGGCGGCTGGGCGTTCGAGTTCCACAACGACAACTACCCCGACATCGACGACACCGCCGAGGTCGCCCTCGCGCTGCGCCGGGTCGCGCACCCCGACAAGGCGCGCCTGGAGAACGCCATCGACCGCGGGGTGCGCTGGAACCTCGGCATGCAGTCGAAGAACGGCGCCTGGGGCGCCTTCGACGTCGACAACACCAGCCCCTTCCCCAACCGGCTGCCGTTCTGCGACTTCGGCGAGGTCATCGACCCGCCGTCCGCCGACGTCACCGGCCACGTCGTGGAGATGCTCGCCGTCGAGGGCAAGTCCCACGACCCGCGCACCCGGCGCGGCATCGAGTGGCTGCTCGCCGAACAGGAGGAGTGCGGCGCCTGGTTCGGGCGCTGGGGCGTCAACTACATCTACGGCACGGGGTCGGTGGTGCCCGCTTTGGTCACGGCCGGGCTGCCCGCCTCGCACCCGGCGATCCGGCGCGCGGTGCGCTGGGTCGAGTCGGTGCAGAACGACGACGGCGGCTGGGGCGAGGACCTGCGCTCCTACCGCGACCGGGGCTGGGTCGGACACGGCACGTCGTCCGCCTCGCAGACCGCCTGGGCGCTGCTCTCCCTGCTGGCGGCGGGCGAGGGCGAGGGCAAGGCGGCGGAGCGCGGCATCGCCTGGCTCGTCGAGACGCAGCGCGAGGACGGCTCCTGGGACGAGCCGTACTTCACCGGCACCGGCTTCCCCTGGGACTTCTCCATCAACTACCACCTGTACCGGCAGGTGTTCCCGCTCACCGCCCTCGGCAGGTACATCAACGGAGACCCCTTCGCGGGCGGCTCCGGCTCCGGCGCCGACCCCGGCAAGGGCAGCTGATGGACCGGAACCCGGCCCCGCGGCCGGGCCCCGCACCGCTGCTGATCGCCTGCGCGCTCGGCATCGAGCACCTCGCCCTGCGCACCGGCGACCGCAGCGGCGCGCCGGGCGGCATGACCGTGCTGCGCACCGGCATGGGCCCCCAGAACGCCGAGCGCGCCGTCACCGGTGCGCTCGGAACGGAAAACCTGCGCGACGCGGCCGTACTGGCCACCGGCTTCTGTGCCGGACTCGCCCCTGGTATGCACCCCGGCGACCTGGTCGTCGCCGAGGAGACCAGGGACGCGCGCGGCAGCACGCCCTGCACGGGAACCGGGCTGCTGGTCGAGGAGCTGGTGCGGGCCGTGCCCGGCCGCACCGTGCACACCGGACCGCTGACCGGCTCCGATCACGTCGTCCGCGGCCACGAGCGCGGCACCCTCCTGGCCACCGGCGCCATCGCCGTGGACATGGAGTCCGCCGCGACGCTGCACAGTGCCGTACGCACCGGTCAGCGGCCCGTTGCGGCCGTCCGGGTGGTCGTGGATGCCCCACAGCACGAACTCGTCCGCATCGGCACGGTGCGCGGTGGAATATCGGCTTTCCGCGTTCTTCGTGCCGTGCTCCCAGCTTTCTTTGAATGGCACCGTTCTTCGCTGCTCCCTCGGAGGTGAGCCAGATGGCCATGCCGCTTCGTCAGTCCATCAAGGTCGCTACGTATCTCTTTGAACAGAAGCTGCGCAAGCGCGAGAAGTTTCCGCTGATCGTCGAATTGGAGCCGCTCTTCGCCTGCAACCTGAAGTGCGAGGGCTGCGGGAAGATCCAGCATCCGGCCGGTGTGCTCAAGCAGCGCATGCCGGTGGCCCAGGCCGTGGGCGCCGTTCTGGAGTCCGGCGCGCCGATGGTGTCCATCGCCGGTGGTGAGCCGCTGATGCACCCTCAGATCGATGAGATCGTGCGGCAGTTGGTGGCGAGGAAGAAGTACGTCTTCCTCTGCACCAACGCCATGCTGTTGCGCAAGAAGATCGAGAAGTTCACGCCTTCGCCGTACTTCGCGTTCGCCGTGCACATCGACGGCATGCGGGAGCGGCACGACGAGTCCGTCGCGAAGGAAGGCGTCTTCGACGAGGCCGTCGCGGCCATCAAGGAAGCCAAGAGGCGCGGCTTCCGGGTCACCACCAATTCGACCTTCTTCAACACCGACACCCCGCAGACCATCATCGAGGTCCTGAACTTCCTCAATGACGACCTGCAGGTCGACGAGATGATGCTGTCGCCCGCCTACGCCTACGAGAAGGCGCCCGACCAGGAGCACTTCCTCGGCGTCGAGCAGACCCGGGAGCTCTTCAAGAAGGCCTTCGCGGGCGGCAACCGGCTGCGCTGGCGGCTCAACCACTCGCCGCTGTTCCTGGACTTCCTGGAGGGCAAGGCGGACTTCCCGTGCACCGCGTGGGCGATCCCCAACTACTCGCTCTTCGGCTGGCAGCGCCCCTGCTATCTGATGAGCGACGGTTACGTCCCCACGTACCGCCAGCTCATCGAGGAGACCGACTGGAGCAAGTACGGCCGCGGCAAGGACCCGCGCTGCGCCAACTGCATGGCGCACTGCGGCTACGAGCCGACCGCCGTCCTCGCCACCATGGGGTCCCTCAAGGAGTCCATCCGTGCGGCCCGCGAGACGGTCTCCGGAAACCGCGGGTGACGTCATGACCCCAGGAGAGCCCGTTTCCCTGGGCCTCCCGGAGCTGCCGGTCCGGCCGATCTCCGAGCGCCGCCTCTCGCGGCGCATAGAGGTCGGGCCGGTGGCCGTGGGGGGCGGTGCGCCGGTCTCGGTGCAGTCGATGACGACGACGCGCACGTCCGACATCGGGGCCACGCTGCAGCAGATCGCGGAGCTGACGGCTTCGGGCTGCCAGATCGTGCGGGTGGCGTGCCCCACGCAGGACGACGCGGACGCGCTCGCCACGATCGCGCGCAAGTCGCAGATCCCGGTGATCGCCGACATCCACTTCCAGCCGAAGTACGTGTTCGCGGCGATCGACGCGGGCTGCGCCGCGGTCCGGGTCAACCCGGGCAACATCAAGCAGTTCGACGACAAGGTGCGCGACATCGCGCTGGCGGCCTCGCGGACCGGCACGCCGATCCGCATCGGCGTCAACGCCGGCTCCCTGGACAGACGGCTGCTCGCCAAGTACGGCAAGGCGACCCCCGAGGCACTCGTCGAGTCCGCCCTCTGGGAGGCGTCCCTCTTCGAGGAGCACGACTTCCGCGACATCAAGATCTCGGTCAAGCACAACGACCCGGTGGTCATGGTCAACGCCTACCGCCAGCTCGCGGCCCAGTGCGACTACCCCCTGCACCTCGGCGTGACCGAGGCCGGGCCCGCCTTCCAGGGCACGATCAAGTCGGCCGTGGCCTTCGGCGCCCTGCTCTCCGAGGGCATCGGCGACACGATCCGCGTCTCCCTCTCCGCGCCGCCCGCGGAGGAGGTCAAGGTAGGCATCCAGATCCTGGAGTCGCTGAACCTCCGCCAGCGCCGCCTGGAGATCGTCTCCTGCCCGTCCTGCGGCCGCGCCCAGGTCGACGTCTACAAGCTCGCCGAAGAGGTCACCGCCGGGCTCGACGGCATGGAGGTGCCGCTGCGCGTCGCCGTCATGGGGTGTGTCGTCAACGGTCCCGGCGAGGCCCGCGAGGCCGACCTCGGCGTCGCCTCCGGCAACGGCAAGGGCCAGATCTTCGTCAAGGGCGAGGTCATCAAGACCGTCCCCGAGGCCAGGATCGTGGAGACCCTCATCGAGGAGGCCATGAAGATCGCCGCTCAGATGGCGGACGACGGCGTCCCGTCGGGGGCGCCCGACGTCACCGTGAGCTGAGAACAACCAGAGAGGGGGATCGAGCATGACCATTCTCGACACCATCCGGGGGCCACGGGACCTGAAGGGACTTTCCGGGGCCGAGCTCGACGAACTGGCAGGGGAGATCAGGGAGTTCCTGGTGCACGCGGTCGCCAGGACCGGCGGCCACCTCGGGCCGAACCTGGGGGTGGTGGAGCTCTCCATCGCCCTGCACCGGGTCTTCGAGTCGCCGGTCGACCGGCTCGTGTGGGACACCGGCCACCAGAGCTATGTGCACAAACTGCTCACCGGGCGGCAGGACTTCTCCAAGCTCCGCGGCAAGGGCGGCCTGTCGGGCTACCCCTCGCGCGAGGAGTCCGAGCACGACATCGTCGAGAACAGCCACGCCTCGACCGCGCTCGGCTGGGCCGACGGCCTGGCCAAGGCGCGCCAGGTGCTCGGCGAACGGGGTCACGTGGTCGCCGTCATCGGGGACGGCGCCCTCACCGGCGGCATGGCCTGGGAGGCGCTCAACAACATCGCGGCCGCGAAGAACCGGCCGCTGATCATCGTCGTCAACGACAACGAACGCTCGTACGCCCCGACCATCGGCGGCCTCGCCAACCACCTCGCCACCCTGCGCACTACCGACGGCTACGAGCGCGTGCTCGCCTGGGGCAAGGACATCCTCCAGCGCACCCCCGTGGTCGGACAGACGCTGTACGAGTCGCTGCACGGCGCCAAGAAGGGGTTCAAGGACGCCTTCGCGCCGCAGGGGATGTTCGAGGACCTGGGGCTCAAGTACGTCGGACCGATCGACGGACACGACATCGGAGCCGTCGAGTCGGCACTGCGACGCGCGAAACGCTTCCACGGCCCCGTGCTCATCCACTGCCTGACCGAGAAGGGCCGCGGCTACGAACCCGCACTCGCCGACGAGGCGGACCGCTTCCACACCGTGGGCGTCATGGACCCGCTCACCTGCGAGCCGCTCGCGCCGTCCAACGGCCCCTCCTGGACCTCCGTGTTCGGCGACGAGATCGTCCGCATCGGCGCCGAGCGCGACGACGTCGTCGCCATCACCGCGGCCATGCTGGGCCCCGTCGGCCTGACGAAGTTCGCGGAGGCCTACCCCGACCGGATCTGGGACGTCGGCATCGCCGAGCAGCACGCCGCGGTGTCGGCCGCCGGGCTCGCGACGGGCGGCCTGCACCCGGTCGTCGCGGTGTACGCCACCTTCCTCAACCGCGCCTTCGACCAGCTCCTGATGGACGTGGCGCTGCACCGGTGCGGGGTGACCTTCGTGCTCGACCGGGCCGGGGTCACCGGCGTCGACGGCGCCTCGCACAACGGCATGTGGGACATGTCGATCCTCCAGGTGGTGCCGGGGCTGCGGATCGCCGCGCCGCGCGACGCCGACCAGCTGCGGGCGCAGCTGCGCGAAGCCGTCGCCGTCGACGACGCGCCGACGCTCCTGCGGTTCCCCAAGGAGTCGGTGGGGCCCGCGATTCCCGCCGTGGACCGGCTCGGCGGCATGGACGTGCTGCTCCAGGAGCCGGACGCGGAGGTGCTGCTCGTCGCGGTCGGGGTGATGGCGCCGACCTGTCTGCAGGCCGCCGAGCTGCTCCGGGAGCGCGGTCTGCGCTGCACCGTCGTCGACCCGCGCTGGGTCAAGCCCGTCGACGCCGAGCTGCCCGGGCTCGCCGCACGTCATCGCCTCGTCGCCGTCGTCGAGGACAACAGCCGCTCCGCCGGGGTCGGCGCGGCGGTCGCGCTCGCGCTGGGCGAGGCCGAAGTGGACGTACCCGTCCGGCGGTTCGGCATCCCCGAGCAGTTCCTCGCGCACGCCAAGCGGGGCGAGGTCCTCGCCGATCTGGGGCTCACCCCCGTCGAGGTCGCCGGCCGGATCAGCGCCGCGCTGACCGCCAAGGAGGGCGCGGACCAGCAGGGTTCAGGCAAGGAGTACAGCGTATGACCAAGGAGTTCGACACCACGGGCGCCAAGGAGTTCGACCTCGGCAGACTCCTCGCCGAGCGGGGCGCGGAACGGTACGAACTGTACGCCCGGCACCTCAACCACCAACTGCCGCGCATGCTGCACACCATCGGCTTCGACAAGGTCTACGAACGGGCCGAGGGCGCGTACTTCTGGGACGCCGAGGGCAACGACTACCTCGACATGCTCGCGGGCTTCGGTGTGATGGGGCTCGGTCGGCACCACCCCGTCGTACGCAAGGCGCTGCACGACGTCCTCGACGCCTCGCTCGCCGACCTCACCCGCTTCGACTGCCAGCCGCTGCCCGGCCTGCTCGCCGAGCAACTGCTGAAGCACAGCCCGCACTTGGAACGGGTCTTCTTCGGCAACAGCGGCACGGAAGCGGTCGAGACGGCGCTGAAGTTCGCGCGGTACGCCACCGGGAAGCCGCGGGTGCTCTACTGCGCCCACGCCTTCCACGGGCTGACCACGGGATCCCTCTCCGTCAACGGCGAGGACGGCTTCCGGGACGGCTTCGCGCCGCTGCTGCCCGACACCGCGGTGCCGCTCGGCGACCTGGACGCGCTGCGCAAGGAGCTGGCCAAGGGCGACGTCGCCGGGCTGATCGTCGAGCCGATCCAGGGCAAGGGCGTGCACGAGCCGCCGCCCGGATACCTGCGCGCGGCCCAGGAGCTGCTGCACCGGCACAAGGCGCTGCTGATCGCCGACGAGGTGCAGACCGGCCTCGGCAGGACCGGCGACTTCTACGCCTACCAGCACGAGGAGGGCGTCGAGCCCGACCTGGTCTGCGTCGCCAAGGCGCTGTCGGGCGGCTATGTGCCGGTCGGCGCCACGCTGGGCAAGGACTGGATCTTCAAGAAGGTCTACTCGTCGATGGACCGGGTGCTCGTGCACTCGGCGAGCTTCGGTTCCAACGCGCAGGCGATGGCGGCCGGGCTCGCCGTCCTGTCCGTGATGGAGGACGAGAAGGTCGTCGAGAACGCCCGGGTCACCGGCGAACTCCTCAGGTCACGGCTCGCCGCCCTCGTCGACCGCTACGAGCTGCTGAGCGAGGTGCGCGGCCGCGGGCTGATGATCGGCATCGAGTTCGGGCGGCCCAAGTCGCTCAAGCTGCGCGGCCGCTGGACGATGCTGCAGGCCGCCCGCAAGGGTCTGTTCGCGCAGATGGTCGTCGTACCGCTGCTGCAGAAGCACCGCATCCTCACCCAGGTGTCCGGGGACCACCTGGAGGTCATCAAGCTGATCCCGCCGCTGACCGTGGGGGAGCGGGAGGTGGACCGCTTCGTGGCCGCCTTCACCGCCGTGATGGACGACGCGCACAGTGGCGGCGGTCTGATGTGGGACTTCGGCAGGACGCTGGTGAAGCAGGCGGTCGCGAACCGGTAGGGCCTCTTTTGCCTCCCAGGCAAGAAAGTTGCCCGGGAGGCAAGGCTCTGGCTGAATCAGGGTATGAGCCCTGCCGAGCCCAAGGAGCCCGCCGAGCCGCCCCAGGCGGCCGACGCGCTCCCCGCCGTGGCGCCCCAGCTGCGTGAACTGCGCCGCCGCGCCTCACTCACGCTGGAGGCCGCGGCCCGCACCGCCGGGCTCTCGCCCGCCCATCTGTCCCGCCTGGAGACCGGGCAGCGCCAGCCTTCGCTGCCGATGCTGCTCACGCTGGCACGCGTCTACGGTACGACGGTCTCGGAGCTGCTGGGCGAGACCGTCGCCGGCCGGGACGCGGTCGTCCGCGCCCCGGACATGGAGCCGACCGCGGCGGGCGGCTGGACCTACTGGCAGGCGGGCGCCCCGGGCCGCGGCATGCAGGCGCTGCGCGTGCACGTGCCGCACGGGGCGCAGGGCGACATCGTGCGCGTCCATCCCGGCGAGGAGTGGCTGTACGTCCTGAAGGGGCGGCTGCGGCTGCACCTGGGGGACACCGCGCACACCCTCGCGCCGGGCGACAGCGCGCACTTCGACTCGCTGACCCCGCACCGGATCGCCGCCGCCGACCGGGGCGGTGCCGATCTCCTCTTCGTCCACACGCTGCTGCAGAGCCCCGCCACCGCGCTGTGCCTCGGTGGCCCCACCCAGGGAGACCCGACATGACGGAACCGGAACAGCAGGGACCTGTGCGGCCGGAGCGGCCCGCCCGCAACACCATGGAGGAGAAGCTTCCCCGTGGGCTCTGGGTCCGCCTGATCATCTATGTGGCGGTGGGCCACCTCTTCGCGGCCTTCCTGTACCTGCTGTTCGAGCTGGGCGCGAACAGCCAGTAGCCGCCGCTCAGTCGAGGAGGCGCTCGCGCAGCCGCTCGCGGGTCTCGGCGCTGACCTTCAGACCCGTGGACAGGTAGGTGTCCACGTCGCCCCAGGTCTCCTCGATCGTCTCGTACGCCGCCGCCAGGTACTCGGCGCGGGCGTCGAAGAGCGGGTCGAGGAGCTCCATGACCTCGGGCGACATCGCGTTCGGGGAGCTGTCCGAGCGGTGCACCTTGTAGCGGCGGTGCTTCACGTTCGATTCGAGGTAGTCCGCCTCGATGGCGTCACGCTCCACGCCGACGGCGAGGAGCGTGACGGCTATGGAAAGGCCCGCGCGGTCCTTGCCCGCGGCGCAGTGCATGAGGGCGGGCACGCTGTCCTCGGCGAGCGCGTGCAGCACCTTGCTGTGCTCGGCGGTGCGCTCCTTGATGATCGTGCGGTACGCGACCGCCATCCGGTCGGCGCCCCGGCCGCCGGAGAGGATCGAGCGCAGCTGGTCGAGGTCGCCGTCGCGCACCATCTTCCAGAACTCCGCGCCGTCGGCCGGGTCGGTCAGCGGCAGATTCACGTTGCGCACGCCCGGCAGCTCGATGTCCGGCCCCTCCAGGCGCTGATCGGCCTCGTTGCGGAAGTCGAAGACCGTGTGCAGGCCCAGCGAGGAGAGGAACGCGGCGTCCGAGGCGGTGGCGTGCGCCAGGTGCCCGCTGCGGAAGAGCCGGCCCGGGCGGACGCGGCGGCCGTCCACCGTCGGCAGCCCGCCCACGTCGCGGAAATTGCGCACTCCGGCAAGCTCGGGCTCCGACAGCTCTGCCGGCGGGAACTGCTGCGTCACGGGCTCTCCTCGGGCTCTGCGGCCGGCGCGGCTCGCCGGTGGATGCGTCTTTGACGATACGACATGGCTTCCTGGGGCAATCAACCCTCCGCGGGCACCGTCCGGCCCGCTCACCAGGCCGGGGAACGGCGTCAGGCGAGGGGCTCACCGGTCTCCAGGAGGGTCTTGAGGCTGGAGAGGATCGCAGGCCAGCCCTGGCTGCACATCGACTGCAGCGTGCCCGTCCGGTCGAATTCGTGGGTGACCGTCAGCTTCACCTGGTCGCCCTCGGCTTCGAGGTCGAAGGTGACCCGCGAACGGCGCTCGGCCGCGAGCCGCGCGCGCAGCTCCTCGCTGATGCCGTTCGCCTCGGCCCACTGCGGACTGAAGGTGTGCCAGGTGTACGCCAGCTTGCGGTGCGGTTCGTGGACGAGGACGACCTGCTCGGGGTCCTCGGTCGTGGCGCCCGTCTCGGTCCAGGTCATCGGGGACCCGGGAGCCCAGTCGGTGCCGAAGCTCACACCCCAGTACCGGCGGGTGAAGGCCGGGTCGGTCAGGGCCTGCCAGAGCCGCTCCGGGGTGGTGCGGATGTACGTCGTGTACACGAAGGTGCTGCTGTCGGTGCTCTCGGTACTCATGGGCTCCTGCTCCAATGCTGTCTTCAGGTCCGCGAGGGCGTTGGCCCGGTCGCGGTCGAACCGGCTGATCCATCGTTCGGCGATGGCGTTGATCGGAGCGGCGTTCAGGTAGTGCAGCTTCTCCCGCCCCCGGCGCACCGTGGTCACCAGTTCGGCGGCCTCCAGCACGGCCAGGTGCTTGCTCACCGACTGCCGGGCCATGTCGAGGCTCGCGCACAGCTCCCGCAGGGTCTGTCCGTTGCGGTCCCGCAACCGGTCGAGCAGCTGCCGCCGACTCGGGTCGGCCAGCGCCTTGAACGCCGCGTCCATCACGCGTCACCCCCAGTAATGCAGCTGAATGGCTGCATCTCCATGATTGGCAGCCGAATGGCTGCATGTCAACCGGGGAGGGGTGCTGACCTGGCCGAACCGGGCGTCGTGGAGTGCTGACACTTATTCCGAAATTGGGTGAATCTTGACCGGTGGCTTATCTCACGCCCCGTCAACCCCTCCCTACGGTGGCGTAGGTCACTTAGGGAGGTGAAGGATGTGACTTCGTGAGCGCAGAGTCGACAACCTTCATCAATCACCCCATCAACAACGGCGTAATCAACTCCTACGCAGCGGTCGGCGACAGCTTCACCGAAGGCGTGGGCGACCCGGGCCCCGACGGCACCTTCGTCGGCTGGGCCGACCGCCTCGCGGTCCTGCTGGACGACCGGGTGCCCGAGCACACCTTCCGGTACGCCAACCTCGCCGTCCGCGGCAAGCTCCTCGACCAGATCGTCGAGGACCAGCTGCCGCGCGCCAAGGAGCTCGCCCCCGACCTGGTGACGTTCTGCGCCGGGGGCAACGACATCATCCGGCCCGGCACCGACCCCGACGAGGTCGCCGAGCGGTTCGAGCGCGCCGTCGCCGACCTCTCGTCGGCGGTCGGCACCGTCATGGTGACCACCGGCTTCGACACCCGTGGCGTGGCGCTGCTCAAGCACCTGCGCGGCAAGATCGCCACGTACAACATGCACGTCCGTGCCATCGCGGACCGGTACGGCTGCCCCGTCCTCGACCTGTGGTCCCTCAGGACCGTCCAGGACCGCCGGGCGTGGGACGGCGACCGGCTGCACCTCTCCGCCGAGGGACACACGCGCGTGGCGCTGCGCGCCGGTCAGGTCCTCGGGCTCGACGTGCCCGCCGACCCCGACCAGGCGTGGCCGCCGCTGCCGCCGCGCGGCACGCTGGAGGTGCGCCGCGACGACATCCACTGGGCGCGCGAGTACCTGGTGCCGTGGATCGGACGGCGCATCCGGGGCGAGAGCTCGGGGGACCACGTGGAGGCGAAGGGATTCCGCAACCTCGACGCCCTCAAGATGCAGATCGCTCCCTGAGCCGACGAACCGCCCGACGGGCGGCTCTGTGCACAGCAAAGGCGCCCTTCCCGGGGCGCCTTCGGCGTGTCCGGGCCGCTCGGCCGCCGCGCGGGATCCGCATCCGCGTGATGTGCTCCGTCCATGGCCCACGGAAGCGCAGTCGTGCCCACAACCCTCGCCCGTCCGGGGCGGTCTGGACAGGCGGGGACGGATGGCAGACGCTGCGGACAGATGCAGGGGACAGGCGTACGCGCTGCATGGCGTCGCGCGTGCGGAACGGGGGTGGCGTGAAGGAGAACGGAACGGGCGAGGCCGTCTTCGCACGGCTGCGGGCGGAGGACTTCGGATACCTCGACGAGACACGGCAGATCTATCTGGACCACACCGGCGCCGCACCGGTGCCCCGCGGCCTCGTGCAGGCGCAGGCCACGCGGCTCGGCGGCCGGGCCTTCGGCAACCCGCACACCGAGAGCCCCGCGTCCATCGCGTCGACCGAGCTGGTCGAGGAGGCCAGGCTCCGGGTCCTGCGGTTCCTGGACGCCGATCCGGCCGAGTACACGGTGGTGTTCACGGCGAACGCCTCGCAGGCCGTCAAGCTGGTCGCCGAGGCCTATCCGTTCCACCGGCGCTCGGGATCCCTGCTGCTCACCCAGGACAACCACAACTCCGTCAACGGAGTACGGGAGTTCGCGCGGGCCGCACGCGCGAAGGTGGGCCTCGTGCCGTTCGCCGGCGACGAGCTGCGGGTCTCCGCGGCGGCGCTGCGCCGGGCGCTCACCGGACGCCACCGCGGGCTGTTCTGCTATCCGGCGCAGAGCAACTTCAGCGGCGTCCGGCATCCGCTGGAGTGGGTGGCGCGGGCGCGGGCGGCCGGCTGGCACACGCTCCTCGACGCGGCGGCGTACCTGCCGACCGGGAAGCTGTCCTTACGCCGGGTGCCCGCCGACTTCGTGGTCGCGAGCTGGTACAAGGTCTTCGGCTATCCGTCCGGTGTGGGCAGCCTCGTGGCCCGGCGCGAGGCGCTCGCCGGACTGCGCCGCCCCTGGTTCGCGGGCGGCACCATCCAGGTGGTCAGCGCCCGGGCGCGCTGGCACCGCATGGCGCAGGCGCCCGCCGCCTTCGAGGACGGCACCCCCGACTTCCACGCCGTCCCGCAGATAGCCACCGGACTCGACTGGTACGAGAAGGTGGGCGCCGACGCCGTGGCCGCACACGTGAGCCGCCTGACCGGGCGCCTGCTGAAGGGGCTGTCCGGACTCCGGCACCCGGGCGGCCGACCGCTCGTGCGCGTCTACGGCCCGCGCGGCACCGAAGGACGCGGCGGGACGGTCGCCCTGAACGTCCTGGACGCCGGGGGCCGGGTCGTCGACGAGCGGATCGTGGCCCGCGAGTGCGCCGCGGCCGGCATCTCCGTCCGCACGGGCTGCTTCTGCAATCCGGGCGCGGGCGAAGAGGCCTTCACCATCGCGCCGCGCCTGCTGCGGCGCACCGGCACGGGACGGTGGCGCGCCGAGACCATCGACGGGTACATCCGGCGACTCGGACTGCCGTCCGGCGGCGCGGTCCGCGTCTCACCCGGCATCGCCAACGTCACGGCGGACATCGACCGGTTCCTGGAGTTCCTGTACGAGACCTTCGCCGCCGCCACCCCGGTCAGGGGTGAACTGGCCCCCCGTCTGACGTGCTGAGCCGGTGCGCCGACGTCGGACAGCGCCGCCGCAGCACCAGCCAGGCCACGACGAGCAGTGCGACGGCGCACCCGGCGAGGATCACCCAGCCCACCCACGCCGGGCTCCCGAAGCTGTCCCCGTACGAGTCGAGCAGCGTCCTGCCCTCCGGACCGCCACCCCGCCACAGCCCCTCCAGATCGGCCCCGGAGCCGAGCGCCTCGAACGCCCACCTGTTGGTCATCGCGACGCTGATCCAGCGCCCGCCCGCCGCCATGTTCGGCACCGGCACGAACGCCCCGGAGAACAGCACCTGCGGGAAGCACAGCAGCGGGAGCACCAGCGCGGCCTGGCTCGGTTCGGAGACGAGGGCGGAGCAGCACAGGCCGAGCGCGAGCGCGGCGAACGACGCCAGCGCCGTCGTCGCGAACAGGGAGGCGTGCACCGACAGGCCGGCGCTCGGCAGCCGGTCCAGCGCCCGCAGCACCACGAGCAGCAGCGCGTCCGCGAGGAGCAGCACCGGCCCGAGGACGGTGAGCTTGGCCAGCAGATAGGGCCAGAGGCGCAGCACGGTTCTGCGCTCCCGGCGCACGACCGCCAACTCACCGCAGATCGCCGGGAGTCCATAGGCGAGCCCGAAGAAGAACGCGCCGAACGCGATCCAGAACAGCACCATCGCGGAGGCGGCCGGTGCCGGGTGGCCGGGGTCGAAGACGCCCGGGCGGAACAGCAGCGCGAACATCGCGATGATGACGAGCGGCGACCCGATGGTGATGGCGGCGGTCAGCCGGTCGTGCCGCAGGAGCCGCAGATCGCGGCCGGTCAGGACGGCCCACTGGCGCAGTCGGCCGGTCGCGGGGGAGAAGCGGGGGCGTGCGGCGGGCGCCCGCGGTTCGTCCCGGGGTGGCGACCCACCGTCCGCTACCGGCGCCTCCACGGAGTACAGGGCCTCGAACGTCCCGTCGGGCGACAGCCGCAGCAACTCGGCCGGGGTGCCCGAGGGGCCGGGTCTGCCGTTCGGCGCGATGAACAGCACCTGGTCGCAGTGGTGCAGATCGGCGGGCGTGTGCGTGGTGAACACGACGGTGACGCCGCTCGCCGCCAGCCGGACGAGGTACCGCGCCAGCTGCGCCCCGGCGAGCGGATCGAGTCCGGACGTCGGTTCGTCGAGGAACAGGAGCCGCGGACGGGAGAGCAGCTCGATCGCGATGCTCGCCCGCTTGCGCTGCCCTCCACTGAGCGTCCGCACGGGCTGCCCGGCCGCCTCGGCGAGCCCCAACTCCTCCAGCACGAGCGGTACATCGCCGGGATCGGTGCCGCGCAGCCGGGCCGCGTACTCCAGAGCGGTCCGCAGCGGCAGCGCGCGGTGCACGATGTCGTCCTGCGGCACGAACCCGTACCGCAGCGCCTGCCGCGGTGTCTCCGCGCTGCCGACGCCCGCCGGGGCCCGGACCGAGACCCGCCCGCCGCGCGGCACCCGCAGCCCGGCCAGCACCTCCAGGAGCAGCGTCTTTCCCGCGCCGCTGCCGCCCGCGACGCCGAGCACGCGCCCGGGGCCGACCGTCGGCACGTCGATCCCGGACAGCGCCACCGCGCCGCCCGGCAGCACCAGTTCGACCCCCCGCGCCGAGAGCTCCACCCCGGGCGGCTCCACGGTGGTCACCGGTCGCCCGCCCTCAGCGACTCGGTGATCTCGTCGAGGACGCCGATGTCCTCGATCGTCGCGGGCGCGGTGTAGTCCCGGCCGTCGGCGATCGCCCGGACCGTGCCGCGCAGGATCTTGCCGGAGCGGGTCTTGGGCAGCCGCGGCACGGCCACCACGCGGCGCGGTGTGGCGACGGCGCCGATGCGGGACCGCACCAGGGTGCGCAGCTCGGCCTCGACCTCGGCGGCCGGCCGGTCCACGCCCTGGCGCAGCACGACGAGGCCGAGCGGCAGTTCGCCCTTGAGCTCGTCCGCGACCCCCACCACCGCGCACTCCGCCACGTCCGGGTGGTCGGCGAGCACCTCCTCCATGGCGCCGGTGGACAGCCGGTGCCCCGCGACGTTGATGACGTCGTCGAGGCGCCCCATCACGAAGACGTGGCCGTCCTCGTCGAAATGGCCGCCGTCGCCCGTCAGATAGTGCCCGTGGTAGCGGCTCAGGTAGGTGGCGGCGAACCGCTCGTCGTCGCGGTAGAGCGTGGTGAGGCTGCCCGGCGGGAGCGGCAGGCGCAGGGCCAGGGTGCCGTCCGTGCCGGGCGGGCACGGCTCGCCCGCCTCGTCCAGGACGCGCAGGTCCCAGCCGGGCATCGGCTTGCCGGGCGAGCCGGACTTGGCGGGCAGTGCCTCGATGCCCAGCGGGTTGGCGACGATCGGCCAGCCCGTCTCGGTCTGCCACCAGTGGTCGACGACGGGGATGTCCAGGAGCTCGCGCGCCCAGTGGTAGGTGTCGGGGTCCAGGCGCTCGCCCGCCAGGAACAGGGCGCGCAGCGACGACACGTCGTGCTCGGCGAGGTGCGCCCCCTTCGGGTCGTCCCGTTTGATGGCGCGGATCGCCGTCGGCGCGGTGAACAGGGTGCGCACCCCGTGCTCCGCGACGACCCGCCAGAACGCCCCCGCGTCCGGCGTGCCGACCGGCTTGCCCTCGTACAGGAGCGTGGTGCAGCCGGCGAGCAGCGGCGCGTAGACGATGTACGAGTGGCCGACGACCCAGCCCACGTCGGACGCCGTCCAGAAGACCTCGCCGGGCCGGGCGTCGTAGATGTGCTCCATGCTCCAGCGCAGCGCCACGGCGTGGCCGCCGTTGTCGCGGACGACGCCCTTGGGGGAGCCCGTCGTGCCGGAGGTGTAGAGGATGTAGAGCGGGTCCGTGGCGGCCACCGGCACGCAGTCGGCGGCGGGTGCCGAGCGGACCGCGGCCGCCCAGTCGAGGTCCCGGCCCGCGCGCAACTCGGCCTGTGCCTGCGGCCGCTGGAGGATCACGCAGGCGTCCGGGCGGTGCGCGCACCGGTCCAGGGCGGCGTCCAGGAGCGGCTTGTACGCGATGACGCGGTCCACCTCGATGCCGCAGGACGCCGAGAGCACCACCTTGGGGCGCGCGTGGTCGATGCGGGCCGCGAGCTCGGGCGGCGCGAAGCCCCCGAACACCACGGAGTGCACGGCGCCGATGCGCGCGCACGCCAGCATCGCGACGGCCGCCTCGGGCACCATCGGCAGATACAGGACGACGGTGTCGCCCTTGCCGACGCCGAGTTCGGTGAGCATCCCGGCGGTGCGGGCGACCTCGTCGAGCAGTCCGCGGTAGGTGTAGCTGCGGACCGTGCCGGTGACGGGGCTGTCGTGGATCAGTGCCGTGCGGTCGCCGTGGCCCGCCAGGACGTGCCGGTCCAGGGCGTTGTGACAGGTGTTCAGTTCGCCGCCCGCGAACCACCGGGGCGTGGACGGCGCGTCGGCGTCCAGGACCGCGGCCGGCGGCACGTACCAGTCGACGGCCTCGGCCGCGCGGCCCCAGAAGGCCGTCGGGTCCAGGAGGCTCTCGCGGTGGGCACTCTCGTAACTCGTCGGCCTTGGCAACCGGTCACTCCGCTCTGTCGAGGTGGCTGGACGGCATAGTGGGGCGAACGCCCGCCATCGTAAGGGGAGTCGGCCGGTGAGGTGACAGGGCGGGAGTGGCGCGGGGGCGAGCGGGCGCGCCGGTGCTGGGATGACGGCGAACCGTCCTCCGCAGGGACGGGCAGCCGGAAGGAACCCTCTCGTCATGCGCTCAGTACGTTCCGTACGTTCCGTCAGTGCTCTCGCCCTGGGGCTCGCCGCTCTCGGGCTGCCGGGCGCCCCCGCCGCCGCCCAGGCCGCCCCCGCCGCGGGCCCGGCCGCCGTCGTCGCCCCCGCGCCCGCGACGGTGACCGTGACGGGGGCGGGCAGCGCATCGGCCGCACCCGACATGGCCGTGCTCACCGCGGGCATCGAGGTCACCCGGCCGACCGCGGAGAAGGCGCTCACCGAGCAGAACGCCGCGGCCGAGGCGCTGCTGTCCGCCGTGCGCGCCGCGGGGGTCGCCGAGCGCGACATCAGGACGGAGAACCTGTCGCTGACCGCGGTGTACCGGGACCAGGCCGGCGAGCCGAACCCGTACGAGGCCGGCGGGCGCCTGACCAGGGGTGAGGGCGACCAGCTGATCGGCTACCAGGCCACGCAGATGTTCTCCCTCACCATCCGTGACATCAAGAAGACCGGCGCCGTGGTCCAGGCGGTCGTGGACGCGCCCGGCGACGCGAGCCGCATCCACTCGGTGGCCTTCGACGTCAAGGACCCGCAGGCGCTGCGAGCCAAGGCCCGCAAGTCCGCGTACCAGGACGTCAGGGAGAAGGCCGCGCAGTACGCCGGGCTCAGCGGCCGCCGTCTCGGCCGCCTGGTCTCGCTGGAGGAGAGCGATGGCGGGCGGCCGGGGCCGGTGCCGGTCCCGGTGGCCTCCTTCTCGAAGGAGGGGGTGCCGGTCGCGCCGGGACGGATCCAGGACGAGGTCTCGGTGACGGCGGTGTACGAGCTCCGATGACCGTGGGGGGCCGTCTCCCCTGCCCCGCAGGACTCAGCCGGAGCCGGTGGACATAATGGGGAGGCCCATTCACCCCCCTCAGGAGGTCCCGTGTCCCGGTCCCTGTTCCCCGGGCTGCGCTCGCTGCGGTCCGCGCCTTTCGGAGCGGATCCCGCGGGTGCCCGGCTGGCTCGAATCCGCAGGTCGCCGAATTTCTCGGTGGCCGAGGGGTCCTTCCAGAACCCCGTGGGGGCACGCACCCGGCCGACCGGTTCGTCCCTGGAGTTCGCCAAGATCTACTTCCGCAAGGAGGAGCGCGTACGCCGCGGGCCCGCCGGTACGGTCCCGGTGCACGCCACGACCCTTGCCGACCTCGCCAAGCCGCCGGTCGACGGCCTGCGGGTCACCTGGATGGGGCACTCCAGTGTCCTGGTCGAGATCGACGGGCAGCGGGTCCTCTTCGACCCGGTGTGGGGCGAACGGTGTTCGCCGTTCTCCTTCGCCGGGCCCAAGCGGCTGCACCCGGTGCCGGTGCCGCTGGAGGCGCTCGGCCCGGTCGACGTCGTGGTGATCTCGCACGACCACTACGACCACCTGGACATGCCCACGATCAAGGCCCTCACCGGCACGGACACGGTGTTCGCGGTGCCGCTCGGCGTCGGCGCCCATCTGGAGCGGTGGGGCGTGCCGGCCGACCGGCTCCGCGAGCTGGACTGGCACGAGTCGGCGAAGGTGGCGGGGCTGACCCTCACGGCCACCCCCGCCCGGCACTTCTGCGGCCGTGGCCTGCGAAACCAGCAGCACACGCTCTGGGCGTCCTGGGTGGTGGCCGGGTCGGAGCACCGCGTGTACCACAGCGGTGACACGGGCTACTTCGACGGCTTCCGGGAGATCGGCGCCGAGCACGGTCCTTTCGACGCCACGATGATCCAGATCGGCGCCTACAGCGACTTCTGGCCCGACATCCACATGACGCCCGAGGAAGGCGTGCGGGCCCACCTGGACCTCCAGGGCGGACAGCCGCGGGGCGTGCTCCTGCCGATCCACTGGGGGACCTTCAACCTCGCCCCGCACGCCTGGTCGGAGCCGGGCGAGGGCACCATGGCCGCGGCGCGCCGCCAGGGCGTCGCCCTCGCGCTGCCCTGCCCCGGCGAACCCTTCGAGCCCGGTGCGCGGTCCGTGCCCGAAGCGCCCTGGTGGCGCGGCGTCGCGCGCACGCCGGAAGGCGGCTGGCCGGAGCCGGCCGCGGCGGACGGCGGCGGGGCGGCCGGGACGCGCCCGTCTGGCACCGGTGAGCCCGAGGCGGCGCCGGTCGGATAGCGCGGCTTCGGCTTACGTTGTCCTGCGGTCCTGCGGTCCTGCGGCTCACGCCGCGCGTGCGCGGTGTCTGCGTACCGCGTCGCGGTTGGCACAGCGCTGGGAGCAGTAGCGCTGCCGCCCCGTGCGCGAGGTGTCGGCGAAGATCGTGACGCACTCCGTCACGGCGCACCGCCGCAGCCGGTGCATGCCCCGCCCCGCCAGATGCAGCGCGGTGCCCACCGCGATCAGTGAGGACAGCAGGGCGCCGAGCGGCTGCCGCTCCTCGCGGTAGTGCAGGTGCCAGCCGCTGTCCGCGTGGTCGGTCAGCCGCGGATGGGCGGCGGCCCCGGCCAGCATGGCGTTGACCAGTGCGGCCCGCTCGTGCTCGGCGGTGGCGTCGACGACCTTCTCCCAGGCGTCCAGGGTGTCCTGGGTGCGCAGCAAGTCGTCGCGTACGACAGGGCGCTCCAGCGTCAGTCCGGCGGCGCGGCACCGGTCCGCGAGCTCCTCGGCGCTGCGCGGACGGTGGTTGGCCAGCGCGGCGGCCAGGTTCACGGCGTCCTCGCCGTAAGGGTTGAGGTGCATGGCGCCATTACAGCAGGAGTGCGGGGCGCGGCGGCGGTACCGGAACCGTCCCTGCGTGCGAGACGAATCGGACCTGCGTGCGAGGTGTCATACCAGAGCGGGACGCTGCCCCGCAGACTTTGTCAACTGCCCACCGCACGTGATGCGTTGCCGACTACCGTGAGTGGCCGTCGGGCAACGCAGTGATCACGACGCAGGGCTGACGTCGCGACCTGTCGGCCGGCACGGCGATGCCGCAACCACGCCGCAAAGGGGAGTCGGGCCGAGCGCCCGACCCTCGTCGCAACGTACCGAGGACGCAGATGTCTCACCTACGCGCACCGGCCGCCCGCGCAGACCGCCGCGAGGGCGGCCGGCACGGCAGGCCCGGCAGCCGGGCCGCCGCACTGCCCGAGACCCAGATACGGCCGCAGCTCCTGCGCATCGCCGTGCTGCCGGCCGTCGCCGTGGGCCTGAGCGCCTGCGCGGCCGTGCTCTTCACCCTCCGCTCGACCGGCGCCCGGCCGGACCCCGTCCTGCTCGCCGTCCTGACCGCGGCCGCCCTGGTCGGCCTGGCCGGGATCGTGACGGCCGCCATTGCCGCCGAGCGCGCAGCGAAGTCCGTGCGCGACCGGGTCGTCATGCTGCGCCGCGCCACTGCCCGCGGCCAGGCCGAACTGCGCGAAGTCGTCGAACAGTTGCGCCGCGGCGACCAGCCGCGGACCCCCGGCGCCCCGGCCAGGACCAGGGCCGGTGGCGACGAGTTCGACCAGCTCGCCGACGAGCTGACCCGCGCCCAGGACGCCGCCGTCGGCGCCGTCGTGCAGGCCTCACAGCTTTCCAGCCACGCGGGCAGCGAACAGAAGGTCGAGGTCTTCGTCAACCTCGCCCGGCGGCTGCAGTCGCTCGTGCACCGCGAGATCTCCCTGCTCGACGAGTTGGAGAACGAGGTCGAGGACCCCGAGCTGCTCAAGGGCCTCTTCCACGTCGACCACCTCGCGACCCGCATCCGGCGGCACGCCGAGAACCTCGCCGTGCTCGGCGGCGCCGTCTCGCGCCGCCAGTGGAGCAACCCGGTCTCCATGACCGAAGTGATGCGCTCGGCCATCGCGGAGGTCGAGCAGTACTCACGCGTCAAGCTGGTGCCGCCGATCGAGGGCACCCTGCGCGGCCACGCCGTCGCCGACGTCATCCACCTGCTCGCCGAACTCGTCGAGAACGCCACGGTGTTCTCCGCCCCGCACACCCAGGTCCTGCTGCGCGCCAACCTCGTGACCGCCGGGATCGCCGTGGAGGTCGAGGACCGCGGCCTCGGCATGCCCGTCACCGAGCAGAACAAGATGAACCGCCTCCTCACCGACCCCGACCAGGTCGACGTCGCGAGTCTGCTGCAGGACGGCCGCATCGGCCTCTTCGTGGTCTCCGCGCTCGCCCGCAGGCACGGCGTCGCGGTGCGGTTGCAGACCAACATCTACGGCGGCGTCCAGGCCGTACTGATCCTGCCGCAGGACCTGTTGGGCGCCGAGCAGCAGGCCGACCCGGTCACCCGCCGCCGCCCGGCGGCCGAAGCGGCGTCGCGAGGCGCCGCCGCGGACGCGGGGGAAACAGCGGGCGACGGCGCGCGTGCTGTCGTACCTGACGACGTGCCCGCCTGGCCGGACGCCACCCCTCAGCCCCAGCCCCAGTCCCAGACC
>NZ_LIPN01000339.1 GCF_001418325.1 Streptomyces atriruber | reverse complement strand
CTCGCGTTCGCGCGGGGTGAGCTGCTCCAGCGGATCCCGGCGGCGGCGCAGCAGCTGGCGCACCACCTCGGGGTCGACCACCGTCCCGCCGTCCGCCACCTCGTGCAGCGCCGCCACGAACTCCTCGACCTGGCCGACCCGGTCCTTGAGCAGATAGCCGACGCCCGATCCGTCGCCGGAGTCCAGGAGCTCGGCGGCGTACGTCCGTTGCACGTACTGACTGAGGACCAGGACCGGGAGTGCGGGGCGCCGCTCGCGCAGCCGCACCGCCGCGTGCAGGCCCTCGTCCTGGAAGCCGGGCGGCATGCGCACATCCGTGACCACGATGTCGGGGGCGTGTTCCTCGACCGCGGAGATCAGCGCCTGCGCGTCCCCGACGGCCGCCACCACCTCGTGGCCGCAGCGGGCGAGCAGGCCGATGAGCCCTTCCCGCAGCAGCACGCTGTCCTCGGCCAGCACTACGCGGAGCGGTCGCCCGCCCTGGTCAACTCGCAAGGAAACTCCACACGCAACAGAGTCGGCCCACCCGGCGGACTGGTCAGAGCCAGTCTGCCATCCAGCACCGACACCCGGTCCGCGAGGCCGGTGAGGCCGCTGCCCGCCGAGGGGTCCGCGCCGCCGCGGCCGTCGTCGCGCAGTTCGAGGAACAGCATCCCGTCGCGATGGCCGCCGCTGACCTGCGCACGCTCCGCCCCGCTGTGCTTCGCGACGTTGGCGAGCGCCTCGCAGACCACGAAGTACGCCGCGGCCTCCACCGCCGCCGATGGCCTGCCCGGCAGTTCGAGGTCCACGTCGACGGGGACCACGCAGCGGTCGGCGGCGTCGGTGACCGCTGCGTGCAGGCCGTGGTCGGTGAGGACCTTCGGGTGGATGCCGTGGATGAGTTCGCGCAGCTCCGCGAGTGCCTTGCCCGCCTCGCCGTGCGCCTTGGTGAGCTGGTCGGCGAGCGGGCCGGGCGGTGCGTCGAGTCGCGCCAGCCCCAGGGTCATGGACAGGGCCACGAGGCGTTGTTGGGCGCCGTCGTGCAGATCCCGCTCGATGCGGCGCCGCTCGGCCTCGAAGGCATCCACCAACCGGGCCCGGGAGCGGGCAAGTTCGACCACCTTGGCGCCGAGCTCGCCCTCGGGGGAGCTGATCAGCAGCCGGGTCAGACCGGCGCGGGCGCCCGCCGCGGCGCCGAGCAGGTAAGCGCCAAGGCCCAGCAGGAGCAGGCCAAGTGCGGCCGCGCCGCAGGCGGTTGGCCAGGTGGTGACCGTCCACTGCTTGAGTACCTTCGCCTCCTCGCCGTCGCCGACCGTGGCCATCAGCAGGGGCGTGGCGACCACGGAGAGCGGGAGGAACAGGGCGACCACGATCGCCACGGCGTCGACCGGCCACAGCAGACCGGCGAACAGCAGGGTGTATCCGAGCTCCCGCCACGTCACCGGTTCGCGCAGCCGGGTGGTCAGCCAGGGCCGCAGTCCCGGCGCGGCCGGAACCCGGTGACGGCCCGGCGCCGGATCGCGGTCGATCAGGCGCAGCCTGCGCCGCTCCACCGCAGCCACCGGGATTCCGCTGAGGGCGACCAGCACGAGCAGCGGCAGCCCCACCAGGACGAGCGTGAGCACGCCGCAGACGGCTGTGAGCGCCACGAGCACCACCAGAGCGGCGACGCCGGTCACCGCGCCGGTGAGCAGATACGCGGCGGACCGCCAAGGCCAGGCCGACAGCAGAAAGCCCGGCCGGGACATGGCCTGCCACACGTTCCGAAGGTGCATGCGCATGACCGTAAGCGGCCGCCGAGGGGCGGTGCCATCGGGGCAGGGTCCGTATCGGGGGTATGCCTGGCCCCACCCGGGGTCTCGGTCCCGCCGTACTGCGTCACCAGGGGTTTTCGCGGTTTCGTAAGGCCACCGACGAGCCGAGGAGCAGGTACTGGTGGCAAGACAGCAGGCAAAGGCACTGGCGGCACGACGCATGACCGACGACGGGATCCGACTGCACTCCGTGACGCGGCGGTTCGGATCGGGGAGTACGTCCGTCACCGCCCTCGACGACGTGTCGCTCGTGATTCCGAGGGGGACGTTCACCGCCGTGATGGGACCGTCCGGATCCGGCAAGTCGACCCTGCTGCAGTGCGCCGCGGGCCTGGACCGGCCCACGTCGGGCTCGGTCACCGTGGGCGGCACGGAACTGACCGCGCTGAGCGAGAGGAAGCTGACCCTGCTGCGCCGCGAGCGCATCGGCTTCGTGTTCCAGGCGTTCAACCTGCTGCCGTCGCTGACCGCCGAGCAGAACGTGGCCCTGCCCCTGCGGCTGTCGGGCCGCCGCCCGAAGCGGGCGCAGGTGCGCGAGGCGCTCCGGCAGGTCGGACTCGGCGACCGGGCGCGGCACCGGCCGACGGAGCTGTCCGGCGGGCAGCAGCAGCGGGTCGCCCTCGCCCGCGCGCTCATCACCCGGCCCGACGTGCTGTTCGGCGACGAGCCGACCGGCGCGCTCGACTCGCGGACAGGCCGCGACGTGCTGGCCCTGCTGTGCGGCACGGTCGACCGGGACGGCCAGACGATCGTCATGGTCACGCACGACCCCGTCGCCGCCTCCTGGGCGGACCGCGTCGTCTTCCTCGTCGACGGCCGTATGAACGGAGAGCTGAGTGGAGCCGCCGCCGAGGACATCGCGGCGCACATGACCAAGCTGGAGGCCGAGCCGACCCGGGGCAGGCCAACCCAGGCACAGCCCCCGAACCAGCCCGAGGCGGCACCGTGCTGAACACCGCCCTTCGCACCCTGCGCACCCGCTGGATCACCTTCGTCGGCAGCTCCCTCGCCCTCTCCCTGGGCGTGGCCCTGATCGCCGTCATGGGCCTGGCCCTGGCGTCCTCACTGGACGCACCGGACCGGGGGCCCGAGCGGTTCGCCGCCGCGCCGGTCGTCGTCAAGGGACAGGACACCCTCAAGGTGCCCACCTCGGTCGACGACCGCACCCAGCGGCTCGCGCAGCCGCGTCCCGTGCCCGGCCGCGCGGTCGCGAAGCTGCGCGGCCTGGGGACCGTCGTCGAGGACCGGTCGTTCGCCGTACGTGCCGGGGGCGGGCCCGCCGATCTGGTCGGCCACCCCTGGTCCACCGCGGCCTTCGCACCGTACGAGCTCGACGCGGGACGCGCGCCCGAGGCCGCGGACGAAGTCGTCGTCAGCGGTGACTGGGCCCCTCCGGGGACCCGGCTGAGGACCGGCGACGGCACGGTGCGCGTTGTCGGCACCGTGGCCGGGCTCGGCTTCGAGGACGCCGTGTTCTACACCGACGCCCGCGCCGCCGAGCTGTCGCCGCGCAGCCTCCAACTCGTGGTCGACGCCGACGCGGAGGCCGTGCGCCACGCGGTACGCGGCAGCGGCGACGGCAGTGACGGCGGCCCCGACGGCGTGCAGGTCCTCACCGGGGACGCGCGCCGGTACGCCGATGCCGACCCCGACCGGGACAGCGAGGCGCTCACCGCGATGAACGCCATGTTCGGCACGGCCGGCGGCGTCACCGGATTCGTTTCGGTGTTCGTGGTGGCCTCCACCTTCGCGTTCGCGGTGGCCCAGCGGCGCCGCGAGTTCGGACTCCTGCGCACCGCCGGGGCGACCCCCGGGCAGATCCGCCGCATGGTGCTCTCCGAGGCACTCGTGGTCGGCGTGCTCGCCTCGGCCGTGGGCTGTGCGCTCGGCACCTACGGGGCTCCGATGCTCGCCGAATGGTCGGTCGACGAGGGCCTCGCGCCCCGCTGGTTCACCATCGGCGACCACACCTGGCCCTACCACATGGCGTTCTGGACGGGCCTGTTCGTGGCCCTGTGCGGTGCGCTCGCCGCGTCCTGGCGGGCGGGTCGCACCGGGCCGACCGAAGCGCTGCGCGAGGCGTCCGTGGACACCCGGGCCATGACACGGGGGCGTTGGCTGGTCGGCTCGGCGCTCCTGGCCACCGCCGCGGTGACCCTGGTCCTTGCCCTGGTGACGAACCCGGGCGACCTGCTGCAGCGCAAGACGTACGTGAGTCGGCCCATGCTGCTGATCAGCGCGGTCGCCCTGCTGGCGCCGGTACTGGTGCGGCCGTCGGCCAGGCTGATCGCCTGGTTGCCTGCCCGACTGCCCGGCGCGGGCGGGATGCTGATGCGGGAGAACGCCGCCGCCGGGGTGCGCCGAACCGCGGCGGTCGCGGCCCCCGTGCTGGTCACGGTCGCGCTGGCGGGCTCGCTGCTGGGTGCCACCGCGACCCTCGGCGAGGCGAAGGCCACCGAGACGCGCGAGCGGACGGCGGCCGACTTCGTGGTCACCCCGGCGGGCGCCGCGGGAGAAGCGGGCGGCGTGCGCGAAACCGGCTTCGGCGAGGCGGCGCTGGAGCGGCTGCGCGCCGTGCCCGGCACCGAGGTGACGCCGAGCTCGTCGAGCGCCGTGTACGTCCTGGAGGACGGCGTGGCACTGATCAGGTCCGGGGCCAGGGCCGCCGAGCCCGAACCGCTCGCGGCGACGGCGCGGCTCCCGCTCGCCGCGGGAGAGGTGAGCGACCTCGACGACGCATCGATCATCGTCAACGAGGAGTGGGAGAAGCACACCGTGGGCGAGCGGGTGGACGTGTGGCTCGGCGACGGCACGCGGAAGTCCCTGAAGATCGCCGCCGTCATGACGACCGGCACCGGCGACAACGGCGTCTACGTCACCCCGCGCAACGCTCCCGCGGCGCCCGTCGACCGGGTCGACGTACGCCTCGCGGACGGCGCCGACCCCGCCGCCGTGGCCGCCGGTCTGCGGCAGGCGGTGCGGGCGTCGGGCGGTGAGGTGCTCACCAGGGACGCCTGGGTGCGGGCGATGCGCCCCGAGACCGACCGGACGACCCGCACGGGCCTCTTCATGGTCCTCGGGATCGCCCTCCTCTACACCGGCATCTCGCTGGCCAACACCATGGTCATGGCGACCTCCGACCGGCTCCGCGAACTGGCTGCGCTGCGGCTGGCCGGTGCCACCCGGTGGCAGGTGCTGCGGCTGGTGGGCGCCGAGGCGTCGCTGGTGGTCATGGTCGGCGGACTGCTGGGCGCGCTGGTCGCCGGGCTCAATCTGGTGGGCATGTGGCGGGCGCTGGGTCTGCTCTCGGTGCGGACGTCCGTCGAGGTCCCGTGGGTGACGCTCGGGGCGGTCCTGGGCGGCTGCGCGGTGCTCGGCGTGCTCTCGGCGGTCGTGCCTGCCGGTCTCGCCCTGCGCCGCGGGGCGCTGGAGCCTGCGGGCGTACGCGAGTGACGTCCCGGACCGAGGACCTCCCGGTCGACGGAGTCCGGGCCGCGTCCGGGCGGCTCCCTGGTCGGCGTCGGCCCGTGCCGCCACGCGCATACGCTTCCTCGCATGGAACTGCGGCAGCTCAGCTACTTCGTGACCGTCGCCGACGAGCTGCACTTCGGGCGCGCGGCAGAGCGGCTGCACATCGTCCAGTCCGCGGTCAGCCAGCAGATACGGCGCCTGGAGCGGGAGCTGGGCGCCGAGCTCTTCGACCGCTCGCCCCGCCATGTGCGGCTGACCGGTGCGGGGGAGCGGCTGCTGCCCGAGGCGCGGGCCGTGCTGGCCGCCGCCGAACGGGCGCGGGCCGCGGTCGCCCCGCCCGTCGGCCTGCGGCTCGCCACCAGCACCGGACTGGGGGAGCATCTGGACCGGGTGCTCGCGGAGTTCGCCGTGCGGGCGCCCGGAGTGCCGGTGGAGCTGGTGTCGGGCGGTGCGCGCGAGCGGCTCGAACAGGTCGTCGACGGGCGGGTCGACGCCGCCTTCGTACGTTCCGTGGAGCCCGTGCCCGGTGTGCGGATCGTGCCGCTGTGGGACGACCCGCTGGTGGCCGTCCTCCCGGCCGCGCATCCCCTCGCCGAGGGCCCGGACGTGGCGCTCGGCGACCTCGCGGGGCTGCCGCTGACGATCACCGCGCGGCGCGACAACCCGCCGCTGGTGGACCTCGTCGTCGGGGCGTGCGGCGACGCGGGGTTCGAGCCGGTGCCGGGGGCTTCCGGGGGTTCGCTGCAGGACCGGCTCGCCACGATCGGGGCGGGGATCGTGCCGCAGTGGACGGTCGTGTACGCGTCGCACGCGCGCGTGCTGCACAGTCCGCGGGTGGCGTTCCTGCCCTTCCGCGAGCCCGGGCTCGCGCTCGCCACCGGGCTCGCCGTGCGGGCGGGGCGGTCGGTGCCGGGGCTCGATGTCCTCCTCGCCGCGTGCACGGCGGCAGCGGCCCGGTAGGGCCTCGCTGACCTGCGGTGATCACGGAAACTGATCGCTGTGTGCGTCGGCTGGCCCTTGGTCGCGCGGCGCCGCTGGGCTGGACTGGGGTCGTACCGAGGAACCCCGGGAGGAGACTCCCGGGGCGGCTCACTTCTCAGCCGGTAACTCCGGCCCCGATCAAGGGAGTTCCATCATGCCCGTCGTCACCGTCCAGCAGGGTCCCCGCACCGTCGAGCTCAAGCGGGAGCTGGTCAGGCAGATCACCGACGCGTTCGTGGACGCGTACAAGATTCCCGCCGAGAGCGTGCAGGTGTGGATCCACGAGACGCCGACCGACAGCTGGGGCGCCGCCGGAAAGCTGACCGCCGACAAGTAGCCGGTCCGGTTCTCCGCCTACGGAAGCAGGCCCGCCCGGCGCGCCGCCACCACCGCCTCCAGGCGCGTGTGCGCCCCCAGCTTCCGCATGGCCGAGCGCAGGTAGCCCTTCACGGTCTCGGGGCGCAGGCCGAGCCGCTCGGCGGCCGCCGCGTTCGTCACGCCGGTGGCCACGCAGGACAGCACGTCGACCTCGCGGGGGGCGAGGGCGACGGGGCGGTCCCGGGTCTGCGCCGGGACCGTGGCCGCCGACTCCAGACGGCCGCACACCGCGAGGAGTTCGGCGCGCAGCGCGGCATCGGCGACACGCGGCGCCAGGGCCCGCAGCGCGCCGTGCGCCTCGCGGA
>NZ_LIPN01000338.1 GCF_001418325.1 Streptomyces atriruber | reverse complement strand
GGCGGCCTCCACGTCACCCTCGTGCGCGGCCAGCGCCTCCTTCACGGCTCGGCCGATGGCGTCGGGAGCCTCGGCGGCGGTCTGGGCGCGGCGGCCTGCCGGGACGAGTTTCACCGGGGCCGGGGCGGGGGCTGGGCGTGTGGGGACCGGGCGGGTAGGAGCGGAGGGTCCGGGAGTGTCTTTGGCGCCGCCCTCGGCCGGACCGCACTCGGCGTGGTCCAAGTGCTGCGGGAAGCCTTCGACTTGGTCGGTGGCGGGGTGACCGCACAGGACGCACGACTGGGGAAGGGGATCGGGTTCCAGCTCCGGCTCCGGTTCCGGTTCCGGCGTCAGCCTTGTGCGTGCGGCGTCCAGGAAGTACGCGTACTTCTCGCGGATCCCGCCCGTCGGTTCACGGCCGGACTCCCAGCCGCCGACCGTCGCCGGGCTCACGCCGATGGCGCGCGCCACCTGCGCCTGGGAGAGGTTGAGGGCGTCGCGGAGCGCGCGGCGTTCCTCGGCGGGCGGCAGTGCCACCTCGGGCCCGGAGGCGGCCAGCATCGCGTCGATCGCGTCGAAGTCGCTCACTGCCGCGCTCCCTTCGGCGCCTCGGCCGCGGCGCGACGCCTGGGCACGGTGCGGCGGCGGTCGGCGGACAGCACCTCGCACGCGCGCGTGGGGCCTGCCAGCAGGTCGAGCACATCGATGCCGTAGTGCGCGGCGATCGCGTCGCAGTCGTCCAGGCTCCAGGCCGCGGTACCGGACTGACGGCGCGACACCTGTGTCTGGTCGACGCCGAGCACGGCGGCGAGGCTCGCCTGTGTGTCGCCGGTGAGCTGCATCAGCGCGGCCACTGCCGCACGCAGCCGCTCGGTGGAAGACATCCCCATGGGGCCAGCCTATCCAAGGGGATCGGCGTCTTCCGCATGCACCACGCGGATTACGCATGCATCCGGGACCGTACGCATTCTCCGGTCTCAGCGTTCGACCGCGTCGTTCCGCCAGACGAAGATCTCCGTGCCCGGGCCGCGTTCGGAGAACCTGCCCGACGCGGAGGCCTCCCGCAGCAGTGCCCGCAGCTCCGTCTCGAAGCTGCCGAGGCGGGTCCCGAACAGGTGCGGCGCGGAGCTCGACATCGAGAAGACGCCCGCGACCACGTCGTCGACCGAGCGTTCCAACGGCTGCCCGCCCTGGATGACGAGGCGCTGTGGTCCGGCGAACCCGGCACGGGCGAGCACCAGCCGCTCGCCACTGGGAGTACCTTGCGGCAGCACGCCGCGGCCCGCCCGGCGTACCGGGCCCAAGTAGCTCTTGATGAGGTCACCCACCGCCGCGTGGGGCGGTGCAGGATGCGGCAGGTCTCCGGCGGCATCCGCCCTTTCCGCCGCCTCTGCTCCCGCCTCCGCTTTCAGGTCCGAGATGTGCACCAGCGCACCGCCGGGTCGGAGCATGCCCTTGACGGTCGACGCCACCAGGTCCTGGTCCATCCAGTGGAAGGACTGGCCGAAGGTGGCGACGGTGAACGTGCCGAGCCCGGCGGGCAGGTCTTCCGCCCGGACCCGTACCCAGCGCGTCCGCCCGGCGACTCCTCGCCCGGCGGCGTCGCGCTGCGCTTCGGTGATCATTCCGTCGTCCGGGTCCACGCCCACGACCTCGCCGAACAGCGGGGCCAGGGTCAGCGCGATGGTTCCCGGCCCGCATCCCACGTCGATGAGGCGCCCGTGCCCGTCGAGATGCAGGGTCTCGGCGAGTGCGGCGGCCAGTCCGGGCGCGTAGGGAAGGCGTCCGCGGGCGTAGTGGGCGGCAGCCCCCTCGAACAGCGTGTCGTCCCACTCCCAACCAGCGACCATGCCGGCTCGTCTCCTCTCGTGGTCCCCCGTCGCTCGGGGGTCCGCACCTGGACCGTACTCTTCGCACATCTGGATCTTTGCCCGCAAGAGGAGTTGCATCAGTGGAGTTTCGGCTGCTCGGAGCGGTTTCCGTCGCCACTGAGGTCGGCGTGCTGCCCCTCGGCCCCGCAAAGCGGCGGAGCCTGCTCGCCGCGCTGCTGCTCAGGCCGAATCACCCGGTCCCGGTGGATCAGCTGACGGACGCGCTGTGGGACCACGAACCGCCCCCGCGGGCGCGCGGCGTCATCCAGGGCCACGTGTCGCGGCTGCGGGTCCTGCTCGACACGGCGGATGCCGACATGTACGGCGTCGAGCTGCTCACGCAAGGCACCGCGTACGTCCTGCGCATGCCGGAGTCCCTCCTCGACGCCCACCGCTTCGAGGAGCTGGTGACGCTGGCCCGCAGTCAGCGGGCGCCCGAAGACGCCGTGGCGATGTACCAGGAGGCGCTGTCCCTCTGGCAGGGGCCCGCGTTGACCGGCGCGTATCCGAGCCAGCCCCTGCAGGCCGCCGCGCAGGCGCTCGAGGAACTCCGCCTCGCCTCCGTGGAGTCGCTGGCGACGGCCTACTCGCGGACGGGCGAGCACGCGCGGGCCGCCGCGGTGCTGCGCGCGGAGGCGAGCGTCCACCCGCTGCGCGAATCGCTGTCCGCCGCGCTCGTGCGAGAGCTGCAGCGGGCGGGGCGCCGCTCGGAGGCCCTCGACTGGTTCCACCGCACCAGGCGGCTGCTCGCCGATGAGCTGGGCGTCGATCCGGGCCGGGAGCTGGCCGACGCGTACACGGACGTGCTGCGTGGCGAGGAGGACGAGGGTGCTTCGACACGGCGGCCCACCTCGGTCGCGGCTTCCGCCACGGCTCCGGCCTCGGCCTCAACGTCAGGTTCAGGTGCAGGCCCGACCGAAGCCTCACCCTCCACCGCAGCCGCAGCGTCGGCCCCCATGTCGCCACCGGTGCCGAGCGGAGTTCCAGCCCAGCCCCCGGCCCCGTCCCCCACCGTCGACCTCCTCCCGCGCATGCCGCGCGGGTTCCACGGTCGTGCCGCCGAGCTCACCGCCCTGTCCCGGGCCGCCGCGGGCGAAGCACCCGTCTGTCTGGTCACCGGGCCCGCGGGCGTCGGCAAGACGGCGCTCGTGGCGCACTGGGCGCACCGCAACCGCGAGCAGTTCCCCGGCGGCCTGCTCTACGCCGACCTGCGCGGCTTCAGCGACACGGGTGAGCCCGCACTCCTCGAAGTACTGCGGGAGTTCCTGCTCGCGCTGGGCGTCGCGCCGCGCCGGATACCGGAGTCGGCCGGTGGCGCGTCCGCGCTGTTCCGGTCCCTGTGCGCAGACCGTCGGCTCCTCGTCGTGCTCGACAACGCCCGGGAGTCCGCTCAGATCAGGGAGCTGCTGCCGGGCGGAGCGGAGTGCGTCACCGTGGTGACGAGCCGGTACCGGCTGCGCGGTCTGATCGCCTCCGACGCGGCCCGGCCCGTCCCCCTCGACGTACTCGAACCGGAGGACAGCACCGCCCTGCTCGCCGCGGTGCTCGGCCAGGAACGGGTGCTCGCGGAGGAAGTGGCCGCCCGGCGCCTCGCGGAGCTGTGCGGCGGACTGCCGCTCGCGCTGCGGGTCGCGGCCGCCAGGCTGGCGGACCAGCCCGACTGGCCGCTGAGCGCGATGAGCGCCGAACTGTCCGACGAGTCACGGCGGTTGCACCTCCTGGACGTGGAGGACACCGGCGTCCGGGCGGCGTTGCGGCTGACGGTGCGGCGACTGCCGGACGACGCCGCGCACCACTTCGCCCACCTCGGGCAGCACCCGGGCACGCACGTCGACCGGTACGCGGCCGCGGCCCTCGCGGGGACGGACCCGGACGCGGCGGGCGCCGCGCTGGACAAGCTGACGGCGGCGCACCTCGTGATCCGGACGGCGCCGGACCGCTGGACGCTGCACGATCTCGTACGGCTGTACGCGCGCGGCCTGGAGGCCGGGCCCGACGCCCTGGTGCGCGGGCTCGACCACAGCGTGGCCACGGCGCTGGCCGCCGCCGACGCGGCCGAGCCCGGTGACGAGTCGTGCTTCGCGCTGCCCACGGACTTCCGCCCGCCGCAGGCCACGAGGGAGTTCGCCGACCGTGAGCAGGCCATGGCCTGGTACGCGGCCGAGCGCGACGACCTGACGCTGGCGGCGTCGGCCGCGCGCACCGCGGGGCTGCACGGCAGGACGTGGCGGATCGTCCTCGCGCTGTGGCCGCAGATCGTGTGGCGGGTGCGGGACGACTGGGCTCCCCTGCTGCGCACGGCGCTCGATGCGGCGCAGGCCGACGGGGACGCGCGGGCCGAGTCCCGGGTGCGTGCCCTGCTCGGGTGGGTCCTGACGGAGGAGGGCCGCACCTCCGAGGCGCTGGTCCATCTGGAGGCCGCGCCCTTGCTCGCCGCCCGGGCGGGTGACAGGCGCGGCGAGGCCACCGCGCTGATCAACCTGTCGCTCGCGCAGTCGGAACTCGGCAGCCCCGAGGAGGCCGCCGAGGGATGCGCGCTTGCCGCCGAGCTCGCGCACAGCGTCGGCGACCGGAACACCGAACGCCTCGCGCTGTACCACCTCGCCCGGCACCGGCTCGACGCCGGGGAGTGGCGGCCCGCCTTCGAGACGGCGGTCGCCGCGCTCGACCTCGACAGCCCCTCGGAGGCGTCGTCGGCGGCCCGGGTGCTGCTGCGGACCGTGATCGGGGAGGCGCTGCTCGGCATGGGCGACGAGACCGAGGGCATCCGGCGGCTGGAGAGCGCGGCCCGCGAGGCGGAGTCGTCCGGCTACGACGACGGCGCGGTCCGCGCGCTCGGCGCACTGCTGCGGGTGTCTGCCGACGCGGGGCTGCAGGCGCGGTACGACACGGCGATGGTGCGGCTGATGGCTCGCGCCTGACGGTGCCGCCTACGGCTCACGCGTACGCGTACAGGTACGCGTGTGCCCGAGGCCGCGCCTGGTCGGACCGTGGCTCGGGCCGCGGGACCCCGGCCTTGCGCCTCACTCCGTGGCTCTCCCGGGTGCCGGCTCCTCCGCACCCCGGGTGGCGTGCTCGGTGAGCTGCTGGTTCACCTCGCGGGTCTGCTCGGTCAGCTGCCGTGCCCGCGCCTCGGCCCGGTCCGCCCGCTCGTTGATGCGGGCGATGTCGTCCTCGATGACCTTGAGGGCCAGCTCCGTCGCGGCGTCCGCGTCCTGCGGCGGGAGGTCGCCGGGCAGCGCCTCCAGCGCGCTCTTCACCGCGGGGATGCCGCCGCGTTCGTGGATTTCTTTCCAGAACTCGTAGTCCATTGCGCCATCTTGGCCGATCAGGCCTCACCGACGCGAACGGCGGCCAGGGCGCCCGTACGACGCCCGTGCCGCACCGTCGTCTCTAGGACGTGGGCGCGGCGGGCGTGCCGGCGCGGGCGGGCGTGCTGAAGTCCAACAGGTCCTCGGCCGTCTGCTGGGTCTCCTCCGCGGCCTTGCGGGCCGTGGCGACGACGTCGCCGTGTTCCTGGATGAGCGTGTGGTAGATCGGCGCCTGGGTGGCGTCATTGGCCGGCATGACCTGCGGCTCCTTGTTCGGTGACGGTGTAGCTCGGGTCGGCCGTGGGTGGCCGACCCGCGACCTTACGCGAACTCGGTACGTCCGTGGCACCCGACCCCGATCATGAGACGGCTGCTTGTGACCACATTCACACGCAGCGGCCGCAGGGCCCTGGGGAACCCCGGTCGACCTAGGGTGACTCCGTGCGCGAGGAGAGCCGCGAAGCCGGCCGCGAGGACAGCGTCGAGGTGCCGCCCGTCGTACGCCGCCGGGCCGAGCGGCTCGGGCCGGTCGGTGAGAAGTGGCTGGCGGAGCTGCCCGCGCTGCTCGCCGACCTCGAACGTCAGTGGTCCGTCGTCGTCGGGCCGCCGCTCCGGGCGGGCGCGGGCGGCTACGTGGCCCGGGCCCGCACCGAGAACGGAGGGGCCGCGGTTCTCAAGCTGGCCCTGCCCGAAGCCGCGGGCGCGGGGCAGATCCCAACGCTCCTGCGCGCCGGAGGCCACGGCTACGTGCACGTCCTGCGCCACGACACCGACCGGTTCGCGCTGCTCATGGAGCACCTCGGCCAACCCCTGTCCGAGCTCGCCCTCACGCCCGAACGACAGATCGCCGTCCTGTGCGCGACGCTGCGCCGGGCCTGGCGGGTTCCGCGCTCCCCCGGGCCCGCGGAGGCCGTCGGCGAGGACAAGGCGACCGGGCTGGCCGTGCTCGTCGAGCAGTTGTGGAGGGAGCTGGGGCGCCCCTGTTCCGTGGCCGTGTACGACAGGGCCATGGCGTACGCCGAGCGCCGCGCCGCCGCCCACCGTCCGTCCCAGGCCGTGGTCGTCCACGGCGATCCCCATCCGGACAACCTGCTGCGCGTGCCGACGCCACGTGCGGGGGCGGAGAGCGGGTTCGTCTTCGTCGACCCCGACGGCTTCCTCGCCGACCCCTCGTACGATCTCGGCGTGGTGCTGCGCGACTGGTGTGCCGAGCTGCTGGCCGGCGACGCGCCGCGGCTGGCCCGTCGCTACTGTGCGCTGCTGGCCGAGGAGAGCGGCGCCGACGCCACGGCGGTGTGGGAGTGGGGCTACCTCGAACGCGTCTCGACAGCGCTCTACCTCCTCGCCCACGGGGCGGAGGCATCGAGCCGCCCGTACTTCGAGACGGCGGAGATCCTCGCGAGCACGGACACGGAGCCTTTCGCCCGCGGCCCCCGTGGGTCCCGGCCCGAATAAATCCCGTGCCCTGCCGGCTCCGCTCTGTTACGGTCACCGACATGAACAAGCGCGCTGCGATGACGACGACGCCGGAGAGTGTCCCGGCGCGCTGACCGATGCCTGAGTCCGAAGCCCCGGGGCGAGTGCCCCGGGGCTTCGGCTTGTGGTCACTCGCCTCTTGTACGCGAGGAGACCCCCATGAGCAACGCGATCCACCACCGTGACAGCGACCACGACCGTGACCACCGCAGACTCGGGCGCGAGCTGGGCCTGTTCGGCACCGACCCGCTGTTCGGCGCGGGACTGCCGTACTGGCTGCCGGCCGGGGCGGCCGTGCGGCACGCCTTGGAGGAGTACATCCGCGACGCCGAGCGGCGTGCGGGCTACCGGCACGTGTACTCACCGGTGCTCGGCAAACGGGAGCTGTACGAGATCTCGGGGCACTGGTCGCACTACAGCGACGACATGTTTCCGCCGATGGACGTGGGCGGCGAGCAGATGGTGCTGCGGCCGAGCCTGTGCCCGCACCACGCGGTGATGTACCGCTCCCGCTCCCACAGCTACCGCGAGCTGCCGCTGCGCATGGCCGAGACCGGCGGCATGTACCGCGCCGAACTCTCCGGCGTGCTGGGCGGGTTGAACCGCGTCCGCGCCATCCACCTCAACGACGCGCACGTCTTCTGCACCTTGGACCAGGTCGCCGACGAGGCGCGCGCCGCCCTGGAGATGATCCGCTCCGCGTACGACGCGCTCGGCATCCGCCCGGCCCGTTTCCGGCTCTCCCTGCCGGGGCCCGGCGGCAAGTACGTCGCCGACCCCGAGAAGTGGCGGCAGTCCACCGCCCTGCTCACCGAGGTGCTGGACGGCTCCGGACTGCCCTACGAGGCCGCCGAGGGAGAGGCCGCGTTCTATGGG
>NZ_LIPN01000337.1 GCF_001418325.1 Streptomyces atriruber | reverse complement strand
CCCCTCCGCCGCCGCCTCGTGGAGTCCCGCCCCGGCCAGCCGCGCGGCGAGGAACGCGCCGGTGAACGCATCGCCCGCCCCCGTCGAGTCGCTCGCCCGCGCGGGCGGCGCGGGGACCCGGCCCAGCACCTGGCCGTCCTGGGCCACCAGCGCGCCCTCCGCGCCCAGCTTGACCACCACGGCCGGGAAGCGGTGGCTCAGCTTCGACGCCGCGTCCGCCGGGTCGGGCAGCCCGGTGAGCAGCTCCGCCTCGTCCCGGCTCGGCAGCAGTACGGCCACCCCGTCCACCGCCGACAGGAACCGCTCCGCCCCCGTCTCCGCGAGGAACCCCGCCGACGCGGGATCCACGCTCACCGGCACCCCGCGCGCGTGGGCGGCCGCCAGCGCCGCGCGGGCGGCCGCCCGGCTCGGCTCGGCGAAGAACAGATAGCCGGAGAGGTGCAGCAGGGCCACGCCGTCGAGGTCCCGGGGCGACCAGTCGGCGGGGGAGAGGCGCAGCGAGGCGCCGCTGTCCGTGAGGAACGTCCGCTCCGCCGCGGCGCCCCCGTCCACCAGGCAGATCACCGTCCCTGTCGGCGCCCCGGCATCGACGACGAGCCGGGGCCGCACCCCCGCGCGCGTGAGGGCGGCTTCGTGCCATGCCGCCGAGTCGGCGCCGACCCGGCCGACGAGCCGTACGTCGCGGCTGCCCCGATGCGCGGCCCAGCAGGCCACATTGGCGCCCGCGCCGCCCGGCACGGTGCGGATGACCGCGGCCGTGTCGGTGCCCGGTGCGAGCGCGGTCCGGTGCCGGGCCACGATGTCGGTGACGACGTCCCCGACGACCAGCAGGGCACCGGGGGCCGCGCCCGGCGACGGGTCCGTGCCGGGGTCCTCGGCGCCCGGACCGTCGGCCGCCCAGACGCTCAACGTCCGGCCCAGGCCGTCGCGATCCGCCCCGCGAGCCGGACGTTGCCGCGGACCGCCGCGAGATTGGCCTCCAGCGACGCGCCCTCGGTGCGCCGCACCAGCTCCCCCAGCAGGAAGGGCGTGATCGCCTGCCCCGTGATGCCCCGCTCCTCGCACGCCTCCAGCGCCTCGGCGAGCACGCGCGCGTGGAGCGCCGGATCGAGCTGCTCGGCACGCGGCACCGGATTGGCCACGATCAGCGCCGCGTCGGGGCCGCCGAGTGCGTCCTGGGCCCGTATCACCTCGGCGACCTCGTCGGGCGTGTGCAGCGTCCAGTCGACCGGATGCCCGGAGTCGGCGAGGTAGAAGCCCGGGAAGCGGTCGGTCCCGTACCCCGCCACGGCGACGCCCAGCGTCTCCAGCCGCTCCAGCGTCGCCCCGACGTCCAGGATCGACTTCACGCCCGCGCACACCACCGCGATCCTGGTGCGGGCGAGCAGCCCGAGATCGGCCGACTCGTCCTGCGCCTGCGTCCACTGCCGGTGGACCCCGCCGAGCCCGCCCGTGGCGAACACCCGCACTCCCGCGCGGGCGGCCAGCAGCGCCGTCGCCGACACCGTCGTGGCCCCGCTCGCGGCCGTCGCGACGGCGAGGGGCAGATCGCGGTGGCCCAGCTTGCGGATGCCGTCCTCGTGCGCGACGCGCTGCAGCTGATCCTTGGTCAGGCCGACACAGGGGGCGCCGTCCAGTACGGCGATCGTCGCGGGGACGGCGCCCTCGTCCCGTACGACAGCTTCGAGCTCCTCGGCCACCTGGAGGTTGCGCGGCCGTGGCAGGCCGTGCGCGATGATCGTCGACTCCAGAGCCACCACGGGGCGTCGCTCCGCGACCGCCGTCCGCACCTCTTCGGACACCACCAGCACGGGCCTGCCTCCTGCCTGTCGGGTCTCCCCTCATCCCTGGCAGGCGGCGCCACCCGGCAAACCCCCGCTGGCAGGGGGCCTCACGGCCCCGGGCTAGGGTGACCGGCCATGACCACGAATGATCAGACTGTTTCGTCTTTTGCCGTTCACATTCCGGATGTTGAGCTGGAGGTCGAGCCGCTCGACCCGGCGCAGATCGTCTCCGGAGACCCAGTGGTGACCGGCAAGGTGCTGTGGGAGTCCGCCGACGGCAAGCAGTTGCGCGGCATCTGGCAGATCACACCGGGCGTGGTCACCGACACCGAGGCCAACGAACTCTTCGTGGTCGTCAGCGGCCGCGCCACCGTCGAGGTCGAGGGCGGCGACACCCTGGAGGTCGGACCGGGCGACGCCGCCGTGCTGCGCGAGGGCGACCGCACCACCTGGACCGTGCACGAGACGCTGCGCAAGGCGTACCACATCACGCTCCCGTGACCGCGCCGCGCACCTTCTCTCACGCCTTCTTGAGCGCCCGGAGGACGGCGAGCGCGGCCATCGGCAGCAGCACGCAGACGCCGACCAGGTTGAGCCAGCCGTAGCTCGCCCGCGCGACGATGAGCCCCGCGGCGGCGCCGCCGATGCCCGCCGCCGCGTTCATCGTCAGGTCCGAGAGGCCCTGCACGGCCGCCCGGGCGGGCTGCGGCACCGAGTCGGTGAGCAGCGCCGAGCCGGCGACCAGCCCGGCGGACCAGCCGAGGCCCAGCAGGAAGAGCCCCGCGGCGGTCTGGCCGTGGCTGGGCCCCGCCGTACCGGCCAGCAGCGCGGCGCAGCACAGCAGCCCCACCGCGAGCCCGATCACGGAGAGCCTGCCGAACCGGTCGGCGAGCCAGCCCATCACCGGCGAGAACGCGTACATGCCCGCGATGTGGCCGCTGATGACCAGCCCGACCAGCTGCAGGTCCGCGCCGTGATGCCCCAGGTCGACCGGGGTCATCACCATGATCGAGACCATCACGGTGTGCGAGGCGGCCACCGTCACCAGGGCGAGGCGCGCCATCGGCGAGGCGGCCACCGCCGCGATCCCGGCCTTCAGTGAGCGGCTCTGCGCAGTCCCGCTCTCCTGCGGCGCCAGCGCGCGGGCCGTGAGCAGCGGATCGGGCCGCAGCAGCACCGCCACCACCACGGCGGCCACCGCGAAGATCCCGGCGGCGAAGAGGAAGGGACCGGCCTCCTTGGAGATGGAGGTGTCGGTGAAGACCCGGCTCGCGGGCGCGGAGATGTTCGGTCCCAGCACGGAGCCGATGGTCGTGGCCCAGATGACGTGGGAGATGGCCCGCCCGCGCCGGTCGGGCTCCGCGAGGTCGGCCGCGGCGAACCGCGCCTGCAGGGTCGCCAGCGAGCCCGCGCCGAAGGCCGCCATGCCGAGCAGCAGCAGGGCGAAGCTCTCGACGACCGAGGCGAGCACGACGATTCCCGCGCCCAGCGCACCGATCACATACGCCATGACGAGCCCGGCACGCCGTCCGCGCGAGTTCATCAGCGCGGCCAGCGGCAGCGACAGAAGGGCCGTGCCCGCCACGGAGGCCGTCGGCGCGAGACCGGACAGCGCCTCGGTCCCGCTCACGTCGGTGGCCAGCATCGGGGCCAGGGCGATGCCGATCGGCACTCCGAGGCCGCCCAGGATCTGGCTGGCGATCAGTACCGCGTTCGTGCGGCGACGCAGGGCGGGCAGCGCCTCCGGGCCGGGTATGTCAGGGGCGTCGACGGTCGAAGTCACTGACGCAGTGTGTCAGGGCGTTCGCAAACCTGGAACAGGGAGTTGCCAGAACAGGAAACGGTCAGGGCGGGAAGCGGCCAGAACACGAAACGGCCGGATCGCGAAACGGCCATAGCGATAGACCGTCAGAACAGTGGCCGGGGGAGCACCCCTTCCAGCGCGAGCAGGTGCCGCTTGGTCTCCAGGCCGCCCCCGAAGCCCCCGATTCCGCCGTCGCTCTCCACCACGCGGTGGCACGGCACCACGATCGGCAGCGGATTGGCGCCCATCGCGAGGCCCACGGCCTGGGCCGCGCCCGGGCTGCCGACGCGGCGGGCGAGGTCCCCATAGCCCACCACGGCGCCGTACGGCACGCCGGAGGCGAGCTCGCGCAGCACCTGGCGGTTGAAGCCGGTGACCAGGGACCAGTCGAGCGGCAGCCCGAAGTCGTGCCGCTCGCCCGCGAAGTACTCCCCGAGCTCGCGCATCGGCTCGGTGAGCAGAGGGGAGTCCGGCGTGTGGACCGGCTCGGTGCCGAGGCGGGAGCCGAGCCGGTCCAGGGCCTTGTCGCGCACCGTGTCCGTGGCATGGAAGCCCACGGTGACCAGGCCCTCGTCGGTCGCGGCGAGCAGCAGTGGGCCGATGTCGCTGTCGACGACGGCCCACACGGCCGCACGCCCGTCCTGTGCCATGGCGTTCATGTCGACCACGGTACGACCGCCCACTGACAACGCGGGCCGTCAGTCCTCGCGCAGCGCCTTGCGCACGACGTCGGGCGTGTTCGTGATGATCCCGTCCACACCGAAGCCCGCCGCCCGCTTGGCGCCCGGGGCGTCGTTGACGGTCCACGTGAAGATTTCCAGCGGCTTGCCGTGCGGGCCCTTGAGGGCGTGGATCGCGGAGACGTAGGCGGCCGAGATGGACGTGTGCGTCGAGTTGATCTGATCGGCGAACCGCGCGTACTCGGGCAGCTCGGCGACCGAGGGAGTACCGAGGAAGCCGGTCTTCACGTCGGGGCGCAGCTTGTGCACCGTCTTCACACTGTCCGCACTGAAGCTCTGGATGACCAGCTTGCTCTTCACGTGGTGCTTGTCGAGCCAGCCCTCGTTGCGCAGGATCCGCAGGCCCTGCTCCTCGATGCCCGGGTACAGCTCGGGCTTCTTGAACTCGAAGACCAGCTTCTGGTGGTTGTGCGACACCCTCCGCATGTACTGCTTCAGGGTCGGCACCCGCTGGCCTGCGTACTTCGGGCTGAACCAGCTGCCCGCGTCGAGCTTCGCTATCTCCGCCGCCGTGAAGTCCGCGACCTTCCACGGGGCGCGGTCGGGGAAGACCTCCTCGACGTTCGTCGTCCGCTTCAGGGTGTCGTCGTGCACGATCACCAGCTCACCGTCCTTGGTGCGCTGGACGTCGTTCTCCACCCAGCGGAACCCCATGTCGCGGGCCTTGTCGATGGCCGCGAACGTGTTCTCCGGGGCGTAGGCCGAGGCGCCGCGGTGGGCGACGACGAGCGGGCGGTCGTGCCCGGCGGCGCTCGGCGCCGGGGTCTGGGCGGTGGCGGTGGCGGTGGGGAGGACGAGTGCACCGGCTCCCAGAAGGGCAGCGGTGGTGGCGGCAGCACGTGCGTACACGGGTACTCCTCGCGTCGTGTGATCGCGGACCGCTCCAAAGTGACAGTCCACGGCCAACGGGAGACAGGTGCAGGATGGCCACAGGTTGAACGGAGTCATCACCGACGAGGACCCCGCGCGTGGAGATGGCGATTCTTTGCCGGAAAATCGTTCGCAGGTTCCGGGGCGAGCTTTACTCTCTGCCTCAGCCGACGGCCTTTCAGATGGCCACCGGCAGGGGGTGCATGGGACGTTTTCCGGGCATTCGGGCACAACAGGAGGAAGGGCTTCCGCGCATGCAGGGCACGGTCGACGGGTTCAGCTACGGAGTCGTCACACCGGTAGTGGCCTACCTCATGGCGTGTCTGGGAGGAGCGCTCGGACTGCGCTGTACGACCAGATCGCTCCTCGTCGCACACTCCTGGCGGCTCGGCTGGCTGGCGCTCGGCTCGGCCGCGATCGGCTCCGGCATCTGGACCATGCACTTCGTGGCGATGATGGGCTTCACCGTCGAGGAAGCCCCGATCCACTACGACAAGCCGCTCACCTTCGCGAGCCTCGCCGTCGCCATCGTCATGGTCGGCATCGGCATCTTCATCGTCGGCTACCGCGGCGCGACGGGCACCGCCCTCTTCACCGGCGGGACGATCACGGGACTCGGCGTCGCGACGATGCACTACCTGGGAATGGCCGGTATGCGTCTTCGCGGGACGCTGGAGTACAACACGCTGACCGTCGCCGCGTCCGTGGTGATCGCCATGGTCGCCGCGACCGCCGCGCTCTGGGCGGCCGGGCAGGTCAGAGGAATCCTGTGGAGCCTCGGCGCGAGCCTCGTCATGGGGCTGGCCGTGAGCGGCATGCACTACATGGGCATGGCGGGGCTCAGCGTCCATCTGCACGGCTCGGGCGCCGCGCCGCCCGGCGACTCGCCCGCCGAGATCCTCGCGCCCATGATGATCGGGCCGCTCGCCTTCCTGCTCCTCGCGGGCGTCATCGTCATGTTCGACCCGCTCATGGTGATGGGCGGCCAGGCGGACGTCAGGAACCCCGCGAACGGCAACCGGTCCCGGCAGTCCTACCCCGTCCCGCGCTCCGGCGACCGCCACGTGCCCGCCCGCCGCAGGACCCGGCCCCGGTCCCGCACCCGCCCCGGCTCCCGCACCCCGCAGAACTGGTGAGCGGGCTTCCGGCGGACCGGCCGGGACCCGGGCCGGGGCGCCGCTGACCGGCCGGTCCCGCCCGGTTGTCAGTGCGGGGTCGTACGGTGGATTCCATGCGGCCCGTATCCAAGATCGAACGCACGATGGCGCCTTTCGAGGTCGTCAGTCCGTACCAGCCCAGCGGCGACCAGCCGACCGCCATCGCCGACCTTGAGCGGCGCATCCGTGCAGGTGAGAAGGATGTCGTCCTGCTCGGCGCGACCGGCACCGGCAAGTCGGCCACCACCGCGTGGATGATCGAGAAGCTCCAGCGCCCCACCCTCGTGATGGCGCCGAACAAGACACTGGCCGCCCAGCTGGCGAACGAGTTCCGCGAGCTCCTGCCGAACAACGCCGTCGAGTACTTCGTCTCGTACTACGACTACTACCAGCCGGAGGCGTACGTTCCGCAGTCGGACACGTACATCGAGAAGGACTCCTCGATCAACGAGGAGGTGGAGCGCCTGCGCCACTCCGCCACGAACTCGCTGCTGACCCGCCGCGACGTGGTCGTGGTCGCCTCCGTCTCCTGCATCTACGGCCTCGGCACCCCGCAGGAGTACGTGGACCGCATGGTGCCCCTGAAGGTCGGCGAGGAGATCGACCGCGACCAGCTCCTGCGCCGCTTCGTCGACATCCAGTACACGCGCAACGACCTGGCGTTCACCCGCGGCACCTTCCGCGTCCGCGGCGACACCATCGAGATCTTCCCGGTCTATGAGGAGCTCGCCGTCCGCATCGAGATGTTCGGTGACGAGATCGAGGCGCTCTCCACCCTGCACCCGCTCACCGGCGAGGTCATCAGCGACGACGACCACCTGTACGTCTTCCCGGCATCGCACTACGTAGCGGGTCCCGAGCGCCTGGAGAAGGCCGTCACCGGCATCGAGAAGGAGCTCACCGAGCGCCTCGCCGAGCTGGAGAAGCAGGGCAAGATGCTGGAGGCCCAGCGCCTGCGCATGCGCACGACGTACGACCTGGAGATGCTCCGCCAGATCGGCTCCTGCTCCGGCGTCGAGAACTACTCGATGCACTTCGACGACCGCGCGCCCGGCACCGCCCCCAACACCCTCCTCGACTACTTCCCGGAGGACTTCCTCCTGGTCCTCGACGAGTCGCACGTCACGGTCCCCCAGATCGGCGCGATGTACGAGGGTGACGCCTCCCGCAAGCGCACCCTGGTCGACCACGGCTTCCGGCTGCCCTCCGCGCTGGACAACCGCCCCTTGAAGTGGGAGGAGTTCCTCGGCCGCATCGGCCAGACGGTCTACCTCTCTGCGACCCCGGGGAAGTACGAGCTCTCGCGCGGCGACGGCTTCGTCGAGCAGATCATCCGCCCCACCGGCCTCGTCGACCCCGAGGTCGTCGTCAAGCCCACCGAGGGCCAGATCGACGACCTCGTGCACGAGATCCGCACGCGCACCGAGAAGGACGAGCGCGTCCTGGTCACCACGCTCACCAAGAAGATGGCCGAGGACCTCACGGACTACTTCCTGGAGCTCGGAATCCAGGTCCGCTATCTGCACAGCGACGTCGACACCCTGCGCCGCGTGGAGCTCCTGCGCGAACTGCGCGCCGGTGAGTACGACGTCCTGGTCGGCATCAACCTCCTCCGCGAGGGCCTCGACCTGCCCGAGGTCTCGCTCGTGGCGATCCTCGACGCCGACAAGGAGGGCTTCCTGCGCTCCGGCACCTCCCTGATCCAGACCATCGGCCGCGCGGCGCGCAACGTGTCCGGTCAGGTCCACATGTACGCCGACAAGATCACCCCGGCGATGGAGAAGGCCATCGAGGAGACCAACCGCCGCCGCGAGAAGCAGATCGCGTACAACAAGGAGAGGGGCATCGACCCGCAGCCCCTCCGCAAGAAGATCAACGACATCGTGTCGCAGATCGCCCGCGAGGAGGTCGACACCGAGCAGCTCCTCGGCTCCGACTACCGCAAGGCGAAGGCCGGCAAGGCCCCGGTGCCCTCGCTCGGCGGCGAGGCGGCCAAGACGGCAAAGGCAGCGGCGCCCGCCAAGAGCAAGGCCAAGGGCAAGAAGGGCGCGGAGACCGTCCCGACCGACCGTCCCGCGGCCGAACTGGCCGAGCAGATCGACGAGATGACCGAGCGCATGCGCGCGGCCGCCGCCGACCTGCAGTTCGAGATCGCCGCCCGGCTGCGCGACGAGGTGTCGGAGATGAAGAAGGAACTGCGGCAGATGCGGGAGGCGGGCCAGGCCTGAGGCCGTGACGAGAGGGCCCTGGAAGCACGTCTGGGGCCCGAGGAACGGCGTACTGCCCGGTCTGTTGCAAGACCGCCACAAAGTGCGGCCCGGATTGCTGCCTCGCAGGTCGGAGTGCATAGGGTGCTGGGCAACCGCAAGAGGCGGTTGCCCAGGCAGTTCGAGAGGGGACAGCGCGTGACGGTCAACATGACCAAGGGTCAGGCCATCAGCCTGCAGAAGAACGACGGGGGCGCCCTGACCGCGGTGCGCATGGGACTCGGGTGGCAGGCGGCTCCGCGCCGCGGGCTGTTCGGCTCGCGGACCCGTGAGGTCGATCTGGACGCCTCGGCGGTGCTGTTCGCCGACAAGCAGCCGGTGGACGTCGTGTTCTTCCGCCACCTGGTCAGCGACGACGGCTCCGTGCGGCACACCGGTGACAACCTCGTGGGCGGCGTCGGCCAGGGCGGGGACGACGAGGCGATCCTCGTCGACCTCCAGCGGATCCCCGTCCACATCGACCAGATCGTCTTCACGGTGAACTCGTTCACCGGCCAGACCTTCCAGGAGGTGCAGAACGCGTTCTGCCGCCTGGTCGACGAGACCAACGGCCAGGAGCTCGCGCGCTACACCCTCGACGGCGGCGGTCAGTACACCGCGCAGATCATGGCGAAGGTCCACCGGGCGGGCGCGGGCTGGCAGATGACGGCCATCGGCAACCCGGCCAACGGCCGTACGTTCCAGGACCTGATGCCGTCGATCCTGCCGCACCTGTAGCCGCGACGAGCACCACAAGCGCAACCGGCACCACAAGCGCAACCGGCACCAC
>NZ_LIPN01000336.1 GCF_001418325.1 Streptomyces atriruber | reverse complement strand
CCCGTGCACCCCGCACCGCCAAGCGCACCAGCCCCCCCCTCGCCCGGTCAGGCAGCCGCCGCGTGCCGCGAGCACCGGCGGCTTCGGTACCTCCGTCGCATCAGCCGTCCGTCCTGCGGGCCACCGCGAACACCCTGCGGAACGGGAACACCGTGCCGTGGGCCGTGGACGGGTAGGCCTCGCGGAGGAGGGTCCGGTACTCCGCCACGAACTCCTCCGTCGCCGCCCGATCGTCCGCCAGGGCCGTCAGGACCGGGCGCAGGCCCGTGCCCTTCACCCAGTCCAGGACGGGGTCCTCGCCCACGAGGAGGTGCTGGTACGTCGTCTCCCACGCGTCGACCTCGCAGCCGAGGCCCGCGAGCCGGTCCAGGTACGCCCCCGGCGAGAGCACCGCGTCCGCGTGCCGCAGGACGTCGCCGAGGCGGTCGCGCCAGCGTTCGGTTCCGGCGAGTTCCCGCATGAGGACGTGGCTGGGGGCGTCGAAGTTGCCCGGCACCTGGAAGGCGAACGTGCCGCCGGGCACCAGCGCCCCGATCCACGCCGGGAACGAGTCGGGGTGGCCCGGCACCCACTGCAGGGTGGCGTTGGAGAGGATCAGGTCGTACGTCCCGGGGGCCGGGGTCCAGTCCGCGGCGTCGGCGAACGCGAAGTCCAGGCGGCCGCCGCCCCCGGTGGGGCCCGCCAGCTCGTCCGCCCCGGCCAGCATCGCCGGGGAGTTGTCGAAGCCGGTGACGTACGCGGTGGGCCAGCGCCCGGTGAGGAGCCGGGTGACGTTTCCGGGACCGCAGCCGAGGTCGGCGATGCGGGGCGGGCGGCCGGAGGCGGGAAGTTCGGGGACGCGGGCGAGCAGGTCGACGAAGGGGCGGGACCGGTGGTCGGCGTGGCGCAGGTACTGCTGCGGGTCCCAGGTGGCGGCGGCGGGCATGTGGACCTCCTCGGATGACGGGCGTCTGTCGCCATCCTGAACCCGAGGTATCTTGACGTCAAGAGACTTCATGTCGACAGACCCCCTACACTGATCGCCATGGAGGACGAGGTCGATCGGCTGGTTGCAGCGTGGCGCCGGGAGCGCCCTGACCTCGACGTGGAACCACTCGAGGTGCTCAGCCGCGTGAGCAGGCTCGCGCGGCATCTGGACCGGGCCCGCAGGCTCGCCTTCTCCGAGCACAACCTGGAGCCGTGGGAGTTCGACGTCCTGACGTCGCTGCGCCGCGCGGGCGCGCCCTACCAGCTCTCCCCCGGCCAGCTCCTGACCCAGACCCTCGTGACGTCCGGCACGATGACCAACCGCATCGACCGCCTCGCGAAGAAGGGCCTCGTCGAGCGGCTGCCGGATCCGAGCGACCGCCGCGGCGTCCTGGTGCGCCTCACCGCCGAGGGCCGGGACCGCGCGGACCAGGCCCTCGCCGGGCTGCTCGAACAGGAGCGCGCGATCCTCGTGGAGCTCTCCCGCGCCCAGCGGGGCGAACTGGCCGGACTGCTACGCCAGTTGACCGCCCCGTTCGACAACATCCCCGGCTAGGTCGGCCGGGCCGACGCCCGCGCGCCGGGCGAGCGCCACGGCGGCGAGGGTGGAGTGGACGCCCAGCTTTCCCAGCACGTTCTGCATGTGCGTGCGCACCGTGTGCGGGGAGAGGAAGAGGCGCTCGGCGACCGCCTTGCGGCCGAGGCCCGCCACCATGCAGCGCAGCACCTCCCGCTCGCGCGGGGTCAGCGACTCCACGAGCCGCTCGGACTCGGTGCGGTGCTTGCGGGCGGCGGTCAGCTCGCGCAGGACGCCGGTGAGCAGGGCGGGCGGCAGGTGGGTCTCGTCCCTGAGCACTCCTCGTATGACCGTGAGGAGGCGGGACAGCGAGCAGTCCTTGGCCACCCAGCCGGAGGCGCCCGCCTGCAGGGCGAGGGCCGCGCGGCGCGGGTCGTCCTTCTCGGCGAGCACGACGGTGCGCACGGCGGGCTGGCCCGAACGGACGCCCGCCACCAGGGAGATGCCGTCGACGAGCCCGTCGGCGTTGCCCTCCTGGACGGGGGCGGCGATGGGGGTCCCCCCTGCCCGAGCGAAGCCGAGAGCTTGGGGACGGGTGCCCTGCAGGGCGCTGGCGGTGCTGCCGAGGTCGGCGTCGACCAGCAGCACGTCGTATCGGCGGCCTTCGTTCACCGCCCGCTCCAGGCAGCGCAGCGCGGCGGGACCGCTGCCGGCCGCGGACACGTCGACGTCCGGCTCGGCCGCGAGCGCGGCAGCCAGGGACTCGGCGAAGATGCGGTGGTCGTCGACGACCAGGACTCGAATGCGAACCACAGAAACCCCCTTCCCCACGCTCCTTCAAGGAGCAGGGGATACCCCATCATCGGAGAACGGCTGGTGCGGGTACGGCGCACGGAGCGGGAGTCGACGCGGTCGCACGGCCGCCGCCGTGCTGTGACCGCCCCCCACGCCGGGCGCGTACCCGACTGTCTCGCCCCCTGATCAGTGCCGGCCCCCACCGGCACTGCCCTTCAGAGTAGGGCCGGACGCCGGGAGCGGAAGCTGATTTGCAGAACTGGTTGGCCAGCGCGTTTATGGTGAGCCATATGTTTCGTATTGAGACGGGAGTCGACAAAGAGCGGCTCGGTCTGCTTCGCTCGCGGCTGAGCGAGACGAATACGGCTGCGTCACCGGAGCTCAGAGCTCTGCGCGGGACGCGCGAGGACCAGGAAGTCCCGCTCGCGCTCTGGGCGTTGGACGCGCGGGGCGACCTCGCGGCGGGCCTCGCCGCGCACACCTGGGCCCGCTGGCTGCACGTGAACCACCTCTGGGTCGACGACCGGCACCGCGGCGCGGGCCTCGGCTCCCGCCTCCTGGCCGAGGCGGAACGGGTGGCCCGCGAGGACCGGGGGTGCCTCAACTCCCGTGTGGAGACGTGGGACTTCCAGGCCCCGGGCTTCTACCGGAACCAGGGGTACGAGCTGGTGAGCGTGATCCCCGACTACCCCGAGGGCGTCAAGGAGTTCACGCTCACCAAGCGGCTGGGCTGAGGCCGGGCGGGCCGTCCGGTCAGGCGGCGGGCCCCAGGGCCAGGGCGCCGACCACCGGCGCCGCGTACATCAGCGGGAACGGGATGTGCGCGTACCAGCGCGCCCGCACCACGGTGACGACGGCCCCGGCGAAGTACACCACCAGAGCGATGCCCGCCACGGCCCCGACGACCGGCACGAACAGGCCCGCGACCAGGCCCGCGGCGCCCGCCGCCTTGGCGGTGCCGAGCCAGGGCAGCCACGGCATCGGGATGCCGTAGTCGGCGATGGGCCGCACGACCCACTGGGCGCGCAGGAAGACGGAGACGGCGGAGAAGCCCACCATCGCGGCGGCGATCAGCGTGACGACTGCACAGGTTGTGGACATGGCGGGTGCTCCTCATCGGGCGGTGACTGTTCACTGCCCTGACGGAACCGGCCACCGGAGTGTGACCGGTCCACGGCACCCTTTTCCGAGAACTTCCTCCCGGCGCTCAGGCCTCCCGGCGCGCCCCCGCCGACGCCTCCGCCGGGAACACGCGCGGCGCCGCGCAGCCCGCCGCGGCGAAGGCCTCAAGGACCGACTTCGTCACCGTGTCCTCGTCCGCCGACTCCACCAGGACGACCGCCGAGCCGCCGAAGCCGCCGCCGGTCATCCGGGCGCCCAGCGCGCCCGCCGCGTTCGCGGAGCTCACCACGAGGTCCAGCTCCGGGCAGGAGATGCGCAGGTCGTCGCGGAGCGAGGCGTGGCCCTCGGTGAGGACGGGGCCGGTCGCGCGGACGTCACCGGCGTCCAGGAGGGCGATGACCCGCTCGACGCGGTGGTTGTCCGACACGATGTGGCGCACGTACCGGCGGATCTTCTCGTCCGTCAGCCGGGCCAGCGCCTCGGGGAGCCGGTCGTACGCCACGTCCCGCAGGTGGGAGACGCCGAGGAGGCGCGCGCCCTCCTCGCAGCCGGCCCGCCGCTCGGCGTACGCCCCGTCGCCCAGCTCGTGCTTGACCCGGGTGTCGACGACGAGGAGGCGCAGGCCGTGGGCGGCGAGGTCGAAGGGGACCTGCCGTATCGCCAGGTCACGGCAGTCCAGGTGCAGGACGTGGCCTTCGGTGGCGCACGCGGAGGCCATCTGGTCCATCACGCCGCACGGCACGCCGACGAAGGCGTTCTCGGCGCGCTGGGCGAGGACCGCGAGGCGCGGCCCGTCGAGGCCGAGGCCGTACAGGTCGTTCATGGCGAGCGCCGTGACGACCTCCAGGGCGGCCGACGAGGAGAGGCCCGCCCCGGTCGGCACGGTCGAGGCGAGGTGGATGTCGGCGCCCCCGGAGACGTCGTGGCCCGCGTCCCGCAGCGCCCACACCACACCGGCCGGGTAGGCGGCCCAGCCGCCCTGCCCGTACTTCGAGAGGGGGGTCAGCCCGTCGACGCGCAGTTCGGCGACGGGAGCGTCGATGTCCGCCGAGTGGAGCCGCAGGACGCCGTCGGTGCGGCGTGCCACCGCCGCCACCGCGGTGTGCGGCAGCGCGAGCGGCATCACGAAGCCCTCGTTGAAGTCCGTGTACTCGCCGATGAGGTTGACCCGGCCGGGGGCCGACCAGACCCCGTCCGCCGCGTACCCGTACAGCTCGGCGAACTTCCCCGCTACGTCCATCAGTTACCCCTTGATTCCTCTCGACGCCGGGCGAAGGCCCAGGCGTCGGCGACGATGCCCGCGAGGTCCGCGCGGGACGGGTTCCAGCCGAGCTTCTCGCGCGCGGTGGCGGCGGAGGCGACGAGGACCGCCGGGTCGCCGCCCCGGCGCGGGGCCATGACCTCGGGGATCGGGTGCCCGGTGACCCGGCGGACGGTCTCGATGACCTCGCGCACGGAGAAGCCGTTGCCGTTGCCGAGGTTGCAGATGAGGTGCTCGCCGGGGGTGGCGGCCGCGACGGCGAGGAGGTGCGCCTCGGCGAGGTCGGCGACGTGGATGTAGTCGCGGACGCAGGTCCCGTCGGGGGTCGGGTAGTCGTCGCCGAAGACGCTGATCGCCTCGCGCCTGCCCTGCGCGACCTGGAGGACGAGCGGGATGAGGTGCGACTCGGGGTCGTGCCGCTCGCCGCAGTCGCCGTACGCGCCCGCGACGTTGAAGTAGCGCAGCGAGACGGCGGCCAGGCCGTGCGCGGCCGCCTCACCGGTGATCATGTGGTCGACGGCGAGCTTGGAGGCGCCGTAGGGCGAGGTGGGAGCGGTGGGGTCGGTCTCCGTGATGGGGGTGTTCACGGGCTCGCCGTACGTCGCGGCCGTCGAGGAGAAGACGAGCCTGCGCACGTCGGCGTCGCGCATGGCGGCGAGCAGCGCCATGGTGCCGCCGACGTTGTTGTCCCAGTACTTCTCGGGCTTCACGACGGACTCGCCGACCTGCGAGAAGGCGGCGAAGTGCAGCACGGCGTCGTAGGTGGAGTCCAGCCACTTGGCGGCATCGCGGATGTCGCCCTCGATGAACGAGGCGCCGGCGGGGACGCCTTCGCGGAAGCCGGTCGAGAGGTTGTCGAGGACCGTCACCTCGTGCCCGGCCTCGAGCAGATGCTGGGCCACCACACTTCCGACATAGCCCGCGCCACCGGTGACCAGGTACTTACCGCTCATGAACTCGCTACCTCTCGCAGTCGCTGGGCCGCGGCTTCCGGCGGCACGTCGTTGATGAACACGCTCATACCGGATTCGGAACCCGCGAGGAACTTCAGCTTGCCCGAAGTGCGGCGAATCGTGAAAAGTTCGAGATGGAGGGCGAAGTCGTCCCGGTTGATCCCGTCATGTCCTGCCGGGGCCCCGAAGGGCGCCTGGTGCCATGCGGCGATGTACGGGGTGGGGGACTCCGCCGATTCGCCGAAGATCCGGTCGAAGCGCTTCAAGAGTTCCAGATAGATCTGTGGGAACTCCGTGCGCGCCGCCTCGTCGAGCCCGAGCAGGTCGGGCACCCGGCGCTTGGGGTAGAGGTGCACCTCATAGGGCCAGTGCGCGGCGTACGGCACGAAGGCGACCCAGTGTTCCCCCTCCAGGACGACCCGCTCACCGGCCCGCTCCTCGGCGAGGACGTCGTCGAAGAGGTTGCGGCCGCCCGTCGCCTCCTTGTGCTCGGCGAGCGAGCGGAGCATCAGGGCCGTGCGCGGGGTGACGAAGGGGTACGCGTAGATCTGCCCGTGCGGATGGCCGAGGGTCACCCCGATCTCGGCGCCGCGGTTCTCGAAGCAGAACACCTGCTCCACGGAGGGCAGGTGGGAGAGCTCGGCGGTCCGGTCGGTCCAGGCCTCCAGGACGAGCGCGGCCTGCTCGGGGGTGAGGTCCGCGAAGGACGCGGCGTGGTCGGAGGTGAAGCAGACGACCTCGCAGCGGCCCGCGTCGCCCGCGAGCGAGGGGAAGCGGTTCTCGAAGACCACGACGTCGTACGAGGAGTCGGGGATCTCGCTGAGCCGGTCCCCGGCGGAGGGGCACAGGGGGCACTCGTCGGCCGGCGGGTGGTAGGTGCGCCCCTGGCGGTGCGAGGCGATGGCCACCGAGTCACCCAGGAGGACGTCCCTGCGGACCTCCGACGTCGTCGAGACGGGCCCGAGCGGGCGCCGGTCGACGGCGTCGCGCACGGTGTCGTCGCGCACGTCGTAGTAGATGAGCTCACGACCGTCGGCGAGACGGGTCGAGGTCTTCTTCACGTCCGGGGCTCCTCACCACCCACCCAACAGAAACGAACATAACAAATCACAAGCCAACAGCCCCGTCAATGCCTGCGGCCGCGTCGCAGGCCCCGGCCTCCATCCGGCCTCCCCCGGAGAGCTCGATCACAATCAAACAAAGAACACCAACAGAACTGTTCAGTTATTCAAGCGAGGGGCGTAGGTTCCCGTCTGATCCGTTCGCGCAACGAAGCGAGTTCACATGCAGTCCCCCACTACAACTCTGGCCGAGGGGCTTCGGCTGCCCACCAACGGCCTCGACTACGCGATCCTGGCGATCTACTTCGCCGTGGTCCTCGGCATCGGCTTCGCCGCCCGGCGCTCCGTGAAGACCAGCCTCGACTTCTTCCTCTCGGGCCGCTCACTGCCCGCCTGGGTCACCGGTCTCGCCTTCGTCGCCGCGAACCTGGGCGCCACCGAGATCCTGGGCATGGCCGCCACCGGCGCGCAGTACGGCGTCGCGGTCGTCCACTGGTACTGGATCGGCGCCATCCCGGCCATGGTCTTCCTGGGCCTGGTCATGATGCCGTTCTACTACCGCAGCAAGGTCCGTTCCGTCCCCGAGTTCCTGCTCCAGCGCTTCGACAAGTCGGCGCACGTGCTCAGCTCGGCGCTCTTCGCCTTCGCGGCGATCCTCATCGCGGGCGTGAACCTCTACGCCCTCTCGATCGTCGTCGAGGCCCTGCTCGGCTGGCCGCAGTGGGTGGCGATCGTCGTCGCGGGCCTGTTCGTGCTCGCGTACATCACGATCGGCGGCCTGTCCTCGGCGATCTACAACGAGGTCCTGCAGTTCTTCGTGATCCTCGCGGCGCTGATCCCGATCTGTGTCATCGGCCTGAAGAAGGTCGGCGGCTGGGACGGTCTCACCGGCTCCATCGAGAAGCAGCACGGCGAGAACTTCATGACCGCCTGGGGCGGCACCGGCATCGGTGACGCCAACCCGCTCGGCGCCAACTGGCTGACGATCATCCTCGGCCTCGGCTTCGTGCTCTCCTTCGGCTACTGGACGACGAACTTCGCCGAGGTGCAGCGCGCACTCTCCGCGAAGAACCTCTCCGCCGCCCAGCGCACCCCGCTGATCGCCGCCTTCCCGAAGATCTTCATCGTCTTCCTGGTGATGATCCCGGGCCTGGTCGCCGCCGTCCTCGTCCCGAAGATCGGCACGGCGGGCTCCGATCTGACGTACAACGACGCGATCCCCTACCTGATGCAGGAGTTGCTGCCCAACGGCGTGCTCGGCATCGCGGTCACCGGGCTGCTCGCCGCCTTCATGGCGGGCATGGCGGCGAACGTCTCGTCCTTCAACACCGTGTTCACGTACGACATCTGGGCGCGGTACGTGGTCAAGGGTCGCGAGGACGGCTACTACCTGAACTTCGGACGGCTGATCACCGCGATCGGCGTGCTCGCCTCGGTCGGCACGGCGTTCATCGCCTCCTCGTTCTCGAACATCATGGGGTACCTGCAGACCCTCTTCTCCTTCTTCAACGTCCCGATGTTCGTGGTCTTCATCATCGGCATGTTCTGGAAGCGGGCCTCGATGAAGTCCGGCGTGTGGGGCCTGCTCGCGGGCACCACCGCCGCGATGGTCAACTACTTCTGGATCTACAAGCAGGGCGTCATCGACATCCCGACCGACCAGGGCGCCAACTTCGTCTCGGCGATCGTCGGCTTCGTCGCCGGTGCCGTCGTGATGGTCGTCGTCACGCTCTTCACCGCGCCCAAGCCCGAGGCCGAACTGGCCGGTCTGGTCTACGGAACGGCCTCGCCGGGCATGGAGGACGAGGGACTGGAGAAGGGGGACGACGCCTGGTACCGCAAGCCGGCCCTGCTCGGCTGGGGCGCCATCGTGCTCGCCGCGGCCTGCTACCTGCCGTACTCGCTCTAGACCCGATCGGAGGACAAAGACATGTCCGAGCTGCAACACGAAGTCTCCGAGCTGGAGCGCAAGTCCGCGACAGCCGCGCGCCTCTTCGACATCCGGCGCATCATCGGCGGCCTGTTCGTCGTCTACGGAATCATCGTGACGATCGCCGGTATCACCGCGTCCGACGCCGACCTGAAGAAGGCCGAGGACATCAACATCAACTTGTGGACGGGCCTCGGGATGCTCGCCCTCGGGCTCTTCTTCCTGGGGTGGCTCTGGCTGCGCCCGACGGTCACGCCCGTCGAGGAACCCGCGGACGACTGACCCCCGGAGGAACGGCGACGGGGCCCGAGTTCACCGCGGTGGCTCGGGCCCCGTCGTCGTGTCGGCGCCTCCGGTGGCGTTCGCATGGTTGGCGTAGGCCGACGCGGGACGCTCGGCGCGCTCCAGGAGACCCGTGCGCGCGGCGAGGGCCGCGGCCTCCAGACGTGAGCCGACGCCCAGCTTCATCAGCACCCGCTGCACATGGGTGCGCGCGGTGCTCGGGGCGATCCCCATCCCCGCGGCGATCAGCCGGGTGTCCTCGCCGTCGGCGACCCGCACCAGCACCTCGACCTCGCGGGGCGTGAGCATCTGCAGCAGCCGCTGGCCCTCGTCGTCGGGCTGCGCGGCCGGATTGAGCAGTTCGCTGAAGGCGCCCTGCAGCAGTTGCGGCGCGACGGCGGCCTCCCCGGCCCGCGCCTTCATGATGGCGCGCTCCACTCCTTCGATGCGCTCGTCATGGCGTACGTAACCGGAGGCGCCGGAGGCGAAGGCCGCGGCGATCCCGCGCGGGCTCGGCACCGGGCCGAGCACCACGACCGCCACCTGCGGACGCTCCCGCTTGATCTTCACGACCGGGTCGAACATGCCCGGTTCGGCCGGTGTGGCCGTCCCCAGGAGACAGACCTCCGGGGCCCTGCTGATGACCAGTTCCGCCGCGCCCGCGGCGGGCGCGGCGGCGGCGAGCACCCGGTGCCCGCGCAGTTTCAGTGCCGAGGCGAGGGCCTCGGCGAGCAGTCGGTGATCGTCGACCACCATGAGCCGCACACCCATAGCAACCCCCCAGCTCCCCGCGGGCCCCCCGACCCTTCATCCCCCGGAAGCCACACGCCTGTTCGCGGTTACGCGCCCCCTCCCGGCCAGAAGCGGCACGGAATGCCGAAATCCGAGCCATTCAGGGGGCATGGGGAACGACCGGATGGTACGCG
>NZ_LIPN01000335.1 GCF_001418325.1 Streptomyces atriruber | reverse complement strand
CCGGCGGCGCGGGCGAGTTCGAGGTCGAGGGCCTCGCGGCGGATCCGCTGGTCGATGTAGAGGAGCACGGTGACTCCGGCCGTGATCGGGAACGTCAGCATGGAGCCGATGACCGACCCGACGCCGCTGACGATCAGGAACGTCCAGCCGAACTCGCCGGTGTTCTCGAGGAAGCCGGTGACGCCGTCGCCGCTGACCGCGCCGGCGATGAACGTGAACGGGATGACGATGATCGACGCCACGACGTTCGCGATGATCGCCGCGAGCAGCTGGATGCCGAAGACCCGCCACCAGGAGCCACGGACCAGCTTGGCGGAGCGGGTGAGGGACTTCTTGATGCCCTGCTTCTCCAGCATGAGCGCGGGGGAGGCGAGGGAGAGGCGGACCACGATCCACAGGGCGGCGACGGCCGCGCCGAGACCGCCGAGGACGGCGAGGCTGGCTCCGGCGTCGGATGCGCCCGCCAGGGCGATCAGCAGACCGGGCAGGGTGCCGATGGCGACGATGGCCACGCCGATGAGCGGAATGAGCAGGGTCAGACCGAACAGCTTGGCCAGCTGGGGGCGGGAGTCCTGCCAGGCCTCCGAGATGGTGACCGACTTACCGAGCACCGCGCGGCTGGTGACCATCGTGAGCACGGCCGTCGCGACGATCGTGCCGAGCAGGGTGACCAGGAGGACCACCCCGGAGCTGAGCATGGTGTCGCCCAGGGCGCGGGTCAGTTCGCCGACGGTCGCGCTCGGGTCGTCGAGGGCCTCGGTGTCGACGGACTCGTTGAGGACGAGGCCCTGCAGGAGGACGACGACGATCTCCGTGAGCACGGCCACGGTCAGGGAGATGCCGAGAACCGTGCGCCAGTGGGCACGCATGGTCGACACCGCGCCGTCGAGGATCTCGCCGACGCCGAGCGGGCGGAGCGGGATGACGCCGGGCTTGGCGGCGGGCGGGGGGCCCTGCCAGGCTCCCCAGCCGCGGTAGCCGCCGGGGCCTCCCGGAGCGCCGGGGCCGCCGGGGCCACCAGGGCCGGGCGGGCGGCCGCCCCAGCCCCAGCCGCCGCCCTGACCGGGCGGAGGGGGCGGCGGAGGCGGTGTCTGGCCCGGGACCGGCTCGCTGGGCGGGGACCACTGGGCGGGCGGCGGCTGCTCCTTGGACCACTTGGACGGGCCGCCCTGCCGACCGGCGTCCCCGGTCTCGGCGTCAGCGGGCCCGGTGGCGTCCGGCTTGCCGGAGTCCGGTCCGTCGGAGGGGGCAGATCCGGGCGATGCCCAGCCCGGAGTGTCGTTCATCGTCGCTCCTTCAAGGTGCCCGTCCGCGGGTGCGGCGGCAGGTTGCCAGCCATCGTGCCACGGTGCGCCCGGGAGGTGACCGCGCGCCGTAGGGGCTGGATACCTTCAATTGTCCGCCGGGTACGGGGCAGACTGGGCGGATGGCTGATCAGTACGCGCAATCCAGCGAGGACAAACGGCCGACCGAGATCCCCGCGGTTCCCGCGATCCGCTGGGACGACCTGCCCGAAGGCCCCGTTCTGGTCCTGCTCGACCAGACCAGGCTGCCCGGCGAGGAGATCGAGCTGGTGTGCACCGACGCACCGGCCCTGGTGGACGCGATCCGGAGGCTCGCGGTGCGAGGGGCGCCGCTCCTGGGCATCGCGGGGGCGTACGGCGTCGCGCTCGCCGCGGCCCGGGGCTTCGACGTGGACGAGGCGGCGGACGCACTGGCAGGGGCGCGGCCCACCGCGGTCAACCTTGCCTACGGCGCGCGCCGGGCCCAGGCCGCGTATCGAGCCGCGGTGGTGGGCGGCGCCGATGCCAGCGCGGCCGCGGATGTCGCGCTCGAGACGGCACGGGCGCTGCACGCGGAGGACGCTGAGGCGAGCACCAGGATGGCGGCGCACGGTCTGACGCTCCTCGACGAGCTGCTGCCCGGGGGCGGGCACCGGATCCTGACGCACTGCAACACGGGGGCACTGGTCTCCGGAGGGGAGGGCACGGCGTTCGCGGTGGCGCTCAGGGCGCACCGGGAGGGGAGGCTGCGCAGGTTGTGGGTGGACGAGACGAGGCCGCTGCTCCAGGGGGCCAGGCTCACCGCCTACGAGGCGGCGCGGAGCGGAATGGCGTACACCTTGCTTACGGACAACGCGGCGGGTTCGCTGTTCGCTGCGGGTGAGGTGGATGCCGTGCTGATCGGTGCCGACCGCATCGCGGCCGACGGTTCGGTGGCGAACAAGGTGGGGAGCTATCCGCTCGCCGTGCTGGCCCGATACCACCACGTGCCGTTCATCGTGGTGGCGCCGGTGACGACCGTGGACCCGGGCACGCCGGACGGAACGGCCATCGAGGTGGAGCAGCGGGGTGGGCACGAAGTGACGGAGGTCATGGCGCCGTATGCGCCGGTGGTCGGGATGGAAGCGGGAGGCGGGATACCGGTGGCACCCCTGGGGACGCAGGCGTACAACCCCGCCTTCGACGTGACGCCACCCGAGTTGGTGACGGCGATCGTCACGGAAGAGGGCGTTCTGTCACCTGTGACAGCAGAGGGCCTTGCCGAGCTGTGTTCCAGGTCACGCCAGGTAACGATTAGCTAATGGGATGATGTCAGGCATGAAGGGACGAGTCCTTGTCGTCGACGACGACACCGCACTGGCCGAGATGCTCGGGATTGTGCTGCGTGGTGAAGGTTTCGAGCCGTCGTTCGTAGCTGATGGCGACAAGGCGCTGGCCGCTTTCCGGGAGGCCAAGCCCGATCTTGTGCTGCTCGACTTGATGCTGCCGGGGCGTGACGGCATCGAGGTGTGCCGCCTGATCAGGGCGGAGTCCGGAGTGCCGATCGTCATGCTCACGGCCAAGAGCGACACCGTTGACGTGGTGGTCGGTCTGGAGTCGGGGGCCGACGACTACATCGTCAAGCCGTTCAAGCCGAAGGAGCTCGTGGCCCGGATCCGGGCGCGGCTGCGGAGGTCGGAGGAGCCCGCTCCCGAGCAGCTGGCCATCGGTGACCTGGTCATCGACGTGGCGGGGCACTCCGTGAAGCGGGACGGGCAGTCGATCGCGCTGACGCCGCTGGAGTTCGACCTGCTGGTCGCGCTGGCCCGCAAGCCGTGGCAGGTGTTCACCCGTGAGGTGCTGCTCGAGCAGGTCTGGGGCTACCGGCACGCGGCGGACACCCGGCTGGTGAACGTGCACGTCCAGCGGCTGCGGTCGAAGGTCGAGCGGGACCCGGAGCGGCCGGAGATCGTGGTGACCGTCCGTGGTGTCGGTTACAAGGCCGGACCGAGCTGACGTGTCCCGGGACAGTTCCCCCTCGGCGCCCGGGGGTCCGGGGGCTCGCACGGGGCGGACTGGACCGGGACGGCGCTCGTCCGGGTTCGGGCGGCTCGTCGACGGCGGGCTGCTGCTGCAGGGCGGAGTGCAGGGCAGCCCTGTGCTCCGGCTCTTCGCGCGCTGGGTGCGCCGTCCGCTGCTGCCCGCGGTGCGGCTGTGGCGGCGCAACATCCAGCTGAAGGTCGTCGCCACGACCCTGCTGATGTCGCTCGGCGTGGTGCTCATGCTCGGGTTCGCCGTCATGAGTTCGGTGAACAACGGCCTGCTCAAGGCCAAGGTGAAGGCGTCGCAGAGCCAGGCCGACGGCGGCTTCAGAGCGGCGCAGGACAGTGTCAACGCCGCGCGGCAGAGCGCGGGACAGGGCCAGGACGGCAGTACGGCCGACGGGCGCAATGCCGCCATGTGGATGTCCGACCTCGTCGAGCAGCTCTCCAGCGGTGGTCAGAACGCGTTCGCCGTGGTGACGCTGAGCCCCACTTCCGCGGGTGACTCCGGGAGCGTGCGGGGCTCGCGCGCCTCGGGCGGCGTGGAGCCGATCCTGAGCGTGCCGGAGGAACTGCGCCGCCAGGTCGACAACGGCACGGGCGTCTACCAGGCCAATACGCGGATCATCTACGACGACCGCCGGGAGCCGCAGTCGGGGCTGGTGATCGGCAAGCGGCTCAACGATCTCAACGGCGACCCGTACCAGCTGTACTACCTCTTCCCGCTGACGCAGGAGGAGGAGTCGCTGAACCTGGTCAGGACGACCCTCGCGACCGCCGGGCTCTTCGTCGTGGTGCTGCTCGGCGCCATTGCCTGGCTCGTGGTGCGCCAGGTCGTGACGCCGGTCCGGATGGCCGCGGGCATTGCCGAGCGGCTCTCCGCCGGACGCCTTCAGGAACGTATGAAGGTCACCGGCGAGGACGACATCGCGCGGCTCGGTGAGGCCTTCAACAAGATGGCGCAGAACCTGCAGCTGAAGATCCAGCAGCTGGAGGAGCTGTCGCGGATGCAGCGACGGTTCGTGTCCGACGTGTCACACGAGCTGCGGACGCCGCTGACTACGGTCCGGATGGCTGCCGATGTCATTCACGAGGCGCGGGTGGACTTCGATCCGGTGACCGCGCGGTCGGCCGAGTTGCTCGCCGATCAGCTGGACCGTTTCGAGTCGCTGCTCGCCGATCTGCTGGAGATCAGCAGGTTCGACGCGGGGGCGGCGGCGCTGGAGGCCGAGCCGATAGACCTCCGTGAGGTCGTGCGCAGGGTGGTCGGCGGTGCGGAGCTGCTCGCCGAGCGCAAGGGCACGCACATACGGGTCGTGGGGGACCAGCAGCCCGTGGTCGCCGAGGCCGATGCGCGGCGTGTGGAGCGGGTGCTGCGCAATCTCGTCGTCAACGCCGTGGAGCACGGCGAGGGCAAGGACGTCGTGGTGCGGCTCGCTGCCGCGGGCGGCGCGGTGGCCGTCGCGGTGCGGGACTACGGAGTGGGTCTCAAGCCCGGCGAGGCGACCCGAGTGTTCAGCCGCTTCTGGCGGGCGGATCCGGCACGCGCGCGTACCACCGGTGGTACGGGGCTCGGACTGTCCATCGCCCTGGAGGACGCACGACTGCACGGCGGCTGGCTGCAGGCCTGGGGCGAGCCCGGTGGTGGCTCGCAGTTCAGGCTCACGCTGCCGAGGACGGCGGACGAGCCGCTGCGGGGTTCGCCGATACCGCTGGAGCCGGACGACTCGCGCAGGCACCGGGGTCTGAACGACGCCGGGCTGCCCATCGGGGGCGTGAACAAGCTGGCCACGGTTCCCGCGCAGCCGTCCGCGCTGGCGTCGGAGAGGGTGCAGCCGCCCGTTCCCGCGAAGGGGCCCATACCGCCGCGGCTCCTGAACACAGGGCCCGTGGATCCGACGGCACTGCCCGGCAACGGGTCGAGGGTCGTGCCGCGTCGGCCCCTGGACGACGAGCTGTCGGGCGAGCCGGGTGCGCCGGGCGTGACGAGTGGTGACAGTGACGGGGAACCAGGCTCGGGGGCGGCTGCGGACAGGGATGAGGAGAACACTCGTGGGCGCTGACCAAGCCGGGCGCGGCCGCCGTGCGGGCCGCCGACGTCCGCTGCGCACCGGACTGCTGCTGGGCAGCTGCGGGGCGCTCCTGGCCGGCTGCGCCTCGATGCCGGACAGCGGGAACCTGAAGTCCGTCGACGCCTCGCAGCGGCCGGACTCGCAGTCGCAGGTCCGTGTCTACGCGATGCCGCCGCGCGAGGGCGCCCGGCCCGTGGAGATCGTGCAGGGGTTCCTGGAGGCGCTGACCAGTGATGACCCGCAGTTCGCGATGGCGCGCAAGTACCTGACCAAGAAGGCGTCGCAGGCGTGGGATCCGGAGGAGTCCACGACGGTGCTCGCCGACGGTCCGAACACGGACGCGGGCAACGCGGGCAACGACGGCGAGGGCAGCCGCCGCTACTCCCTGACGGGCCGACAGGTCGCAAGGGTGGACGCGCAGCACGCGTACCGCCCGGAGGACGCGGCCTACACCCAGTCCGTGCACCTCAGCCAGAACGGCGGACCGGGCGGGAACGAGTGGCGGATCGACAAGCCGCCGCCGGGCGTCGTGCTCGGGGAATCGGATTTCCAGCGGATCTACCGGTCCGTCAACAAGTACTACTTCGCCGGGCCCACCGGAGCGGGTGTGAGCGGCCGCACGGGGCTCGTCGCGGATCCCGTGTACATCCGACAGCGGATCGAACCGTTGACGCAGACGGTGAAGACGCTGCTGGAGGGGCCGACCAACTGGCTCCGGCCGGTGGTGCTTTCGAGTTTCCGGAGCGGTACGGAGCTCAAGGACCCCGACAAGCCGCTGACGCTGGACGACCAGAACAGGTTGACGGTGCAGTTGAACAGCCGTTCCGACGGAACCGGGCAGACGAAGTGCAAGGAGATGGCGGCGCAGCTGCTCTTCACCTTGCAGGACTTGACCCCTTCGGGGGTCGAGCAGGTGACGCTGCAGCGTTCCAACGGCTCGATGCTCTGTGTGCTGAGCCAGGAGCGTGCCGAGACCGTCGCGTCCCACCCGAGCACGGACCGCCCGGGCTATCAGTACTTCGTCGACGAGAAGCACCGGCTGGTCCGGATGTCGGCCAACGCCGGGGGCTCGGTCGACCCCGAGCCGGTGACGGGTGCCCTCGGCACCGGTGACCAGCCGTTGCGCTCGGCGGCGGTCTCGCGTGACGAGCAGCGGGCGGCCGGGGTGTCCCTCGACGGCAAGGCGCTGTACATGGGCTCGCTGCTCTCGGACGAGACGCTCGGCAAGGTGCGGCTGCGCAGCAAGGCCAAGTCGGAGAAGGACCGTCTCTCCACGCCCAGTTGGGACGGCAGGGGCAACCTGTGGGTGGCTGACCGGGATCCGAAGCGGCCGCGGCTGCTCTGGCTCGAACAGGGTTCGGGCGACCCGGTCGAGGTCCAGGTCCCCGCGCTGGACGGGCAGATCCGGGAGGTGCGGGTGTCGGCCGACGGCGTGCGCATCGCGCTCCTCGTGGAGAAGGACGGCAAGAGGTCCCTGTGGATCGGCCGCGCCGACCGGGACGCCCGCAAGGGGGAGCGGCCCGAGATCTCCGTCCTCGACCCGACCCCCGCCGCGCCGCAGATGGAAGAGGTCACGGCCATGTCGTGGGCGGGCGGGAGCCGGCTCGTGGTGGTCGGCCGGGAGACCGGCGGGGTCCAGCAGATCCGGTACGTCCAGTGCGACGGCTCGGTGCTCGCGAACACCGCGCTGCCCGGCCTGACCGGCGTCCAGGAGATCGCGGCGTCCGAGGACGAGCGGCAGCCGCTGGTGGCGCACTCGGACGACGGAATCGTGCGGCTGCCGACGGGGTCGCAGTGGCAGACGGTCGTGAAGGAAGGGCTGGCGCCGGTCTATCCCGGGTGAGTCCGGGGTGGCCCTGCCTGCTCCCTGGCCGCCCACGTCTGCTCCCTGGGCGGCCACGTCTGCCCCCCCCGGGCGGGTGGTCCCGCCTGCCCGAGCAGCCCTCGCTCCTCGGCTGCGTCAAGCGCCGGGGAGTTGTCCACAGGCAGTTATCCACAGGGGTGGCCGCACTGTCCCGGCCTTGGCACAGTGGGGACATGCGGGGGTGGTGGCAGGACCTCACCGACCTGGTGTTGCCGACCGAGTGCGGAGGCTGTGGGAGGCCTCGGACAGCACTGTGCGACGAGTGCCGTGCCGCTCTGTGCGGGGCCGTGCCGCGCCGGGCGCGACCGGAGCCGGAGCCGCCCGGGCTGCCCGTCGTGTTCGCCGCCGTGCCGTACGAGGACGCCGCTCGGGCCGTGCTGCTCGCGCACAAGGAGCGGGGCGCCCTGGGGCTCGCCGCGCCGCTGGGCGCAGCGCTGGCCGGGGCCGTGTGTGCCGTTCTGCGGGGCGAATCCCTGGCTGCGGGGGAATCCCCGGGTCGGGGTGATACGGGGGCGCGAAGCGGGGTAGGCGGCACTCAGGATGGCCCACAGGGGCGGGTGATGCCGGTGTCGCTCGTGCCTGTGCCCTCGTCGCGGGCCGCTGTGCGGGCCCGCGGGCACGATCCGGCGCGACGGATCGCCTTCGCCGCGGCGGGAGAGCTGCGGCGGGCTGGAATCCCGGCGCGGGTGCTCGCGGTGCTGCGTCAACGGCGCGCGGTGGCCGACCAGTCGGGGCTCGACTCCCGGCAGCGGCAGGCCAATGTGGCGGGCGCCCTGGAGGTGGCCGCCGGCGGTGGACGGTTGCTGGGAGGTGAGGGCCGAGTCGTAGTCGTGGACGACCTCATGACCACCGGTGCTTCTTTGGCTGAGGCCGCCCGCGCATTACGTGCCGTACACACGGAAGAGAACACGGGAGCGGAGGCCGTGCGGGGCCCGGTATCGGGGGTCGCGCGAAGGTCCGTATCGGGCTGCGGGAAAGCGATCGGCGCAGCCGTTGTCGCCGCGCCACCGGATTCTTTCGAAATAAACCGGAACTGATTGAGAACTTGCATCGTTGCAGGTGGTGAGAGGGTCGATACACCTGAATGGAGGTACGCGGCAGTAGAGGGTGACGACATCCACTCAGGCGAGATATGTTCGGTTGTATGAGGAATGGCGAACGCCGGACCTCGTATATCGGAATGCCGGTCCGCGGTTTTTCCGCAATCACCCGGGCCGGTGGGGTGGAGATCTCGCCCACGGGGGAGGAGGAGGTGGAAGTCACCGAGTCCGAGGCTCCGGCAGACACCGGAGTCTGGTGCAAAAGGGAGATGCTCCGCGGTCGAAGCGGAGCGATCCGGGAACGGAGTTCTGCGTGGACATCGTCGTCAAGGGCCGCAAGACCGAGGTGCCCGAGCGGTTCCGCAAGCACGTGGCCGAGAAGCTGAAGCTGGACAAGATCCAGAAGCTCGACGGCAAGGTGATCAGCCTCGACGTCGAGGTGTCCAAGGAAACCAACCCGCGTCAGGCCGACCGTTCCGACCGCGTGGAGATCACCGTCCGCGGGCGCGGTCCCGTGATTCGCGCGGAGGCCTCGGCAGCCGATCCCTACGCGGCGCTCGACCTGGCCACCGCCAAGCTCGACGCACGACTGCGCAAGCAGCACGAGAAGCGCCACAACCGGCGGGGGAACGGCAGGCTTTCGGCCGCCGAAGTCACCGAGCGGGTCCCGGAGGCGGCGTCCTTCAACGGGGACGGCACCATCGCACGCGAGGAAGAGCCGGACGGCGTGCCGGTCAAGAAGATCGGCTCCCTCGAGATCCAGGGCGAAGGCCCCCTCGTGGTCCGGGAGAAGACCCACGTCGCGGCACCCATGTCACTCGACCAGGCGCTCTACGAGATGGAGCTGGTCGGACACGACTTCTACTTGTTCGTCGACTCCGAGTCCAAGGAACCCAGCGTCGTCTACCGACGGCACGCGTACGACTACGGCGTCATCCGCCTGAACACCGACCCCATGGTCGCCAAGGCCGAGACGGGCGGCGGAGGCGGGGCACTCGGCGGCTGACCGTCGCCCCCCTGTGACAGCCGTTGTGGTGCCCCTGGAGCGCCTGTGCGCCCCCAGGGGCACCACCGTGCGCCCAGTGCGCGCACCGCACCGGCGCCGGGCATGAAATCATGGGCGGGCCGGTCAACCGGTGTGCTGCAGCCTGGCGTTGGCGCAGCAGAGGCACAACAGGCCGCGGGCCTTCATGGGGGAGGAACGATGGCGGACAGCTTCGGACCGATGCGTCACGAGGGTGCCGGCGACGGCATCGGCATCGGCACGGATGCGGGCGCCCCACGCAAGGAGCCCATCAGGGTCCTTGTGGTGGATGACCACGCCCTCTTCCGCCGGGGTCTGGAGATCGTCCTCGCCGCCGAGGAGGACATCCAGGTGGTCGGCGAGGCGGGCGACGGCGCCGAGGCGGTGGACAAGGCCGCCGATCTGCTGCCCGACATCGTGCTCATGGACGTACGCATGCCGAAGCGCGGCGGCATCGAGGCGTGCACCTCCATCAAGGAGGTGGCGCCCAGCGCCAAGATCATCATGCTGACGATCAGCGACGAGGAAGCCGACCTCTACGACGCGATCAAGGCGGGCGCGACCGGCTATCTCCTCAAGGAGATCTCCACGGACGAGGTGGCCACGGCGATCCGCGCGGTGGCCGACGGGCAGTCGCAGATCAGCCCCTCGATGGCGTCCAAGCTGCTCACCGAGTTCAAGTCGATGATCCAGCGCACGGACGAGCGGCGGCTCGTCCCCGCGCCCCGGCTGACCGACCGGGAGCTCGAAGTGCTGAAGCTCGTCGCCACCGGGATGAACAACCGCGACATCGCCAAGGAGTTGTTCATCTCCGAGAACACCGTGAAGAACCACGTGCGCAACATCCTGGAGAAGCTTCAGCTGCACTCCAGGATGGAAGCCGTGGTCTACGCGATGCGGGAGAAGATCCTCGAGATCAGGTGAGGATCAGGCGAGGGCACGCACCAGGTCCGCCGTCAGCTCCGGGCGGTTCATCCGCTCCACGCGCACGGAATCGCAGCCGACCCAGGACGCCGCTTCGAGCAGCGCCTGCGCCATCGGCGCGACCGCCTTCGGGGAGTCCAGCGAGACCTGCTTGGCCACCAGCGTGCTGCCCTCGCGCGCGGGGTCGACCCGGCCGAGGAGCTTGCCGCCCGCGAGCAGGGGCATCGCGAAATAGCCGTGGATCCGCTTCGGCTTGGGCACGTACGCCTCCAGGCGGTGGGTGAAGCCGAAGATCCGCTCCGTGCGCGCCCGCTCCCAGATCAGCGAGTCGAAGGGGGAGAGCAGCGTCGTGCGGTGACGGCCGCGAGGCGTCGTCTCCAGGGCCTTCGGGTCCGCCCAGGCGGGCTTGTCCCAGCCCTGCACGGTCACCGGCACCAGGCCCGAATCCGCGACCACGGCGTCGAACTGCTCGCCCTTGAGGCGGTGGTAGTCGGCGATGTCCGCGCGCGTGCCGACTCCCAGCGCGTCGCCGGCCTGGCGGACCAGCCGGCGCAGGCACTCCGCGTCGTCCAGGTCGTCGTGGAGCAGCGTGTCCGGGACGGCGCGCTCCGCCAGGTCGTACACCCGCTTCCAGGAGCGGCGCTCCGTGCACACCACCTCGCCGTGCATCAGCGCCCGCTCGACGGCGATCTTCGACTCGGACCAGTCCCACCACTCGCCCTTGTTCTTCGCGCCGCCCAACTCCGTCGCGGTGAGCGGGCCTTCCGCGCGCAGCTGCTTGATCACCTGGTCGTACGCGCCCGAGGGCAGGTCGTGGTGCCAATGGGGGCGGGTGCGGTAGGCGCGGCGGCGGAAGGCGAAGTGCGGCCACTCCTCGATGGGGAGGATGCACGCGGCGTGCGACCAGTATTCGAAGGCGTGGGTCTGCGTCCAGTACGCCGCCTCGACGGTGTCGCGGCCCACGGCGCCCAGGCGCGCGTACGGAACGAGTTCGTGCGAGCGGGCCAGGACCGAGATCGTGTCGAGCTGGACCGAGCCGAGGTGGCGCAGCACGCCCCGCACCCCGGACCTGCGGTCGGGCGCCCCCAGGAAGCCCTGCGCGCGCAGGGCGATGCGGCGGGCCTCGTCGGCGGAGAGGGCGGTGGCGGGACTCGGCAGGCTCGTCATGGTCCGAACGATAGGGGGAGGCACTGACAGTTGATCACTCACGCTTTCCCCGATCCGTCACGTTCCCCGATCCGTCACGCTTCTCTCGGTCCGTCACGCTTCTCTCGGTCCGCGCGCCTTCGCGGGCAGGTACGGGTGCGGCGACGGCACTCCGATGTCCGAGGGGAGCAGCGCGCCGACCCAGCAGTCACGGAGCGTTCCCTTGTTGAGCAGGCCCGCGCGGTGGATGCCCTCCACGGTGAATCCGGCCCTCTCCACGACCGCCCGCGAGCCGGTGTTGCCGACCTCCGCGCGCCACTCCAGGCGGGTGCAGCGCAGGTCCGTGAACGCCCAGCGGGCGAGGCCGAGCACGGTTTCCGTCATGAAGCCGCGGCCGCGGTGCTCCTTGGCCGTCCAGTAGCCGACCTCCCAGGTGCCCGAGCGCGGATGGTGCAGGCTGGCCGCGGCGAGCAGCGGGCCGCCCTCCCGGGGGCGCACGGCGAAGGTGTACTCCACGTCGTCGCGCCATTCGTCCGGGACGATGCGGGTGATGAAGTTCTCGGCGTCCACGCGCGTGTACGGCGACGGGATGGTCGTCCAGCGCTGGATCTCGGGGTCCTGGCAGGCCGCGTAGGTCTCGTCCGTGTCCTCGGGCGCGAAGGCGCGCAGGAACAGACGTTCGGTAGTGAGAGTGACGGGCTCCATCAAACGATTCTGCTGGGACCGGGCGCCCGGATCCAGCGTTTTACCGGCTTTCGTGATCAGCTCTCACGAGGCACTCATGGGCCCAACCCGGCACCTTCGGCGCTCCTCGTCCGTTGACCTCATGGCACACCTCCCGGCGCGGCCCGGTCCTCGCATACGATGGCCGTTGCCCGACGAGTAAAACCGACCATGCCAGGCCCGACCGGCAAGGAGACCAACCCCCGTGTCCGTCCTCTCGAAGATCATGCGTGCAGGCGAAGGCAAGATCCTGCGCAAGCTGCACCGCATCGCGGACCAGGTCAACTCCATCGAAGAGGACTTCGTCAGCCTCTCCGACGCCGAGCTGCGCGCGCTGACCCAGGAATACAAGGAGCGTTACGCCGACGGCGAGACGCTCGACGACCTCCTGCCCGAGGCCTTCGCGACGGTCCGTGAGGCCGCCAAGCGCGTCCTGGGCCAGCGCCACTACGACGTCCAGATGATGGGCGGCGCCGCGCTGCACATGGGCTATGTCGCCGAAATGAAGACCGGTGAGGGCAAGACCCTCGTCGGCACGCTTCCCGCGTATCTGAACGCCCTCTCCGGCAAGGGCGTCCACCTGATCACGGTCAACGACTACCTGGCCGAGCGCGACTCCGAGATGATGGGCCGCGTCCACAAGTTCCTGGGCCTGCAGGTCGGCTGCATCCTGGCCAACATGACGCCGGCCCAGCGTCGCGAGCAGTACAACTGCGACATCACGTACGGCACGAACAACGAGTTCGGCTTCGACTACCTCCGCGACAACATGGCCTGGTCGCAGGACGAGCTCGTCCAGCGCGGTCACAACTTCGCGATCGTCGACGAGGTCGACTCGATTCTCGTCGACGAGGCCCGTACGCCGCTGATCATCTCCGGCCCCGCCGACCAGGCCACCAAGTGGTACGGCGACTTCGCGAAGCTGGTCACCCGCCTCACCAAGGGCGAGCCCGGCAACCAGCTCAAGGGCATCGAGGAGACCGGGGACTACGAGGTCGACGAGAAGAAGCGCACCGTCGCCATCCACGAGTCCGGCGTCGCCAAGGTCGAGGACTGGCTCGGCATCGACAACCTGTACGAGTCGGTGAACACGCCTCTGGTGGGTTACCTCAACAACGCCATCAAGGCCAAGGAACTCTTCAAGAAGGACAAGGACTACGTCGTCATCGACGGCGAAGTCATGATCGTCGACGAGCACACCGGCCGTATCCTCGCCGGCCGCCGCTACAACGAGGGCATGCACCAGGCGATCGAGGCGAAGGAAGGGGTGGACATCAAGGACGAGAACCAGACCCTTGCGACCATCACCCTCCAGAACTTCTTCCGCCTCTACAAGCGCGACGGCTACGACAGCGGCCTCTCCGGCATGACCGGTACGGCCATGACCGAGGCCGCCGAGTTCCACCAGATCTACAAGCTGGGCGTCGTGCCGATCCCGACGAACCGGCCGATGGTCCGCGCGGACCAGTCCGACCTGATCTACCGCACCGAGGTCGCGAAGTTCGCCGCCGTCGTCGACGACATCGCGGAGAAGCACGAGAAGGGGCAGCCGATCCTGGTCGGCACCACCTCCGTGGAGAAGTCGGAGTACCTCTCCCAGCAGCTGTCGAAGCGCGGCGTCCAGCACGAAGTGCTGAACGCCAAGCAGCACGACCGTGAGGCGACGATCGTCGCCCAGGCCGGCCGCAAGGGCGCCGTCACCGTCGCCACGAACATGGCCGGTCGAGGCACCGACATCAAGCTCGGCGGCAACCCCGACGACCTCGCGGAGGCGGAGCTGCGCCAGCGCGGCCTCGACCCCGTCGAGCACGTCGAGGAGTGGGCCGCGGCGCTGCCCGCCGCCCTGGAGAAGGCCGAGCGGGCCGTGAAGGCGGAGTTCGAAGAGGTCAAGGAGCTCGGCGGGCTGTACGTCCTCGGCACGGAGCGGCACGAGTCGCGTCGTATCGACAACCAGCTGCGCGGTCGTTCCGGACGTCAGGGCGACCCCGGCGAGTCGCGGTTCTACCTGTCGCTGGGCGACGACCTGATGCGCCTGTTCAAGGCCCAGATGGTCGAGCGCGTGATGTCCATGGCGAACGTGCCGGACGACGTGCCGATCGAGAACAAGATGGTGACCCGCGCGATCGCCTCCGCGCAGTCCCAGGTCGAGCAGCAGCACTTCGAGACCCGCAAGAACGTCCTCAAGTACGACGAGGTCCTCAACCGCCAGCGCGGGGTCATCTACGGCGAGCGGCGTCGCGTCCTGGAGGGCGAGGATCTGCAGGAGCAGGTCACGCACTTCATGGACGACACGATCGACGCGTACATCGCCGCGGAGACCGCCGAGGGCTTCGCCGAGGAATGGGACGTGGACCGGCTGTGGGGCGCGTTCAAGCAGCTCTACCCCGTCAAGGTCACGGTCGAGGAGCTCGAGGAGGACGCGGGCGACCGCGCGGGTCTCACCGCCGAGTTCATCTCCGAGTCCATCAAGGAAGACATCCACGAGCAGTACGAGGCGCGCGAGGCGCAGCTCGGCTCCGACATCATGCGTGAGCTCGAGCGGCGTGTCGTTCTCTCGGTCCTCGACCGCAAGTGGCGTGAGCACCTCTACGAGATGGACTACCTCCAGGAGGGCATC
>NZ_LIPN01000334.1 GCF_001418325.1 Streptomyces atriruber | reverse complement strand
GGCCCGCGTCCGCGAGGCGGTCGAGCTCGGGCACCAGGTCCTCGCGGAGCGCGCAGCACGCGCAGTCGTTGACCAGGGGCGCGTCGCCGGTGGAGAGCACGCCGGTGGTGTCGCGGACCGTGCGGACGACGGTGCCGTGCACGGCGGTCGACAGGTCGTGGTGGAGGGCCACGCTGTCGGGGACGGTGGCGAGGAGGTCGTCGACGGCCGCCCTGCGGGCGACCGCATGGAGGCCGCCGACGATCACGACGTCCATGCGGTGCCGCGCGGACTGTCCGTCGTCGTTGTGGTGCGGCCGGTCCGAGCGCGCCATCAGCGCTTGCCGAACCGGCGCTCGAAGCGCTCGACGCGGCCCGCCGTGTCCATCACGCGGGACGTGCCCGTGTAGAAGGGGTGGCTCGCGGACGAGACCTCGACGTCGACGACGGGGTAGGTACGCCCGTCCTCCCACTCGATCGTCCGGCCGCCGGTCGCTGTCGACACCGCCGTCGAGCGGGTGAGGAAGGCGAATCCTGCGGCCTTGTCGCGGAAGACGACGGGGCCGTACGGGGGGTGGATGTCCTTGCGCATGGCGGTCAGCGCTCCTCTCGGAAGTCGACGTGGCGGCGGGCCAGCGGGTCGTACTTGCGGATGGTGAGGCGGTCGGGGTCGTTACGGCGGTTCTTGCGGGTGACGTACGTGTAGCCGGTTCCCGCCGTCGAGCGGAGCTTGATGACGGGGCGGAGTTCGTTGCGGGCCATGGGGCTAGTATATGAAAATGACTCTCGTTTTCAAGAGGGAGTTCCGACCGGGTGCTGTTCGGGTGCGCCCGGGGCCGCACGGGGGCCGCACGGGGGCGTCCGGGCCCCGTCCGGCCTTCCGAACCCACCCCTGAACAGGCCTTTTCCATCGTCATCGATCGACCGAGAGGTGCGTCACCTTGTCCGCCCACTGCCAGCTGACCGGCGCGGAACCCCGCTTCGGCAACAACATCTCCCACTCCCACCGGCGGACGTCCCGCCGCTTCGACCCCAACGTCCAGCGGAAGCGGTACTGGCTGCCGAGCGAGGGCCGGTACGTGCGGCTGCGGCTCAGCACGAAGGGGATCAAGACCGTCGACAGCATCGGGATCGAGGCGGCCGTCGCCAGGATCCGTGCGCGTGGAGTGAGGATCTGATGGCGAAGAAGAGCAAGATCGCGAAGAACGAGCGGCGGCGCGTGATCGTGGCGCGGTACGCCGCGAGGCGCGCGGAGCTGAAGGAGCTCATCCGCAGGCCCGGCACGGGGGACGCCGAACGGCAGGCCGCACAAAGGGAGTTGGCGCGCCAGCCGCGCGACGCGAGCGCGACGCGGGTGCGGAACCGGGACAGTGTCGACGGGCGCCCGCGCGGGTACGTGGGGGCGTTCGGGCTGTCGAGGGTGAAGCTGCGTGAGCAAGCGCACGCCGGACATCTCCCCGGGGTGCGCAAGTCCTCCTGGTAGCTTGGCGCGCGATTTGGCCGGGTCGTGACCGCCGGCGACGTCGTCGATGCCACGGGTGTCGCCGATGCCGCTCTGGCTAGGGGGACTTCAAGTGCGTACGTACGTCCGTAGTGTCCGTGTCGGTACCGCTGTGGCGGGGCTTGCCGTCGCGCTCGTGCTCAGCGGGTGCGGGAGCGATGGGGACGGGGG
>NZ_LIPN01000333.1 GCF_001418325.1 Streptomyces atriruber | reverse complement strand
GCCCACCCGGGGTGTTGCGCAGTTCCCCGCGCCCCTGAGGCAGCCGCCGCCCCGCCAGAACGTTGAGGCCAGCCCACCCGGGGTGTTGCGCAGGGGCAGCCGTCGTCCCGCCAGGACGTTGAGGCCGGCCCACCCGGGGCGTACCCCGCCGGAGCGTCGAGCTCGGCCCGGCCGGGGTTAGTCCGCCGGGCGTAGGTGCACGATGTCGGCCGCGCCCACCGGCTGCTGTACGCCCTCCTCCGTGGCCAGGACCAGGCGGCCGTCGCCGTCCACCGCCACCGCCTCGCCCACCACGGAGCGGTCGCCGGGGAGCTCTGCGCGGACCTGGCGGCCCAGGGTCGCGCAGCCTGCGGCGTAGGTCTCCTGGAGGCGGGAGGCGGCCGGGTCGCCGCCCGCCGCGCGCCAGTCGCCGTACCACTGCTCCAGGGAGCGCAGCACGGCCCGCAGCAGCGGGTCACGGTCCGTGACCTTCGCGCCGGCCAGGGCGAGCGACCCCGCCGTCGGCACGGGCAGCTCGTCCTCGCGCAGCGTGACGTTGAGGCCGACGCCGACGACGATGCCCCCGCCGGACGCGGAGCCCGCCCGCTCCGCGAGGATGCCGCCCGCCTTCCGTTCCTGGTCACCGACCGTGACCAGGAGATCGTTCGGCCACTTGAGTGCCGTGTCCACGCCCGCCGTCCGCGAGAGGCCCGTGGCGACGGCGACGCCCGTGAGCAGCGGCAGCCAGCCCCACCGCTCGACCGGCACGTCGGCGGGCTTGAGGAGCACGGAGAAGAAGAGGCCCGAGCGGGCGGGCGCGGACCAGCGGCGGTCGAGACGGCCACGCCCCGCGCTCTGTTCCTCGGCGACGAGCACCGCACCCTCGGCGAGCTCGTCGGCGCGCGCCGCGAGGTCGGTGTTGGTGGAACCGGTGGCGGCCACCACGTCGAGCGAGGACCACAGGCCGCCGTCCCTCAGCAGGGTCCGGCGGAGCGCGGCGGCGTTCAGGGGCGGCCTGTCGAGGTCGGACCAGCGGTTGTCTTCAGCATCTGACGGCGTCATGCAAGCCACCTTAGGTGTGGTAAACGACGCACTGCCGAACGGTATGGGCGCCGATACGCTACGGGTCAGTAGCCAGCCGCACAGCCGTAGACAAGCACCTTTGAGCAGGCAGGGAGCCGCATCCCGATGTCCGAGCCGGAAGAGCCCAACGTGCCCGCGTCAGACCGCACCGCCGAAGACGGCGCCATCGACATCCATACGACCGCGGGAAAACTTGCCGACCTGCAGCGCCGCATCGAGGAGGCCAAGCACGCGGGCTCGGCCCGCGCGGTCGAGAAGCAGCACGCCAAGGGGAAGCTGACGGCGCGCGAGCGCATTGAACTCCTGCTCGACGAAGGCTCCTTCGTCGAGCTCGACGAGTTCGCCCAGCACCGGTCGACCAACTTCGGCCTGGAGAAGAACCGGCCGTACGGCGACGGCGTCGTGACCGGATACGGCACTGTCGACGGCCGCCCGGTCGCCGTGTTCTCGCAGGACTTCACCGTCTTCGGCGGTGCGCTCGGCGAGGTCTACGGCCAGAAGATCGTGAAGGTCATGGACTTCGCGCTGAAGACCGGCTGTCCGGTCATCGGCATCAACGACTCCGGCGGCGCCCGCATCCAGGAGGGCGTGATGGCCCTCGGGATGTACGGCGAGATCTTCCGCCGCAACACCCACGCCTCGGGTGTGATCCCGCAGATCAGCCTGGTCGTCGGCCCCTGCGCGGGCGGCGCCGTCTACTCCCCGGCGATCACCGACTTCACGATCATGGTCGACCAGACCTCGCACATGTTCATCACGGGACCCGACGTCATCAAGACCGTCACCGGTGAGGACGTGGGCTTCGAGGAGCTGGGCGGCGCCCGCACCCACAACTCCACGTCGGGCGTGGCGCACCACATGGCGGGCGACGAGAAGGACGCGATCGAGTACGTCAAGTCCCTGCTGTCCTACCTGCCTTCGAACAACCTCAGCGAGGCGCCCGCCTTCCCCGAGGAGGCGGACCTGGCGCCCACGGACGAGGACCTGGCGCTGGACACGCTGATCCCGGACAGCGCCAACCAGCCGTACGACATGCACGGCGTCATCGAGCACGTCCTGGACGACGCCGAGTTCTTCGAGACGCAGCCGCTGTTCGCGCCGAACATCCTCACCGGCTTCGGCCGGATCGAGGGCCACCCGGTGGGCATCGTCGCCAACCAGCCGACGCAGTTCGCCGGCTGCCTGAACATCGACGCCTCGGAGAAGGGCGCCCGCTTCGTCCGCACCTGCGACGCGTTCAACATCCCGGTCATCACCTTCGTCGACGTGCCGGGCTTCCTGCCGGGCGTCGAGCAGGAGCACACGGGCATCATCCGCCGCGGCGCGAAGCTCATCTACGCGTACGCGGAGGCCACCGTCCCGCTGATCACGATCATCACGCGCAAGGCCTTCGGCGGTGCGTACGACGTGATGGGCTCCAAGCACCTGGGCGCCGACCTCAACCTCGCCTGGCCGACCGCGCAGATCGCCGTGATGGGCGCGCAGGGCGCCGTGAACATCCTGCACCGCCGCACGATCGCCGAGGCCGGGGACGACGTCGAGGAGGTCAGGACGCGGCTCATCCAGGAGTACGAGGACGCCCTGCTCAATCCGTACACGGCGGCCGAGCGCGGCTACGTCGACGCGGTGATCATGCCGTCCGAGACCCGGTCCCACCTCGTGCGCGGGCTGCGTCAGCTGCGGACGAAGCGGGAATCCCTCCCTCCGAAGAAGCACGGCAACATCCCCCTGTAAGCCGCGATCCCGTAAGGAGCCCTCATGATCAAGGTCGTACGCGGAAATCCGACCCCGGAGGAGCTCGCCGCCGCCCTGGCAGTGGTCCAGGTGCGCGCCGCGGCGGTGGCGGACGGGCCGTCCGGCGCGCCCGCGCTGCCCGACTCCTGGGCGGACCCCGCGCGGGTGGCCCGCCACCGGCTGCCCGCGCCCTCGCCCACGGCGTGGGGCCGCAGTTACTGGCCGGGCTAGGCCGTCCGGCGGTGTGCGGGCCAGTGAGCCCGTAGGCCGGTGGGCCGGGGGAACTTGAGTACGCGTACTCAGGCGCCCCGGCCCGTCCGGCCGCACCATCGAATGCATGCTGTGGTCGGACCCGGAGAACGATCCTCCGAAGGACATGCGGGACCTGCAGGCGAAGATGCGCCGCGCGGGCCTCGTCCTCGCCCTGGCGATGGTTGTCGCGATGTTCGTGCTGGGGCTCCACTGAGAACCGCGCCCGCGCGGGCGCTCGCTACGCTGAGCGCATGAGTGATCAGCCCCGCCGTCTCGTCCTCGCCTCCCAGTCACCCGCCCGGCTCGGCCTGCTCCGTCAGGCGGGCCTCGCGCCCGAGGTGATCGTCAGCGGCGTCGACGAGGACAAGGTGTCCGCGCCCACGCCCGCCGAGCTCGCCCTCGCCTTGGCCGAGGCCAAGGCGTCCGTGGTCGCCGCGCGGCCCGACGCCAAGGGCGCGCTGGTCATCGGCTGCGACTCGGTCCTCGAACTGGACGGCCAGGCGCTCGGCAAGCCCTCCGACGCCGAAGAGGCCACGGCCCGCTGGAAGTCCATGCGCGGCCGCGCGGGCGTCCTGCAGACCGGCCACTGCGTCCGCGACACCGCCTCCGGGCGGTACGCGTCGGCGACGGCGTCCACCGTGGTCCGCTTCGGCGAGCCCTCCGACGCCGAGATCGCCGCGTACGTCGCGAGCGGCGAACCGCTGCACGTGGCGGGGGCGTTCACGCTGGACGGCCGCTCGGCGCCGTTCATCGAGGGCATCGAGGGCGACCACGGCAACGTCATCGGCCTGTCGCTGCCGCTGCTGCGCCGCCTCCTGGGCGAACTGGGCGTCGGCATCACGGAGTTGTGGCGGCCATAGGCCCCCGGACGGGAGCGGGCCGCCGCCGGCTCAGGCGGCCTGCGGGGCCGCCACCGCACCGTCCTGCTGCGCCTTCTTCTCGTACACCACGAGCGTGAGCACGACCAGGCCGAGCACGACCATCATGAACACGAACGCGGCCCAGCCCACCAGGCCCACGGAGAAGGCCCCGAGCAGCCCGTGCACGACGGCACAGCTGATCAGGAGGAGCCGGCCGAAGGTGCCGGGGGCGCGGTCGCGCACGGCGGTGCGGATCAGGACGACGGCGCAGAGCGCGAGGTAGCCGCCGAAGAGGACGCCCGCGATCCAGGTCGACACGGTCATCGCGCGCGGATCGAGGCCCGCCAGCGACATGTCCTGCTTGTCGACGACGAGGCCGAGGAACCAGTTCAGGAGGGCGATGCCGACCGCCTCCGCGAGGAGAATGATCGCGCCCACCCAGGCCACCGGTCTGCGCGCCACGGCGCCCCACCCTCTTTCCGCTGCTGTTACCCCTAGTACGTTCGAGCCATCGCGAACGCTACTAACGGGTAAACCCCGGGACAAGAGCTGTGCCGCAGGCAAAGAATCATTGGGCCATTCGTAGGGACTCCACAAAGAAAGCCGCGCGTCCGCAGCGCTGACTCACAGAGACCTTGACCACACCGGAGGGCTACGCTGCCGTCAAGGGACCCTGCGTACCGCGGTGCGACAAGGGTTTTCGCGAACCTAGCCGGTCTCGAGTCACACTCCGTGTGGGCAAGCTCACCATTGGGGACGGGTCGTAAGGCCGTGTCGGCAGTCCCTAAACTCGGCTTGTTTCAAGGAGGGAGCCATCGTGCGCAAGGTGCTCATCGCCAACCGTGGCGAAATCGCTGTCCGCGTTGCCCGGGCATGCCGGGATGCAGGGATCGCGAGCGTAGCCGTCTACGCAGACCCTGACAGGGACGCGCTGCATGTACGGGCAGCCGATGAGGCGTTCGCGCTGGGCGGTGACACTCCGGCCACCAGCTACCTGGACATCTCCAAGGTGCTGGCAGCGGCCAAGGACGCGGGGGCGGATGCCATCCACCCCGGCTACGGCTTCCTTTCGGAGAACGCCGACTTCGCGCAGGCCGTCATCGACGCGGGCCTGAACTGGATCGGCCCGCCGCCGCAGGCCATCCGTGACCTCGGCGACAAGGTCGCCGCACGCCACATCGCGCAGCGCGCGGGCGCCCCGCTCGTCGCGGGCACGCCCGACCCGGTGTCCGGCGCCGACGAGGTCGTCGCGTTCGCCGAGGCCAACGGCCTGCCGATCGCGATCAAGGCGGCGTTCGGCGGTGGTGGCCGCGGACTGAAGGTGGCCCGCACCCTCGAAGAGGTCCCCGAGCTGTACGACTCCGCGGTGCGCGAGGCCGTGGCCGCCTTCGGCCGCGGCGAGTGCTTCGTGGAGCGCTACCTCGACAAGCCGCGGCACGTCGAGACCCAGTGCCTGGCGGACAAGCACGGCAACGTCGTGGTCGTCTCGACCCGTGACTGCTCGCTGCAGCGCCGCCACCAGAAGCTCGTCGAGGAGGCGCCCGCGCCGTTCCTGACCGCCGAGCAGAACGCCGAGCTGTACGCCGCCTCCAAGGCGATCCTCAAGGAGGCCGGCTACGTCGGCGCGGGCACCGTCGAGTTCCTCGTCGGTGTCGACGGCACGATCTCCTTCCTGGAGGTCAACACCCGTCTGCAGGTGGAGCACCCGGTCACCGAAGAGGTCGCGGGCATCGACCTCGTCCGGGAGATGTTCCGCATCGCCGACGGCGAGGAGCTCGGCTACGGCGACCCGGAACTGCGGGGTCACTCCTTCGAGTTCCGCATCAACGGCGAGGACCCGGGCCGCAACTTCCTGCCCGCGCCCGGCACCGTCACGACGTTCGCGCCGCCGTCGGGCCCCGGTGTCCGCCTGGACGCGGGCGTCGAGTCCGGCTCGGTCATCGGCCCGGCCTGGGACTCGCTCCTCGCCAAGCTGATCGTCACCGGCGCCACCCGTGAGCAGGCGCTGCAGCGCGCCTCCCGCGCGCTCGCCGAGTTCGACGTCGAGGGCATGGCCACGGCCATCCCCTTCCACCGCGCCGTCGTCACGGACCCGGCGTTCGCGCCCGAACTGACCGGCTCCAGCGACCCGTTCACGGTCCACACCCGGTGGATCGAGACCGAGTTCGTCAACGAGATCCCGCCGTTCACGGCCTCCGCGGACGCCGAGACGGACGAGGAGCCCGGCCGCGAGACGGTCGTCGTCGAGGTCGGCGGCAAGCGCCTGGAGGTCTCGCTGCCCTCGTCGCTGGGCATGACCATCGCACGCACCGCGGCGGCGGGCGGCGCCCGCCCCAAGCGCCGTGCGGCCAAGAAGTCCGGTCCTGCCGCGTCCGGTGACACCCTCGCCTCGCCCATGCAGGGCACGATCGTCAAGGTCGCGGTCGAGGAGGGCCAGGAGGTCAAGGAGGGCGACCTGGTCGTCGTCCTGGAGGCCATGAAGATGGAACAGCCCCTGAACGCGCACCGCTCGGGCACGATCAAGGGCCTCACCGCCGAGGTCGGCGCGAGCCTGACCTCCGGTGCGGTGATCTGCGAGATCAAGGACTGACCGCAGGAACGCACACGCGGACGGGCCGGNNCAGCCCGGCCCGTCCGCGTGTCCGCCCGCCGCGGGCCGGTGGGGGCTCGTCGCGCAGTTCCCCGCCCCCCTGACCGGTCCCCCGTGACGCTCCACCGAATGCGCCCTGCATGCGACGGTGCCGGGTGCGGTGGACTCCTCAGGGGCGCGGGGAACTGCGCGACAAGGCCCCACCGGCCCGCAGGCACACACGACGAGCACCACCCCAAGGAGCGCGGGGAACTCGCACTCCGGCCGGAACAAGCGCAACCGCCGCCGCCCCGCCCCGCGTCCTCCCCCGCGTAGAACCGAAGGCCACGGGGGGACTTCAGTGAAACGCACGGGGGACGTACTAGGGCTGCTCGCAACGGCGGCCGCCATCACCACGACCGGCTGGTTCGCGGCCACCGCGGACACCGGGCAGCGCTACGAGGCCGGGCTCGTCCTCGGCATGTCCGCCGCCCTGTCCGTCGCGCTCCTGCGCCGCTTCACCCACCTGCCGCTGGGCAGACGCCGCCCCTACACCTTCGCCCTCCCGCTGCCCGCGCCCGACTGGGCGGCCCCGCCGCCGGACCCGGCCGGCGACCCGGAGGCCCTGCGCGCGCACGCCGAGCGGCGGGCCGAGCTGCTCGGCGACGCGTCCGCGCTCGGCGACACCCTGCGCCACACCTGCTCGCTCGCGCCGCAACTGCGCGCGGAACTCGCCTCGTTCGCGGTCACCGCGTCGATCCAGGCGAGCAACTCGGTGATCGGCCCGGCCCGCGAAGGACCGCGGAGCCCCGACCCCGAGTACGACGCGGCCCACGCGCTCGGCGAGCTCGTGGCGGCGATCGAGTTCAGCCGCATCGGGATGCGCGCCCTGCAGGCCCTGGTGACGGAAGAGCCGCTGCGGCCCGACCCGCCCTGCTACTTCAACCCGCTGCACGAGCGCGGGCACGCACGCGTGGCGCTCCCCGGCGCCCCGGAAGGCACCGAGGAGGTCGCCGCCTGCCACGGCTGCGCGAAGGGGCCCGAGCCGCTCCTGGTGCCGTCGGCGGCGGGCCCGGTGCCGTACTACGACAGCGATGCCGTCGACGCGCGCTGGCGGCTGCTCGGCTACGGCGCGGTGGCCCCGGACAACGGCGCCACGATGATCGCGACGGCCCTGGACGGCTTCCGCGCTCCGACAGCGGCGGCGGCATCCGGAGGCGGCGCCAAGAAGTCCCGTACGAAGGTGAGTTGATGATCATGAGTGACCTGGTCACCGGAGTGCTGAGCGGCGTGGTCCTCGGCACCTGTGTCACGTATCCGCTGGTCCTGTGGCTGACCCGGAACCTGAGCGGCGGCTCCCTGCCGCCGCACCGCCGCGAGCGCAGGGCCCGCGCGGAGCTGGACGCCTTCTTCGCCCGCCAGGATCCCTGACCACGGGCAGTGGCATCCTTGAGGGACGCGTACGTTCACGAAGGGTGCGGGGATGACGACCGGCACGGGCCAGCAGGCGAGAGCGCCGCGGCAGGCGGCACAGTCGGCGCGCGCCATGCGGGCCGACGCCCGCCGCAACTACGACCGGCTGCTCGCCGAGGCGCGCTCCGCCTTCGCCGAACACGGCACGGGCACGTCCCTGGAGGACGTGGCGCGCCGCGCGGGCGTCGGCATCGGCACGCTCTACCGGCACTTCCCCAACCGGCACGCGCTGATGAGCGCGGTCTGGGAGGACGCGGTGTGCGACCTCCTCGCGCGCTCGCACGCCCTGCTCGACGACCCGCAGCCGTGCTCCGCGCTGGTGGCGTGGCTGCGGGCCATCATCACTCATGCGGGTGAGTATCGCGGTCTGTCGAGCGCGCTCATGTCGGCGTCGCACGACGACACTTCGGCGCTCGCGCAGTGCAGCATGCCCATGCGTGAGGCGGGCACGGCGCTGCTCGTCCGCGCGCAGGAGGCGGGGGCGGTGCGCCCCGACGTCTCCATCGGCGACCTGCTCCAGCTGACCAACGCGATCTCGCTGGCGGCCGAGGAGACCCCGGACGATCCGGAGCTGGCCGACCGCCTGCTCACGCTGACCCTGCGGGGGCTGAAGGCCGACGGGCAGACACCGGCGTAACACCCGCGTCTGCCCGGTGCGCCGTCACGGTCCGTGACGGCGCGTCGACCCTGCCCGGCGGTCCCGCGGCCGCCGGGTTCAGCGGCGGCGCAGGTCCGCGACCCGCGCCGCCCGTTCCCCGGGGGGCTGTTCCCCGAGGAGCGCGCTGCGCAGCTGCTGGCCCGGGCCCGCCCCGTGAGTACGACGCTGACCCGGCAGGGGCACGTCCCGGCGCGGCTGGCGCCCCGCCGGGACGGAGTCGACACCGGGCGCGGAGTTAGGGCCTGTGGCGCCGCCCGCCACCGTGATCTGCACGCCCTGGTCGGCCAGGGCCTGCAGTTCCGTCGCGGCACGGTCGTCGTGCCCCGGCGGTTCGTCCGTGACCAGGCGGGTGATGACGTCCGTCGGCACCGTCTGGAACATCGTGTCGGTGCCGAGCTTGGTGTGGTCGGCGAGGACCACGACCTCGGCCGCCGCCTGGACCAGCGCGCGGTCCACGCTCGCGGAGAGCATGTTGGACGTGGAGAGGCCGCGCTCGGCGGTCAGACCACTGCCCGACAGGAAGGCCCGTGACACCCGCAGCCCCTGGAGGGACTGCTCGGCCCCGCTGCCCACGAGTGCGTAGTTCGAGCCGCGCAAGGTGCCGCCGGTCATGACGACTTCCACCCTGTTGGCGTGCGCCAATGCCTGTGCCACCAGGAGGGAGTTGGTGACGACGGTCAGGCCGGGTACCCGCGCGAGCCGTCGGGCCAGCTCCTGCGTGGTCGTACCCGCCCCGACGACGATGGCTTCGCCCTCTTCGACGAGACCCGCCGCGAGATCGGCGATGGCCGTCTTCTCGGCGGTCGCGAGATGTGATTTCTGCGGAAAGCCGGACTCCCGCGTGAATCCGCCCGGCAATACCGCACCGCCATGTCGGCGGTCGAGGAGTCCTTCTGCCTCCAGCGCGCGCACGTCCCGCCGTACGGTCACTTCGGAGGTCTGGACGACGCGGGCGAGCTCACGGAGCGATACCGCCCCGTTGGCTCGCACCATTTCGAGGATCAATTGACGACGTTCTGCAGCGAACACGAAACTGACAGTAACCCCAACGACCGTCTGCTTTCAGCAGTTTGCGCCGAATTACAGAAGTTGTTCGCACGGCAGGGTGGAAAGTGGTATAGGTGCTTACTCCCCCGGCCTATGCCGCGCGAATGGGAGACAACAGTGCGTGACCTGCAAAGAGTTGATTCCGGCCGCCGGTCGGATCAGCCTTCGCCCGCCGTCTTCCGCGTGTGCAGCTGACGCGCGACCTCCGCGATCGACCCCGAAAGCGACGGGTACACGGTGAACGCATTCGCGATCTGCTCGACCGTCAGATTGTTGTCGACCGCGATCGAGATGGGGTGGATCAGTTCCGAGGCGCGCGGCGCGACGACCACACCGCCGACCACGATGCCCGTGCCCGGACGGCAGAAGATCTTGACGAAGCCGTCGCGGATGCCCTGCATCTTCGCGCGCGGATTGCGCAGCAGCGGCAGCTTCACGACGCGGGCGTCGATCTTCCCCGAGTCGACGTCGGCCTGGCTGTAGCCGACGGTCGCGATCTCCGGGTCGGTGAAGACGTTCGCCGACACGGCCTTCAGGTTCAGCGGCTGCACGGCGTCGCCCAGGAAGTGGTACATCGCGATGCGGCCCTGCATGGCGGCGACGGAGGCCAGCGCGAAGATCCCGGTCACGTCACCGGCGGCGTAGACGCCGGGGGCCGACGTACGCGACACCTTGTCGGTCCAGATGTGCCCGGAGTCCTTCACCTTGACCCCGGCCTCCTCCAGGCCCATGCCGCTGCTGTTCGGGATGGCGCCGACGGCCATCAGGCAGTGCGAGCCGGAGATGACGCGTCCGTCGGCGAGCGTGACCTCGACCCGGTCCCCGACGCGCTTGGCGGAAGCGGCTCGGGAGCGGGACATCACGTTCATGCCGCGGCGCCGGAAGACGTCCTCCAGGACGGCGGCGGCGTCCGGGTCCTCACCGGGAAGCACCCGGTCGCGGCTCGACACGAGGGTCACGTTCGACCCGAGCGCCTGATAGGCACCGGCGAACTCGGCACCGGTCACACCCGAGCCGACCACGATGAGCTCCTCGGGCAGCTCGTCGAGGTCGTAGACCTGGGTCCAGTTCAGGATCCGCTCGCCGTCGGGCTGCGCGTCCGGCACCTCGCGCGGATGCCCACCGGTGGCGATCAGCACGGCGTCGGCGACGAGGGTCTCCTCGCTCCCGTCCGCGGCGCGCACCACGACCTTGCGCGAACCGTCGACGTCCTGCTGCCCCTCCAGACGCCCCCGGCCGCGCAGCACGCGCGCACCGGCCCGCGTCACCGACGCGGTGATGTCGTGCGACTGCGCGAGCGCGAGCCGCTTCACACGGCGGTTGACCTTGCCCAGGTCGACGCCGACCACGCGCGCGGGAGTGTCGATGTGGGGGGTGTCGTCCGCGACGATGATCCCGAGCTCTTCGTACGACGAGTCGAAGGTGGTCATCACCTCGGCCGTGGCGATCAGAGTCTTGGACGGCACGCAGTCGGTGAGCACCGACGCCCCGCCCAGACCGTCGCAGTCGACGACGGTCACCTCCGCGCCGAGCTGTGCGGCCACAAGAGCCGCCTCGTATCCGCCGGGTCCGCCGCCAATGATCACGATCCGAGTCACGTACTCCATTGTCCCGCACGCTTCAAGGTGCTCACGCCCCGGGGGCCTCCGTCCGTGCGACCGCCCCCTAGTCCGGGCGGTCCTTCCCTTCCAGGAGGGGTGCGCTTGATTGCTGCCGTACCCTCGACCTCATGTCGCTCTACGCCGCGTACGCCGGCAATCTGGATCCGCGGCTCATGTCACGCCGCGCACCGCACTCACCGCTGCGCGCGACCGGGTGGCTGACCGGCTGGCGGCTCACTTTCGGCGGGGAACACATGGGCTGGGAAGGCGCGCTCGCCACGCTCGTCGAGGCGCCGCGCTCCCAGGTCTTCGTCACGCTCTACGACATCGCCCCCATGGACGAGGACTCCATGGACCGCTGGGAAGGCGTCGGCCTCGACATCTACCGGCGCATGCGGGTCCGCGTCGACACCCTGGAGGGCGAGGAACCCGCCTGGGTGTACGTCCTCAATGGTTACGAAGGCGGCCTTCCCTCGGCGCGCTACCTGGGAGAACTGGCGGATGCCGCCGAATCGGCCGGCGCCCCCCACGACTACGTGATGGAACTCCGCAAGCGCCCCTGCTGACGGCCCGCCGCCGGCTCCCTCGTCGGAAACGACAAGACAACGATCCCAATCCCGTAAGCATCGTCATCTACGCGCGTAGGCCATGACCGGCTACTCTCGTCCGCGTGAACGCTTCAGTTATTCCGGACGACATCCAGGGCGACCCCTACGCCGCCGCCGACGCCGCCGCCGCGCGCCTGCGCGAGCTCACGGGCGCAGAGACCCACGACGTCGCTCTCGTGATGGGCTCCGGCTGGGCGCCGGCCGTCGACGCGCTGGGCGAGCCCGAGGCGGACTTCGCCGTCACCGAACTGCCCGGCTTCCCGCCGCCGGCGGTCCAGGGGCACGGCGGCCGCATCCGCTCCTTCAAGATCGGCGACAAGCGTGCGCTGGTCTTCCTGGGCCGCACCCACTACTACGAGGGCCGTGGCGTGGCCGCCGTCTCGCACGGCGTCCGCACCGCCGTCGCCGCGGGCTGCAAGACCATCGTGCTGACCAACGGCTGCGGCGGCCTGCGCGAGGGCATGCGTCCCGGCCAGCCCGTGCTGATCAGCGACCACCTGAACCTCACGGCGACCTCCCCGATCGTCGGGGCGAACTTCGTGGACCTCACCGACCTCTACTCCCCGCGGCTGCGCGCCCTCTGCAAGGAGATCGACCCCTCCCTCGAAGAGGGCGTCTACGCGCAGTTCCCCGGCCCGCACTACGAGACCCCGGCGGAGATCCGCATGGCCCGCACCATCGGTGCGGACCTGGTCGGCATGTCCACCGTCCTCGAGGCCATCGCGGCCCGCGAGGCCGGCGCGGAGGTCCTCGGCATCTCCCTGGTCACGAACCTCGCCGCGGGCATGACGGGCGAGCCCCTCAACCACGAGGAGGTCCTCCAGGCGGGCCGCGACAGCGCCACCCGCATGGGCGAACTCCTCGGCAAGGTCCTGGGCCGAGTCTGATCCTCACTGGCGGGGGCGCCTCGACCAGTGCCCTCCGCACCCCGCACCGGGGCCTGCCCCCAACCTGTC
>NZ_LIPN01000332.1 GCF_001418325.1 Streptomyces atriruber | reverse complement strand
CCCGGCCACCCACGCCATCCGCCCCACCCAGACCACCCAGCCCACTCAAGACACCCGTCCCATTCAAGCCACTCACGTCATCTGACCCCTCGCGCCCTGGAGAGCCATGTCCCGCCGCCTGTTCACCTCGGAGTCCGTCACCGAGGGCCACCCCGACAAGATCGCCGACCAGATCAGCGACACCGTCCTTGACGCCCTGCTCAGCCAGGACCCCACCTCCCGCGTCGCGGTCGAAACCCTCATCACCACCGGCCAGGTGCACATCGCGGGCGAGGTCACCACCGCCGCCTACGCCGACATCGCCACCCTGGTCCGCCAGAAGATCCTCGACATCGGCTACGACTCCTCGGCCAAGGGCTTCGACGGCGCCTCCTGCGGCGTCTCGGTGTCCATCGGCGCCCAGTCGCCCGACATCGCCCAGGGCGTGGACACCGCCTACGAGAACCGGGTCGAGGGCGACGAGGACGAGCTCGACAAGCAAGGCGCGGGCGACCAGGGCCTGATGTTCGGCTACGCGACCGACGAGACGCCCGCCCTGATGCCGCTGCCGATCGAGCTGGCCCACCGCCTCTCGCACCGGCTGACCGCGGTCCGCAAGGACGGCACCGTCCCCTACCTGCGCCCCGACGGCAAGACCCAGGTCACCATCGAGTACCAGGGCAGCCGCCCGGTGCGCCTGGACACCATCGTGGTCTCCTCCCAGCACGCCGCCGACATCGACCTGACCGACCAGCTCACCCCGGACCTGCGCACCCATGTCGTCGAGCACGTCCTGGCCCAGCTCGCCGACGACGGCATCAAGCTGGACACCGACGACTACCGGCTGTTCGTCAACCCCACCGGCCGCTTCGAGATCGGCGGCCCGATGGGCGACGCCGGCCTGACCGGCCGCAAGATCATCGTCGACACGTACGGCGGCATGGCCCGCCACGGCGGCGGCGCCTTCTCCGGCAAGGACCCCTCCAAGGTGGACCGTTCGGCCGCCTACGCGATGCGCTGGGTCGCCAAGAACGTCGTCGCCGCGGGCCTGGCCACCCGCTGCGAGGTCCAGGTCGCNNTCGGCCTGTTCATCGAGACCTTCGGCACCGCCACCGCCCCGCAGGCCGCCATCGAACGCGCCGTCAGCGACGTCTTCGACCTGCGCCCCGCCGCGATCATCCGCGACCTGGACCTGCTGCGCCCCATCTACGCGCAGACCGCCGCCTACGGCCACTTCGGCCGCGAACTGCCCGACCTCACCTGGGAGCGCACCGACCGCGCCGACGCC
>NZ_LIPN01000331.1 GCF_001418325.1 Streptomyces atriruber | reverse complement strand
ACCCCCGTGTGGTCGTCCCCCCGAGTCACCCCCGTACCTCGCTCCCGCCGTGCAGCGGGAGGAGCGGCCAAGGGCGCGGCGCCGTTCCGCCGCCCCGTGTCGGCGGTACCGGCGCTGCGCCCTTCTCCGTGACCCACACTCTTCCGTCTCCGCAGGTGGGGCCCATCCGCGCGGGTACTCATCTCACTCACTAGGTACGGATACTCAGACGTCCGTGCTCATCCCCAGGCCGATTCGTTCACAACTGGTTACGATCACGTCCGTGTCCGTACTCCCCCTGGTCTTCACCAGCGGCTGGGCGAGCGGGATCAACGCGTACGCCGTTGTCCTGCTGCTCGGCGTCTTTGGAGCGACCGGTGTCAGCGACGAGGTTCCCGAGGCGCTCCAGCGGCCCGACGTCCTGATCGCGGCCGGCGTGCTCTTCCTGTGTGAGGCCGTCGCCGACAAGATCCCGTACGTGGACTCGGTCTGGGACACGGTGCACACCGTGATCCGGCCGGTGTCCGGCGCCGTGGTGGGCGCGCTCCTGGCGGGCCAGAGCGGGTCCCTCTCGGACCTGGCGGCGGGCGCGGTGGGTGGCTCGACCGCGCTGGCCAGCCATGCGGTGAAGTCCGGCACGCGGATGGCGATCAACACCTCGCCCGAGCCGTTCAGCAACTTCGTGATGAGCACGGCCGAGGACCTGGGGGTCGGCGGCCTCATCAGCTTCGCAATGTTCTATCCGGAGGCCGCGGCGATCATCGCGGCCGTGCTGCTGGCGATCGGCCTGTTCCTGCTGTTCTTCCTCGTCTCGCGGATCCGCCGGTTCCTGCGGCGCAGGGCCCAGCGGCGTGAGGAGAAGCTGCTCGCGGGCCGCACGGGGGCGCCGCCGCCCTGAGCGTGCACGCCGGGACCGGGACCGGGGTCGCGGCGTGACTGTCAGTGGCTGCCGATAAAGTCCCTGGCATGGCACGGATTGTGGTGATCGGCGCAGGTCTCGGCGCGATGTCGGCGGCAGCCCGGCTGGCCGTCGCGGGACACCGGGTGGTGGTGTACGAACGCGGGGAGACGTTCGGCGGCGCGCTGGGCCGCGTCGAGCGGGACGGCTTCGCCTTCGACACCGGACCGGGGCTGCTCCAGCTCCCCGCGGTCTACCGCGACCTGTTCGTCAAGACGGGCAAGGAGCCCCTGGAGAAGTGCGTCGAGCTGTCCCAGGTGGAGCCCGCCGTGCGCCACGTCTTCGCGGACGGCGCCACGGCCGACCTGCCGAACGCCTCGCGCGCGGGCGTGGGCGAGGCCCTGGACGCGGCCCTCGGCGCGGGCGCGGGCGCACGCTGGGCGGCGTTCATGAACCGCGCCAGGGAGGCCTGGGACCGCACCCGCCGCCCCCTCCTGGAAGAGCCCCTGTGGCCGAACTGGGAGGTGCTCGCAGACCGCGAGCCCTATCCCTCGGTGCCGCTCAAGCGCCTGCTGCGCCGCGAGCGCCGCGCGGCCACGCTCAGCGAGGTAGGCGAGCTGGAGCTGGGCGGTGACGCGCGCCTGATCGCGCTCCTGGAGCAGTTCGCGCTCGCGCACGGCCTGGATCCCCGCACGACCCCGGCGAGCGCCGCGGTCCTGCCCTATCTGGAGCAGACGTTCGGCACCTGGGCGGCGCGCGGCGGCATGCACGCCCTGGCCCGCGCGGTGCACGAGCGGTGCGTGGCCCGGCGTGTCGAATTCGTGTTCGGCGCGGCGGTGACGCGGATCGTCGAGAAGGACGGCCGGGCGGCGGGCGTGGAGCTCGCGGACGGCACCACCGAGGACGCGGACTTCGTGGTCGCGGGCGTCGCGCCCACGGTCCTCGACCGACTGCTGCCCGGTGTGGACATACGGGCGGCGGGTGACGTCCCGGCGCGCTCCGGCCTGCCGAGCCGCCTCACGGTCCTCCTGGCCCTCTCCGGCGCACGCCCCGCGGACACCCCGCTGCGCACGGTGCTGCACTCGGCAGACCGTCAGGACGAGCTCGACCGCGTCTTCGGCGAACGGCCCGGGCTGCCCCTCTCCCCCACGCTCGCGGTGCTCCGCCCGGACGACCCGGAGCTGACGCCGGACGCCGAGCACGAGGCGGTCACGCTCACGATGACGGTGCCCGCGCACCTGGAGGTCACGGCACAGGACGTGGAGCGGGTGATCGCCCGCGCCGAGGCCGTGGTCCCGGGGCTGCGGAGCCGTCTGCTGTGGCACGAGGTCCGCACCCCGGCCGACGTCGCGGAGGCCACCGGCGCCGACGGCGGCGCCGTCCCGGCCCCGGCGCTCGCCGCGGCCGAGGGGAAGCTCCTGCAGCCGTCCAACAGCACCCGTCTGCCGGGGCTGTTCGCGGTCGGCGGCTGGGCCCACCCCGGCGGCGGCCTGCCCCACGCGGGCATGTCGGGCACGCTGGTCGCGGGACTGATCGTCGAGGGACCGGAGTTCCGCGGCTCACGGTGACCCGGACACCCCGCCGGAACCGGCCCGGAACGGCCGGAACCGGCACGGGACCGGCGGAGCTCAGTAGCGGTACTGCTGCTCGTTGTAGCCCGAGCCGTCGTAGTCCCCCGTGTGCCCGCCCTGGTACGGGTACGGCTGCTCCGGCGGGAGTTCACCGCTGTACGGCTCGTCGGTGGTGCGCTGCTGGGGCACCCAGACGCCGCCGGGCGGGGTGTCCTGGTACGTCCCGCCGAGCCCGGCGCTGTAGGTGTCGCCCCCGTAGGGGGCGTACTGCTGCTGATCGCCGTAGGTGTCGTAGCTCTGCCGCGCGCCGTAGGTCTGCGTGCCGATGTACGGGTCGGAGTACGCGGCGTACTGCTGCTGGCCCGTCTCGTCGTATCCGTAGTTCTGCTGGTCGTAGCCCGCGTAGGCCGCCGCGTCGTAGCCGTAGCCCTCGCTCTGGTGGGCGTCGCCCGCGGTGGGCGGGGCGTACGGAGCGTCGCTGTACACGCCGTACTGACCGGTGTCGTCGGGCATCGGCTCGGGCGCGTACACCCCGGCCCCGGGAACGTCCGGGTCGTGCGCGGGGACGTCCGGGCCGTGCGCGGGCGGCGGCGGGACCTCCTCGTACTCCAGGTCGGAGACCTGGAGCGTCGGCTCCTTCGCGCCGCCCCGCCTCGGCGCCCTGCGGCGCTTGCTCAGGCCCGGCTGCCCGCCGAGCGCCCAGCCGGTGGAGAAGCCCTTGCGGAACGACAGCGTCACGTACGTCTGGCCCGTGGCGAAGGCGATGGCGCCGAGCCCGATGATCCACACCGACGGGATCAGCACCCCGACGACGACGCCGAGGAAGCCGCCGAAGGCCAGCAGGCGCCAGCGCAGCCTGGCCTTGTACTGCAGCAGCACCTCGCCGAGCAGCCACAGCGCGACGAATCCGAACGCGATGTAGAGGACCGTCCAGCCCATGTACGCCCCTCTCCCCTGCGGCCGCCCGCTGGTACGGGTACGGGTACGGCCGATTCAGGCCTGGTGGTGCAGGCCCAGATTTTCGTAGATCTCCAGCGTCGCCGTGGAGTTGTTGAGCGTGATGAAGTGCAGTCCCGGCACACCTTCGGCCAGCAACCGCGCGCAGAACTCCGTCGCGAACTCGATGCCAATGGAGCGTACAGCGGCTGGATCGTCTTTGACCGCGAGGATCCGCTCTTTCAGCTCGGCCGGGAACACGGCGTTGCTGAGCTGGGGCAGCCGCTCGAGCTGGCGGACGTTGGTGACGGGCATCATCTCGGGGATGATCGGCGTCGCGCAGCCCGCCGCCTCGACGCGGTCGCGCAGCCGCAGGTACTCCTCGGGGTCGAAGAACATCTGCGTGATCGCGTAGTCCGCGCCGGCCCGGCACTTGTCGATGAAGTGGCGGGTGTCGGACTCCCAGTCGGGCGAGCGCGGGTGCATCGCGGGGAAGGCGGCGACGCCCACGCAGAAGTCGCCGGACTCCTTGATGAGTTCGACCAGCTCGGCGGCGTAGGTGAGGCCCTCGGGGTGCGCGATCCAGTCGCCGAGCGGGTCGCCGGGCGGGTCGCCGCGGACCGCGAGCATGTTCCTGATGCCCGCGTCCGCGTACTGCCCGATGATGTTGCGCAGCTCGGCCACGGAGTGGTCGACCGCGGTCAGGTGGGCGACGGGCGTCAGCGTCGTGTCGGCGACGATCTGCTGGGTCTCCTTGACCGTGCCGGTGCGCGTGGAGCCGCCCGCTCCGTAGGTCACGGAGACGAAGTCCGGGGCGACCGCCTCGACCCTGCGCAGTGCGTTCCAGAGGTTCCGCTCCCCCTTCGGGGTTTTCGGCGCGGAGAACTCGAACGAGAACATCGTCTTACCGGTCGCGAGCATGTCGCGCACCGTGCGTGCACGGTCAGTCCTGGTCGAAGCTGTGCCTAGGGCCATACGGGCAGGTTAGCCAGGCCACGGCGGTCACCCAACCGGGCCCGGGAGTTTTGGCCGGTTTGCCGGTTTCTTGTCCACGGATCGGACACTCCCGGGCTGTTGCTCACACAGACGTACGAAGCCGCTTCGCGAACTCGGCCGCGGCCGCGCCCGGGTCGTCGGCCTCGGTGATCGCCCGCACGACGACGACGCGCCGCGCGCCCGCCTCCAGCACCTCGTCGAGGTTGTCCGCGTCGATGCCGCCGATGGCGAACCAGGGACGGTCGGTGCCCAGCGAGGCGGTGTACCGGACCAGGTCGAGCCCCGGGGCGTGGCGGCCCGGCTTGGTGGGCGTGGGCCAGCACGGCCCCGTGCAGAAGTAGTCCACGCCCTCCTGGACGGCGGCCGCGGCGGCCTCCGACTCGGCGTGCGTGGAGCGGCCGATCAGCACGTCGTCGCTGCCGCCGAGGATGGCGCGGGCCGCGGGCACCGGCAGGTCGCCCTGGCCGAGGTGCAGCACGTCGGCGCCGATGGCGTGCGCGACGTCCGCGCGGTCGTTCACCGCGAGGAGCTTGCCGTGCCGCCGGGCCGCGTCCGCGAAGACCTGGAGGTGCTCCAGCTCCTCGCCCGCCTCCATGCCCTTGTCGCGCAGCTGCACGATGTCGACGCCGCCCGCGAGGACGGCGTCGAGGAACTCGGGGAGGTCCCCCTGTCGCCTGCGGGCGTCCGTGCACAGGTAGAGCCGGGCGTCGGCGAGCCGGTCGCGGTGGTCGGCGGCCATGGAGAAGTCCCCCCGTTGTCGGTGGCGTGCGGGCCGCGGGGTGTTCCGCGGCCCGCACGCCGGACGATGTGTTTCAGGTCAGACGGCCTTGCGCCTGCTCAGACGGCGAGCGCCTGGGCGCGGCGCTTCACCTCCGTGCCGCGATTCTCGCTCAGCGCCTGCGCGGGGGTGCCGGGCAGGCTCGGGTCGGGAGTGAAGAGCCACTCGAGCATCTCTTCGTCGGAGAAGCCGTCGTCCCGCAGGAGCGTCAGGGTGCCGGCGAGGCCCTTGACGACCTTGTCGCCGTCGATGAAGGCGGCCGGCACCTGGAGCGCCCGGTTCTCACCACGGCGCACGGCGATCAGCTGGCCCTCCTTGACCAGCTGGCGCACGCGGGTCACCTCGATGTCGAGCATCTCCGCGATGTCGGGGAGATGCAGCCAGTCGGGGACGAGAGCATCAGTCTTTGCGTCAATCTCGGTCACGGGTCCAGCGTATCTCTGGCCGGGGACCCGCACCGGACGGCGTCGCCCCGCCGCAGGACGGCCTTGTCGCCCCGCCGCAGAGCCGCCGTGTCGCCCCGCTACAGAACCGCCTTCTTGAGCGGCACCGACGCGTCCGCCGTCAGCGCCGGATCCAGCCGTGCGCCCGACTCGATCAGCCTGCGCCCCTGGGCCAGGTCCCTGGGGCGGCCCACGGCGAGGACCGCGACCAGGGCGCCGTCCCGCAGCCAGCACACCGACCAGGCCATGCCGGAGGGGTCGCCGCGCCACACCAGCTCGTCGGCCCCTGCGTGGTGCCCGGCGTACTGCACGAAGCGGCCGAACTGCTCCGACCAGAAGTACGGCACGGGGTCGTACGCGGCCGGCGTCTCGCCGATGATGTTCGCCGCCACCGTGCGCGGCCCCTGGAGGGCGTTGTCCCAGTGGTGCACGAGGAGCCGCTCGCCGTACCGGCCCGAGGGGAAGGAGGAGCAGTCGCCGACCGCGTACACGTCGGGCGCCGAGGTGCGCAGACCCTCGTCGGCCAGGACCTCGCGGTGGCTGCCCAGCTCGATGCCGGAGCCCGCGAGCCAGCGCGTCGCGGGCCGCGCCCCGATGCCGACGACGACGGCGCCCGCGGGCACCCTGGTCCCGTCGGACAGGACGACGACGCCGGATTCGACGCTCTCCACGCGCGCGTGCAGACGCAGCACCGCTCCGGAGTCCGCGTACCAGCCCGCCATGGGGGCCGCGACCTCCTCCGGCAGCGCCCCCGCGAGCGGCCGTCCCGCGGCCTCGACGACGGTCACGGAACAGCCCGCCTCGCGCGCGGCGGTCGCGAACTCCGCGCCGATCCAGCCCGCCCCGACGACCACCACGTCGTGCTGTCCGGCGAGGACCGGACGCAGCCGCTCGGCGTCGTCCAGGGTGCGCAGGAGGTGGACCCCCGGGATGCCTTCGGTGCCGGGCAGCCGAATCGGTTCGGCGCCGGTCGCGAGGACCAGGACGTCGTACCGGATGGGGCCGTCGGCGGTGTCCAGCTCATGGGCGTCGGGACGCACCCCAGTGACGTCGCGGCCCAGGCTCAGCTCGATGCCGAGCGCCTCGAAGTCGATGTCGAAGGCCGAGCCCTCCGCCTTGCCGAGCAGCACCGCCTTGGACAGCGGCGGCCGGTCGTACGGCTGGTGCGGCTCGGCCCCGACGAGCGTGACCGAGCCCGTGAAGCCCTGTTCGCGCAGGGCCACGGCGGTCTGCACCCCTGCCATCCCCGCGCCGACGATGACGACGTGCCGCTCCGCCTGTCGCTGCTGCCCGCTCTGCGGCTGCTCGCTCTGCCTCTGCTCCTCGCTCACCCGATCACTCTAGGGCGGTTGTCGAGAGCGCCCTCAGATGCGGTCGGGGAGATCTCTGACACAACGTCACCGCCCATACCCGGACAGCTCCCCTACTGCCGCACGAAGCGACGGGCTAGGGTGGCCCGTGCAGAGCACACGCGGGAGCCCGGACGCACCGGGCTGAGAGGGAGGCTGGGACGGCCTCCGACCGTACGAACCTGATCCGGGTCATGCCGGCGAAGGGAGGGGCTGGACGCCCATGCATTCGCGTACGACGACACCATCCGCCGCCTCTGACGTCCTGGTCGTCGGAGGCGGCATCATCGGCCTGGTCACGGCCTGGCGGGCCGCCGGGCGCGGCCTCTCCGTGGCGGTCGTGGACCCCGAGCCGGGCGGCGGCGCCGCCCAGGTCGCGGCGGGCATGCTGGCCGCCGTCACCGAACTGCACTACGGCGAGCAGACCCTGCTCGGCCTCAACCTCGAATCCGCCCGCCGCTACCCCGCCTTCGCCGCCGAACTGGCCGAGGCGAGCTGCACGACCTGCAGCGCCGCTCCGGTCTCGACTCCGAGTGGCTGAGCGGCCGCGAGTGCCGCCGCCTGGAGCCGATGCTCGCGCCGGGGGTCCGCGGCGGGCTACGGGTCGACGGTGACCACCAGATCGACCCGAGGCGGCTCGCGGGGGCCCTCGTGGTGGCCTGCGAGCGGGCCGGGGTGGTCTTCCACCGCGCCCGCGCCGAGCGCCTCTCCGTCGTCCGCGACCGGGCGCGCGGCGTCGTCCTCACGGACGGCACCGAGCCGACCGCGGACCTGACCGTGCTCGCGGCGGGCAGCCTCAGCGGGCGCCTCGCGGGCGTCCCGGACGAGGTCCTGCCGCCCGTGCGGCCCGTGAAGGGCCAGGTGCTGCGGCTGACGGTGCCGACGGCGTACGCGCCGTTCCTGAGCCGCACCGTGCGGGCCGTGGTGCGCGGCAGCCACGTCTACCTCGTGCCGCGCGAGAACGGCGAGCTCGTGGTGGGCGCGACCAGCGAGGAGCTCGGCTGGGACACCACGGTCACCGCGGGCGGCGTGTACGAACTCCTGCGGGACGCGCACGAACTCGTGCCCGGCATCACGGAGCTGCCGCTGACCGAGACCCGCGCGGGCCTGCGCCCCGGCTCCCCCGACAACGCGCCGATGCTCGGCCCGACGCGGCTCGCCGGACTCCACCTGGCCACCGGGCACCACCGCAACGGCGTCCTCCTGACGCCCGTCACGGGTGACGTCATGGCGCACGCCCTGACCACGGGTGAACTCCCCGAAGAGGCGCTCCCGTTCACCCCGCGCCGCTTCGACGGCGCCTCCCCCGAAACCCTCGTCC
>NZ_LIPN01000330.1 GCF_001418325.1 Streptomyces atriruber | reverse complement strand
CTATGACCGCGAACGTGCGGCGGCGCGGGGCGAACCGCCCGCGCCTCCCGCAGGCGGTTCGCCCCGCGCCGCCGCACGTTCGCGGTCATAGCCGGCGTGCTGCTCGTCCTGGGGATCGGCACCGGCGTCTGGTACATCAACTCGGGCCAGTTCACGAAGGTCCCGCCGCTCCTGGCGAAGACCGAGGCGCAGGCGAAGCAGCGGCTCGACGACGCCGGGCTCGAAGTGAAGGACATCAAGCGCACCTACAGCGACACGGACAAGCGGGGCACGGTGATGAACACCGACCCCGCGGCGGGCGACCGCATCCGGCAGAACGGCGGGGTGACGCTGACCATCTCGCTGGGCCCGGAGACCGTGAAGGTCCCGGACATGAAGAACATTCCGCTGGCCAAGGCCAAGAAGGAGCTCCAGAACTCCGGACTCGAACCGGGCATGGTCACCAAGCGCTTCGACGAGGACATCGACAAGGGCTCCGTGATCAGCACGGACCCGCGGGCCGGCTTCACCCGCAAGGCGGGCTCGGCCGTCGCCCTGGTCGTCAGCAAGGGCCGCCCGGTCGAGGTCCCGGACGTGACGGGCGAGTCCGAGGACGACGCCACCGCGGACCTGGAGGACGCCGGGCTGAAGGTCGAGATCGCGCCGTCGCGGGTCAACTCCGACGAGGACAAGGGCGATGTCGCCGCCCAGTCGCCCGCCGCGGACGAGATGATCGCCGAGGGTGACACGGTCAAGCTGACGATCTCCAAGGGCCCCCCGATGGTCGAGGTCCCGGACGTCACGGGCATGAGCGTCGACGAGGCCAAGGACGAGCTGGAGGGAGCGGGCTTCGAGGTCGACGAGGACCGGGGCCTGCTGGGCATCTTCGGGGACACCGTGAAGAAGCAGTCGGTGGACGGCGGCGACAAGGCGCCCAAGAACTCGACGATCACCATCACGATCCGCTGAGCCCGCCGCCCGGGGACCCCTGCGGGGACCTCCCCGGGCGCGTGCCACCCTTGACGGTGTGAGCAGCAACAAGTCCCCCAGCGCAACGTCCCGCAATCCCGTCGGCGGCCATGTCCCGGTGGCCGGCGGACTCGCCTCCGTCGGTCTCTCGTACGCCCGTGAGCTCGGCGCGGAGACCGTCCAGGTCTTCGTCGCCAACCCGCGCGGCTGGGCGACCCCGCCCGGCAACCCGAAGCAGGACGAGGAGTTCCGCGCGGCCTGCGCCGCCGAGCAGATCCCCGCGTACGTCCACGCGCCGTACCTCATCAACTTCGGCTCGCACACCGAGGCGACGGTCGAGAAGTCCGTGGAGTCGCTGCGCCACTCGCTGCGCCGGGCGCGCGAGATCGGCGCGCTCGGCGTCGTCGTGCACACCGGGTCGGCGACCGGCGGCCGGGAGCGGACCGTCGCCCTGCGGCAGGTGCGCGACCGCATGCTGCCGCTCCTGGACGAGCTGACGCACGACGACGACCCGTTCCTGCTCCTGGAGTCGACCGCGGGCCAGGGCTCCTCGCTCTGCTCCCGCACCTGGGACTTCGGCCCGTACTTCGAGGCGCTGGACTCCCACCCCAAGCTCGGCGTCTGCCTGGACACCTGCCACATCTTCGCGGCGGGCCACGACCTGACGGGCCCGAGCGGCATGAAGCAGACCCTGGACCTCCTCGTGGACACGGTCGGCGAGGGCCGTCTGAAGCTCGTGCACGCCAATGACTCCAAGGACGTCGTCGGCGCCCACAAGGACCGCCACGAGAACATCGGCACCGGTCACATCGGAGAGGAGCCCTTCCGCGAGCTGATGCTCCACCCCGCCACGGAGGGTGTGCCGCTGATCATCGAGACGCCCGGCGGCAAGGAAGGACACGCGGCGGACGTGGCCCGCCTGAAGGAGCTGAGGAGCGTCTGACGGAACGCTCGCCGCGGGGCTAGAGCTCGGGGCCGTCCCCGGGCTCTTCCTGGTACGAGTAGCGCTGCTCGCGCCAGGGGTCGCCGAGGTTGTGGTAGCCGCGCTCCTCCCAGAAGCCGCGGCGGTCGGCGGTCATGTACTCGACGCCGCGGACCCACTTGGGGCCCTTCCAGGCGTACAGATGCGGGACCACGAGCCGCAGCGGGAAACCGTGCTCCGCGGTGAGCAGTTCGCCGCCCTTGTGCGTGGCGAGAATCGTGCGGTCGGAGGCGAAGTCGGCCATCCGCATGTTCGAGCTGAAGCCGTACTCGGCCCAGACCATCACATGTGTGGCATTGGCCGCGGGCGGCACGATCTCCAGGAGCGTGCGGGCCGGGAGGCCGCCCCACTCGGCGCCCAGCATGCTGAACTTCGTCACGCAGTGCAGATCGGCGACCACGGAGTCGTACGGCAGGGCGGAGAACTCGTCGTGCGTCCAGCAGTGCTTCTCGCCGTCCGCCGTGGCGCCGAAAACCCTGAACTCCCAGCGCTCAGGCCGGAACTTCGGCACCGGGCCGTAGTGCGTGACCGGCCAGCCGCGCTGCAGCCGCTGACCCGGCGGAAGCTCCGGCTCCGCTGCCTGTCGAGATGCGCGTTCCGCCGGCTGACCCATGACTCCATCCTGACAGACCCGGGACGGTGGACGTGACCAGCCGCAGCCCGGCCGACGCCGATTGGGGCAACTCCTACTAAGCGTGCACTTACTGGACGCCCTCCGAACACCGGTGCAAGGATGCGCGCTACCTGCCCAGTCACCCGCGTGGAAGGAGCCTCTGCGATGCAGGGCGACCCCGAGGTCATTGAATTTCTCAACGAGCAGCTGACCGCCGAACTCACGGCGATCAACCAGTACTTTCTCCACGCCAAGATGCAGGAAAACTTCGGCTGGACGAAGCTCGCGAAGTACACCCGGTCCGAGTCGTTCGACGAGATGAAGCACGCGGAGGTGCTGACCGACCGGATCCTCTTCCTCGACGGCCTGCCCAATTACCAACGGCTCTTCCATGTGCGCGTGGGCCAGACGGTCACCGAGATGTTCCAGGCCGACCGGCAGGTCGAGGTGGAGGCGATCGACCGCCTGCGGCGCGGGATCGAGGTGATGCGCGCCAAGGGCGACATCACATCCGCGAATATCTTCGAGTCGATCCTTGAGGACGAGGAGCACCACATCGACTATCTCGACACCCAGCTGGAGCTCGTCGAGAAGCTGGGTGAGGCGCTCTACATCGCGCAGCTGATCGAGCAGCCGGAGGGCTGAATCGGGCGGCTGACGGGCTAAGCGGCCTCGTCCAGGCCGGTGAGCGCCGGTTCTCCCTGGTCGACCAGGTCACGGCGGGGGCATGCGCCCCGGCCGAGCAGCGCCTGGATGCGGCGCACGCACGAACCACAGTCCGTGCCCGCCTTGCAGGCCGACGCTATCTGGCGGGGGGTGCAGGCGCCGTCCGCCGCGTGCTTCTTCACCTGCGCCTCGGTGACCCCGAAGCAGTTGCAGACGTACACGCGGTTCACCTCCCGGACAGGACTCATCGGTAGCGCCGCCCCGATTGATCGGTGAGGCTAACCTAACCTTACCCGCGACGTCCCGCACACAAAAGCCCCGGATACGCCGGTGGGGCGCGGATCACACGGATCCGCGCCCCACGCGTACGTACGGACGAGAACTACTGGTCGCGGTACATCTCCGCCACCAGGAACGCCAGGTCCAGCGACTGGCTGCGGTTGAGCCGCGGGTCGCAGGCCGTCTCGTAGCGCTGGTGCAGGTCGTCGACGAAGATCTCGTCGCCGCCGCCCACGCACTCGGTGACGTCGTCACCGGTGAGCTCGACGTGGATGCCGCCCGGGTGGGTGCCGAGGGCCTTGTGGACCTCGAAGAAGCCCTTGACCTCGTCGAGCACGTCGTCGAAGCGGCGGGTCTTGTGGCCCGAGGCCGCCTCGTAGGTGTTGCCGTGCATCGGGTCGGTGATCCAGGCGACGGTCGCGCCGGAGGCGGTGACCTTCTCGACGAGCTCGGGCAGCTTGTCGCGGACCTTGTCGGCGCCCATGCGGACGATGAAGGTCAGCCGGCCGGGCTCGCGGTCGGGGTCGAGGCGCTCGATGTACTGCAGCGCCTCCTCGGCCGTCGTGGTCGGGCCGAGCTTGACGCCGATGGGGTTGCGCACCTGGGAGGCGAACTCGATGTGCGCGTGGTCCAGTTGGCGGGTGCGCTCACCGATCCAGACCATGTGGCCCGAGGTGTCGTACAGCCGGCCGGTGCGCGAATCGGTGCGGGTCAGCGCCGATTCGTAGTCGAGGAGCAGCGCCTCGTGCGAGGCGTAGAACTCGACGGTCTTGAACTCCTCCGGGTCGGTGCCGCAGGCCCGCATGAAGTTCAGCGCGTTGTCGATCTCGCGGGCCAGCTGCTCGTACCGCTGGCCGGAGGGGGACGACTTCACGAAGTCCTGGTTCCAGGCGTGCACCTGGCGCAGGTCGGCGTACCCACCCGTGGTGAAGGCGCGCACCAGGTTGAGCGTGGAGGCGGACGCGTTGTACATCCGCTTCAGACGCTCGGGGTCCGGGATGCGGGCCTCTTCGGTGAAGTCGAATCCGTTGACGGAGTCGCCCCGGTAGGTCGGGAGCGTCACGCCGTCGCGGGTCTCGGTCGGCTTGGAGCGCGGCTTCGAGTACTGCCCCGCGATGCGGCCGACCTTCACCACGGGCACGGAGGCCGCGTACGTGAGGACGGCGCCCATCTGGAGCAGCGTCTTCAGCTTGTTCCGGATGTGATCGGCGGACACGGCGTCGAAGGCCTCGGCGCAGTCGCCGCCCTGGAGGAGGAACGCCTCTCCCTTGGCTACAGAGGCCAGTCGGGCGCGCAGCTGGTCGCACTCGCCCGCGAAGACGAGCGGCGGATACGACTCGAGGTCCGCGATCACATCGCGCAGAGCCTCGGCATCGGGGTACTCGGGCTGCTGCGCCGCGGGCAGGTTTCGCCAGGTGTTGCCACCGGTAGCGGTGGTCTTAGCGTTCACGGTCACCCCGTCAACACTACGGGGTGATGCGCCCCGTCCATCCCCCCGCTCACGAAGTGAGACAGAGGCGACACCATGGAGTGATCGCTTCCCCTCGGGGCGTCCCGATGATGCGCTAGGGTGCGGGACATGCGTACGCAGACGACGACCCAGAACTGGTGGTGGCCCGCTCATCCGGCGGCCCACTGACTCTGCGCGCACACAGACTCGCGAAGGCCGCCCGAGGGGCGGCCTTCAGTGTTTTCCGGACTTCGCCGGGAGCGGGCCGTTCCTCTCCGAGTGAGAAGGAACAGCCCCCATGCAACTGACACAGCAGCTGACAGAGCTCCTGGCCGACGATCGGCCGTTCGCCCTGCTGCGCCGCCGCACCCCGGGCCACGACCACGACACGGTCGAGGTCCTGATCGGCCCGACGGGCACGTACGAGCGGCTCGCGGACATCCCCGAGGGTCTCGCCCTCGTGCCCTTCCGGCAGATCAGGGAGCGCGGCTTCGACGTCCGTGACGACGGCACACCACTGACCGTGCTGACCCCCGAGGAGCGGTACGAGCTGCGGCTCGCCGACGCCCTGGCGGCACTGCCCGCGCACGACGTGTGGGTCGAGGGCGGGGCCTTCGACGTGGACGACGCGGCGTACGCGGACATCGTGGGACGGGTGCTGCGCGAGGAGATCGGCCGGGGCGAGGGCGCCAACTTCGTCATCCGCCGTACGTACGAGGGCGGGATCCCCGGCTTCGGCAGGGCCGACGCCCTCGCGCTCTTCCGGCGGCTGCTCGTCGGCGAGCGGGGCGCGTACTGGACGTACGTCGTGCACACCGGGGACCGCACGCTGGTGGGGGCCAGCCCGGAGGTGCACGTGCGGATGTCCGGCGGGACCGTCGTCATGAACCCGATCAGCGGCACCTACCGCTATCCCGCGCAGGGGCCCACGGCGGACGACCTGCTCGCCTTCCTCTCCGACGGCAAGGAGATCGAGGAGCTCTCGATGGTCGTCGACGAGGAGCTCAAGATGATGTGCACGGTCGGCGACATGGGCGGCGTCGTCATCGGGCCGCGGCTGAAGGAGATGGCCCACCTCGCGCACACCGAGTACGAGTTGCGGGGCAAGTCGTCGCTGGACGTGCGGGACGTCCTGAAGGAGACGATGTTCGCGGCGACCGTCACCGGGTCGCCGGTGCAGAACGCCTGCCGGGTCATCGAGCGCCACGAAGCCGGGGGCCGCGGCTACTACGCGGGCGCCCTCGCCCTCATCGGCAGGGACGCGGGCGGCGCGCAGACGCTGGACTCCCCCATCCTCATCCGCACCGCCGACATCTCCGCCACCGGGCGGCTGCGGGTGCCGGTGGGCGCCACGCTGGTGCGCGGCTCCGACCCGATGAGCGAGGTCGCCGAGACGCACGCGAAGGCCGCGGGGGTGCTGGCCGCCCTCGGCGTGCGCCCCGGGCGCCCCCGCGAGGAGGAGGCGCGGCCCGCCCTCGCCGACGATCCCCGGGTGCGGGCGGCGCTGGACGGGCGGCGGGCGGCCCTCGCGCCGTTCTGGCTGCGGATGCAGGAGCGCACGGGCGAACTGGCCGGACACGCGCTCGTCGTGGACGGCGAGGACACGTTCACGGCGATGCTCGCGCACGTCCTGCGCTCCTGCGGCCTTCGGGTGTCGGTGCGGCGGTACGACGAGGAGGGGCTGCGGGAGGCCGTGCTCGCGCACGAGGGGCCCGTGGTGCTCGGCCCCGGTCCGGGCGACCCTTCCGACCTCGCCGACCCCAAGATGCGGTTCCTGCGCGCCCTGGCGGCGGAGGTGATCGGCAGGCATGAGCACGGCGTGCTCGGCGTCTGCCTCGGGCACGAGCTGATCGCGGCCGAGCTGGGCCTGGAGATCGTCCGCAAGGAGGTGCCGTACCAGGGCGCGCAGACGGGCATCGACCTGTTCGGGCGCACCGAGACCGTCGGGTTCTACAACAGCTTCGTGGCGCGCTGCGACGACGAGGCGGCGGCGGAGCTCGCCGCGCACGACGTCGAGGTCAGCAGGGACGCGGCGAGCGGCGAGGTGCACGCGGTGCGCGGCGGCGCCTTCGCGGGCGTGCAGTTCCACCCGGAGTCGGTGCTGACGCTGCGCGGGGCCGGGATCGTGCGGGAACTGCTCGGTCAGCTCTTGGCCGGGGCCGGGACGAGGACGTTCTCGGAGCGGCGGCCCGCCTGATAGTCCAGGACGTTGCGCACCGTGGTGTCGATGATCTGGCCGACCGCGTCCACGGTGTAGTACGCCTGGTGGGAGGTGACCACGACGTTCGGGAAGGTGACGAGGCGGGCCAGCGTGTCGTCCTCGACGACCTCCAGGGACTTGTCGAGGAAGAAGAGGCCCGCCTCCGCCTCGTACACGTCCAGGCCCACTCCGGTGAAGCGTCCCGCGCGCAACTCTCCGACCAGGGCCTCGGTGTCGATCAGACCGCCGCGGCTGGAGTTCACCAGGATCGCGTCGTCCTTCATGGTCCGCAGCGCCTCGGCGCCGATGAGGTGCTGGGTGGCCGGGAGCAGCGGCACGTGCAGGCTGACGAGGTCCGCCTCGGCGAGGAGTGCGCCCTTGTCGACGTACTTCATGCCGAGCTCGGTGCAGGCGGGGTTCTCGGTGACGTCCCAGCCGAGCAGGCGCATGCCGAAGCCGTGCGCGATACGGGTGAACGCCTCGCCGATCTTGCCGGTGCCGATCACCCCGGCCGTGCGGCCCCGCAGGTCGCGGCCCATCAGGCCGTCGAGGCGGAAGTCGAAGTCGCGGGTGCGGTTGCTCGCCCGGACGATGCGGCGGTTGACGGCCATCGCGAGGGTCCAGGCGAACTCGGCCACCGAGTAGGGCGAGTAGTACGAGACGCGGGCGACGGTCAGTCCGAGGCGCTCGGCGACCTGGAGGTCGATGTTGTTGAAGCCGGTGGACCGCTGGGCGATCATCTGCGTCCCGCCGGCGGCGAGGGTCTGCAGGACGCGGTTGTTCAGCGTGGCGTTGACGCTGGAGGAGACGATCTCGTAGCCCGCGGCGATGGGGGCGGTGTCCTCGTTGAGGAACACGTCCAGGCAGCGGACGTCGTGGTGCCCCTGGAAGGCCTTCTCGATCAGCGGCTTCTCGTCGGACTGCACGCCGAACGCGAGGATCTCCATGGGCGTGAGTCTAGGTACTGGTTCCGGGGACGGCACCTGGAGCTCGGGCGCCGTCCCCCTCGGGGCTCGGGCTCAGCCGAAGAAGACCCCGACCTCCTGGTAGAGCGCCGGGTCGACCGTCTTCAGCTTCGCCGTGGCCTGCGCGATCGGGACGCGGACGACGTCCGTGCCCTGGAGGGCCACCATCTTTCCGAAGTCGCCGTCCCGCACGGCCTCGATCGCGTGCAGGCCGAAGCGCGTGGCGAGCCAGCGGTCGAAGGCGCTCGGCGTGCCGCCGCGCTGGACGTGCCCGAGCACGGTGGTGCGGGCCTCCTTGCCGGTGCGCCCCTCGATCTCCTTGGCCAGCCACTCGCCGACCCCGGAGAGCCTGACGTGCCCGAAGGAGTCCTGCGTGCCGTCCTTGAGGACCATCTCGCCGTCCTTGGGCATCGCGCCCTCCGCGACGACGACGATGGGGGCGTACGACGCCTTGAAGCGCGAGGTCACCCAGGCGCAGACCTGGTCGACGTCGAAGCGCTGCTCGGGGATGAGGATGACGTTCGCGCCGCCCGCGAGGCCGGAGTGCAGGGCGATCCAGCCCGCGTGGCGGCCCATGACCTCGACGACGAGGACGCGCATGTGCGACTCGGCGGTGGTGTGCAGGCGGTCGATCGCCTCGGTCGCGATGCCGACGGCGGTGTCGAAGCCGAAGGTGTAGTCGGTGGCGGAGAGGTCGTTGTCGATCGTCTTCGGGACGCCGACGACCGGGACGCCGTACTCGTCGGTGAGCCGCGCGGCGACGCCGAGCGTGTCCTCGCCGCCGATCGCGATGAGGGAGTCCACCTCGTACTTCGCGAGGTTCTCCTTGATGCGGCGCACCCCGTTCTCCGCCTTGAACGGGTTGGTGCGCGAGGAGCCGAGGATGGTACCGCCGCGCGGCAGGATGCCGCGGACCGCGGGGATGTCGAGCGGGACGGTGTCGCCCTCCAGCGGACCGCGCCAGCCGTCCCGGAAGCCGACGAAGTCGTAGTCGTACTCCTGCACGCCCTTGCGGACGATGCCCCGGATGACGGCGTTGAGCCCGGGGCAGTCGCCGCCTCCGGTCAGTACGCCGATTTTCTTGGACCCCATGAAAAGTCCCTTCGCCTCAGTGACCTGATGCGCATCACGCTAATGGTGATCCAGGTCACCCAGGGACGGTGCGGACAGTCAATTCCCTTGCTGTGCTGGGGAGTTGATCATGCACGTTCACTCGTACGAGGGGTCATGCGTCGTCGGGCTTGTCGATGCCGCGCTCTATCGCGTACCGCACGAGCTCCACCCTGTTGTGCAGCTGGAGCTTGCCCAGGGTGTTCTGGACGTGGTTCTGCACGGTGCGGTGGGAGATGACCAGGCGCTCGGCGATCTGCTTGTAACTCAGGCCCTTGGCGACGAGCCGCAGGACCTCCGTCTCGCGGTCGGTGAGCTGCGGGGCCTTCGGGTCGTCCGGGGTGCCGGTCGCGGGCTCGGTGGCCAGGCGGCGGTACTCGCCGAGGACCAGTCCCGCGAGGCCCGGGGTGAAGACCGCGTCGCCGACGGCCGTGCGCCGCACCGCGTCGATCAGCTCCTCGGTGGACGCCGACTTCAGCAGATAGCCGGTGGCGCCGGACTTGACCGCCTCCAGGACGTCGGCGTGCTCGCCGCTCGCCGAGAGGACCAGGACGCGCAGCGCGGGGTTGGCGCCGACGAGCTCCTTGCAGACCTGCACGCCCGGCTTCAGCGGCAGGTTCAGGTCGAGGACCAGCACGTCGGGGGCGGCGGCCTGCGCGCGGCGGACCGCCTGCTCGCCGTCGCCCGCGGTGGCGACCACGTCGAGGCCCGCCTCGGCGAGGTCACGGGCCACGGCGTCGCGCCACATGGGGTGGTCGTCGACGACCATGACCTTGATCGGGTCGGCCGCCCGGCCGTCCGCCGCGGGGCCGGTCACTGTGGTCTCCGTGGCTCCCGCGGCCCCGGTGGCCGGTTCCTGCCGCTGCTGCTGCTCGTTCATCTCGCCTTTCCTGCCTTCCCCCGTGCGTCCCGCGCCGCTTCGCGCGGGACTTTCAGTTCCACTTCCGTCCCCTGGCCCGGCACCGAGATCAGCTCGGCCGTGCCCCCGATGTCCCGCAGCCGCCCCCGGATCGACAGGGCCACGCCCAGGCGGCCCTCCCCCTCGGCCTCCGCGAGCCGCCCCTCCGGGATGCCGGGACCGTCGTCCCTGACCGTCACGATCACCTCGTCGGGCTCGTCCTCGACCAGGATCCACGCGCGCGCGTCGTCGCCCGCGTGCCTGCGGACATTGTCCAGGGCGGCACCGACAGCGGCCGCCAGCTCCCTCGCGGCCCCCGGCGCCAGGAGCACCGGCGCCCCGGGCTCGGAGAGCGTGACCTTCGCGCCCGCGTGCGGGACGAGGAGCGAGCGCAGATCGCAGGGCGCCGCGCCGTCCGGCTCGGCCGGGTCGTCATCGGGGACCTCGACGGCTCGGACGACGGCGCCCTGCGAGATGTCCTCCGACGCGTACGAGGCGGGCACCATGCCCCCGGCGACCAGGGTGCGCAGCGCGACCTCCTGCTCGCCCGCGAGCCGGCCGAGCTCCGCGGCCTCGCCGCCGATGGCGGTGCCGCGCCGCTGCACCATGGCGAGCACCTGGAGGACGCTGTCGTGGATGTCGCGGGCCAGCCGCTCGCGCTCGCGGGTCGCGGCCTCTATCTCCAGGGCGCGGGCCAGGGTGCGCTCGGAGGCGCGGGCCAGCTCCACGACGTAGCCGATGGCGATGGAGGCGATGCAGACCAGCAGGACGTTGTGCAGGGTGTCGCGGCTGAACGCGCCGCGCTGCACCACGTTGGCGACGCCCACCAGCAGGGACGCCGAGGCCGCCCAGCGCCAGCCGCCCTTGATGGCGAACGCGAGCACGGAGCCCGCGGTCCATATGGAGGGCAGCGTCGGGACGCCGTCGATGATGCGCTGCTGCGAGTCGGCGAGCGGCGTGAGCAGGATGCCCACGAGAGCGACGGTCAGGTCCGCGAAGAGGAAGCGCCGGGTGCAGCTCGCCGCGTTCGCGACGCGGGGCAGGGTGGCCAGGGTCCAGGGGGCGAGCACCGCGTAGTAGGCGACGGCCAGCCAGGGGCGGTCCAGCTTGTCGTGCGCCGCCACGAAGAGCCCGATCGCGTACAGCATCGTCAGGACGCGGTAGGCGGTGAGCGCACGCCACAGCGGCTGCTCGACCGACATCCTCATGACTTTTTCGCGCTTGGCCATGTCCCCCACCGCCCGTGTGCCCACCCCTGAACGGACGCGGCTAGGAGCCGGCCCGTTCCTTGTCTTCCTTGTCTCCCTTGCCCTGCTTGTCTTCCTTGTCCGCCGCCTTGGCCGCCTTCGCCGCCTCGGTGATCTGACGCTTCGCGGCCGTCGCGTACATGTCGACGTACTCCTGGCCGGAGAGCTTCATGATCTCGTACATGACCTCGTCGGTCAGCGCGCGCAGCACGAAGCGGTCCTGCTCCATGCCCTGGTAGCGCGTGAAGTCGAGCGGCTTGCCGATGCGGATGCCGGGACGCATCAGCTTGGGCATCACCTTGCCGGGCGGCTGGATCTTCTCCGTGTCGATCATCGCGACGGGGAGCACGGGCGCGCCGGTGGCGAGCGCCACGCGCGCGAGGCCGCCCGGCTTGCCCCGGTAGAGGCGTCCGTCGGGCGACCGCGTGCCCTCGGGGTAGATGCCGAAGAGCTCGCCGCGCTCCAGGACCTCGATGCCGCTCTTGATGGCCGCCTCGCCCGCGCCGCGCCCCCCGGAGCGGTCCACGGGCAGCTGGCCCACGCCCTTGAAGAAGGCCGCGGTGAGCTTCCCCTTCACACCGGGCGAGGTGAAGTACTCCGCCTTGGCGATGAAGGTGACCTTGCGGTCGAGGACCGCGGGGAGGAAGAAGGAGTCCGAGAACGAGAGGTGGTTGCTCGCCAGAATCGCGGGACCCTCGGCGGGGACGTTCTCAAGGCCCTCCACCCAGGGCCTGAAGCCGAGCTTCAGCGGCCCTCCGATGGCAACCTTCATTGCGCCGTAGATCAAACCGAGTGCCTCCTGTTTCTGTGGATCAGACCTTAACCCGGGGTACGGCCAATGGGCCCGACGACCCTGGTCGGTGTCAGTCCGGTCGCGTACGGTGAAGTACTCCCACCTCTCACGAAGGAGACCGAAGTGCCGGTCCTCCCCGGAGCCGAGCCGTACCGCCACGAAGGCGGCGAGGTCGGCGTCCTCCTCTGCCACGGCTTCACCGGATCCCCGCAGTCGCTGCGCCCCTGGGCCGAGTACCTGGCGGAGCGCGGCCTCACCGTCTCCCTGCCGCTGCTGCCCGGACACGGCACACGCTGGCAGGACATGCAGGTCACCGGCTGGCAGGACTGGTATGCCGAGGTGGAGCGCGAGCTGCGGGCGCTGCTCGACCGGTGCGAGCGGGTCTTCGTCTTCGGGCTCTCCATGGGCGGTGCGCTCGCGCTGCGCCTGGCGGCCGAGCACGGGGACGCGATCAGCGGCCTCGTCCTGGTCAACCCGGGGAACAAGGTGCACGGCCTCGCGGCGCACGCCCTGCCCGTCGTGCGCCACCTCGTGCCGAGCACGAAGGGCATCGCCAGCGACATCGCCAAGCCCGGCTCCGAAGAGATCGGGTACGACCGGGTGCCGCTGCACGCCGCGCACTCCCTGCGCCGCTTCTTCCAGGTGGTCGACGCCGAGCTGCCGCAGGTGACCCAGCCGCTGGTGGTGCTGCACAGCCCGCGCGACCACGTGGTGCCGCCCGCCGACTCGGCGCGGATCCTCAGCCGCGTCTCCTCCACGGACGTCGCGGAGATCCTGCTGGAACAGAGCTACCACGTCGCGACGTTGGACCACGACGCGGACCGGATCTTCGAGGAGAGTTACGCGTTCATCGGCCGGCTCGCCCCCAGCGTCGGTAAGGAAGGGACGGCCACCGGTGGCTGAGCACGAGGCGGACCGCGAGGACAGCCGCGAGCCCGAGAAGAGCAAGGTGCCCCAGGAAGGGGGGCCCGTGGAGGGGTCTCCCGTGGACGGGGTGCCCCTGGACGAGGACGCCGCCTGGCGGGCGATCGTCGCGGGGTACGGCGAGGAGCCCGCGGATCCGCCGGGCGCCAAGCCCTTCAAGTCCATCGAGGACCTGGCGCTCCTGGAGACGGAGACGAACGGCCCCGCGGGCGCCCCGGCGAAGAGCGAGCCCGGCGCGGATGGCGGGGCGGACGGCAGGAAGGACGACGAGGACGCCAAGAAGGACGCCAAGCCCGGCGGCGACAAGCCGCTCGGCAGCTCCGTCTCCTTCGCGCCCGGCATCGGCGGCCCGCGCGACTACAGCACGCCGGAGCCCTCCGAGAGCGACTTCGACGCGGACGACGAGGGCCACTTCGTGCCGCCCGAGCCGCCGCCGCTGCCCGATGCCGACGTGACGGCCAAGTTCGCCTGGCTGGCCGTGCTCGGCGGCCCGCTGCTCATCCTGCTGGCCGTGCTGTTCGGCTGGCAGATGACGTGGTGGCTGACCACGCTCGGCATCGGCGGCTTCCTGGGCGGTTTCGCCACGCTCGTGATGCGGATGAACAGCGGGGACGACGAGGAGGACGACGACCCGGGTCGCGGCGCGGTCGTCTGAGATCGCCCACACGTCACCCCCGTCCCCACCTCCGTCACCCACAGCCCCTGGGGCCCGTCCGGAACCTCTCCGGACGGGCCCCGCGCATGTCGCGTACGCCGATGGAACCCGATCGGGCCGAGCGGCGAAGGAGAGGTGAACCACCGAACGAGCCCAAGCCTTCGAGGCGTTCAGACGAACGAAAGGAGCCCCGATGACCGTCGACCCCGGCGTCCCCCTTCGAACGGGGCAGCGCACTTGTGACAAGAGCGACGCCTGGTACATCGAGCGGTCCCGGGACGAGCCCGAGCAGTTCGCCGCCCTCTTCGACCGGCATGCCGACGCCGTGTACCGGTACGCGGCCCGCCGGCTCGGCCCGGAGGCGGCGGAAGACCTGATGGCCGACACCTTCACCACCGCATTCCAGCAGCGCCACCGCTTCGACCCGGCGCGGGCCGACGCCCGCCCCTGGCTGTTCGGCATCGCGACCAACCTCGTCGGCCGGCACCGCAGGGCCGAGGCCCGCCGCTTCAAGGCGCTGGCCAAGGTGCCCGGCCCGGTGCAGCACGACGAGCCGGTCGCCGATCTCGCGGTCGCCCGCGCGGGCGCCGAGGGACTCCGCGGCGCCCTGGCCGCGGCCCTGGCCGGGCTCTCCGCCCGCCACCGCGACGTGGTCCTGCTGGTGGCGTGGGCCGACCTCAACTACGAAGAGGCGGCGCAGGCGTTGGGGGTGCCCGTCGGCACCGTCAGATCGAGGCTGCACCGGGCTCGCAGCACATTGCGCGAAGCACTGGGCGGATCCGATCCGACAGCTTTCCAGGAGGCACACGCCCATGAATGAGCTCGATGAACTGCGCGACTGGGACGCGGGGGCTCCCCCGCTGGACGACGACACCCGCCACCGCGCACGGGTGCGCCTGTTCACCGCGATGAACGCATCGGCCGCGCCGGTACGACGTCCCCCGCGGCGCCGCCCCGTGCTGCGCATCGCCGTCGCGGGGACCGTCGCGGCCGCCGTGGCGGGCACCGTGCTGGTCACGGTGAACAACGGCGACGACGAGGAGACCCGGGCCAAGCCGCCCGGGAACAGCGCGCCGTCGATGCGCAACGTCAGCGCCCGGGCCGTGCTCAACGGCGCGGCCGCCTACGAACGGAAGCACGAGAAGACCGTGGCCCCGCGCGACGACCAGTACATCTACACGAAGGAGATCATCAAGGAGACCGAGAAGGAGACGGGCGAGGTCGAGCGGCACGTCGACGAGAACTGGCGTTCCGTGGACGGCTCGAAGCGCTCCTGGATCATGGAGATCGGCAAGGGCTGGTGGTCGGAGCCGCTCAAGGCCGACGAGGGGATGTGGCCCCCGCAGGACTGGGGCACCCTGAAGAAGCTCTCGACCGACCCGGAGAAGCTGATCCTCTCGCTGCTCCACAAGACCGGACCCGACGACAAGAACGACTCCCTGAACGAGATCACCGACCAGGAGTGGTCGGACGTCCACTTCAGCCTCGCCGGTCTGCTGAAGCTGGTCCCGGTGATGCCGAAGGGGCTGCGCCCGGCCGCGTACGAGGCGCTCGGCATGGTCCCAGGAGTGAAGGCGGTCCCCGGCCAGCAGGACGCCAAGGGCCGCACGGGGGTGGCGATCACCTACGACGACCCGGCGCGGCAGGGCGCGTCGTTCGGCGGCTTCTTCATCTTCGACCCGGAGACGTACGAATTCCTGGGCTTCCGTGACACCCGCACCTCGGGTGACGGCAAGAACATGAAGACGTACACCCAGCTCTCGTACCTCGACAGCTGGGCGATCACCGACGAGGTCAAGCAGCGGCCGTAGCGGCCGGGACCCTGAGGGCGGCCAGGACCGGAAGGTGGTCCGTGGCCGCCCTCAGGTCCGCCCCGCTCACCCCGGGCAGGTCCAACGGCACGCCGCAGCCGAGGACTTCGATGCCGGAGGTCGCGAAGACCGCGTCGATGCGCTGGTGCGGGTCGTCCGGCGTCGAGGTGTTCTCGCTGCCCCAGGGCCTGGCCGTCCAGCAGTCCTGGAGTCCGGCGGCGAGCCTGCGGAACGTCCGGCCGCCCGGCCGCTCGTTGAGGTCGCCGCCCGCGACCGCGTGCTCCACGCCCATCCCGGCGAGCCGGTCGAGCAGCATCCCGCCCTGCGCGTACCGCTCGTCGCTCTGCAGGCTCAGATGACAGCTCAGGACGCCGACCCTGGCGCCGCCGAAGCGGACGACGGCGGTCGCGAAGCCGCGCCGGTGCAGCCCGGGAGTGAGCGGGAGCAGGACGTCCTCGGTGCGCTCGACCGTGGCGCGCAGCGAGCAGAGCAGCGCGGGTCCGGCCGCGGAGCCGCCGCCGGAGAGGATCACCAGGTCGGCCGCGCGCGCGAGGCGGGCCAGCTTCTTGCGCCAGCGGAAGAAGCGCGGGGCCTCCTGGACCAGGACGAGGTCGGGGGCGCAGGCGGCGATGATCCGGGCGAGCGCGGCGGTGTCGTCGCGCATCGAGCGGATGTTGTAGCTGAGCACCCGGATGACGGCCGAACCGTCGGGTTCGGTGCGGGAGTTGGGGAGCGCAGGGGTCGGGCTCGTCGGCATGGCGATCAAGATACGCGAACGCCGGACAGGCAGAGGGTATCCAGCCTGTCCGGCGTTTGGGACGAGCGGAGAGCATCCAGCCCGTCCGGCGTCTGAGGACGAGCGCGCAGCGCGATCGACGGCGCCCCGTCGCCGGGTCACATGACGGGATCGGGCTCCCGCGCCAGGTCCGCCGCGCCGACCAGGCCCGCCTTGTTGCCCAGCTGGGCGGCGATGACCTCGGCCTCGGGGCGCCAGGCGGCGCCGACGAGCCAGCGCTTGAAGGACTTGCGGATCGGGTCGAGGACCAGCTCGCCCTCGTCCGAGAGGCCGCCGCCGACGATGAACGCCGACGGGTCGAAGAGCGACGCCAGGTCGGCGAGGCCGGCGCCCGCCCAGCGGGCCAGCTCGCGGTAGGAGTCGATGGCGACGGCGTCGCCCTGTCGTGCCGCCATCGAGATGTGCTTGCCCTCGACGCCCTCGGGGGTGCCGTCGCCCAGCGAGAGCAGGTACTCGGCGTTCTCGGGGGTGGCGTTGGCGCGCTGCTTCGCGTACCGCACGAGGGCGCGGCCCGAGGCGTACTGCTCCCAGCAGCCCTGGCTGCCGCAGCCGCAGAGCAGGCCGTCCGGGACCATCCGGATGTGGCCGAACTCGGCGGCCACGCCGAAGTGGCCGCGGCGCAGCTTGTTGCCGATGATGATGCCGCCGCCGAGGCCGGTGCCGAGCGTGATGCAGATGACGTTGCGGTGGCCCTTGCCGCCGCCGAAGCGGTACTCGCCCCACGCGGCGGCGTTCGCGTCGTTCTCCACGACCACGGGCAGGCCGACGCGCTTCTCGACCTCTTCCTTGAGCGGCTCCTGGCGCCAGTCGATGTTCGGCGCGAAGTAGACCGTGGAGCGCTGCCGGTTGACGTATCCGGCGGCGCCGATGCCGACGCCGACGATGTCGTGCCCGGCCCGTGCGCCCGCCACGGCGGAGGCGATCGCGTCGACGATGGCCTCGGAAGTACCAGGGGTCGGCACCTTGAAGGTCGAGAGGATGTTGCCGTCCTCGTCGACCACTCCGGCCGCGATCTTGGTGCCGCCGATGTCGACGCCGATGGTGAGTCCCATGAATCCCTCAGTTCGATCGAGCCCCGCTACGGCCCACCGTACCCGAGGGGGGTCAGTCCAGATCGATGTGTTCGCCCGCCGAGGAGCCGTCGTCGCGACGCTCCCGGCCCGGTGCGCCGTCCTTCGCGGCGTCGTCCGTCGCGCCGCCGCGGGTCCACCGGCTCTCCTGGCCCTCGACCGCCGAGCGGTAGGCGGCGAGCAGTTCGGAACCGGCCGCCGCGAGGTGGTCGAAGACGTCGGGGTTGCGCTCGATGACCGGCTCGACGACGGCCTTCGCCTCTCTGGCGACCTGCTTCAGGGTCTGCTCGACGGCACCCTGCGCGACCGCGCCGAGCAGCGGCGCCTGCAGTCCGGAGAGCTTGTCCGACACGGCGTCGACGAGCTTGCGCAGCTCCTCGGCCGCGGAGCCGGGCGGCGGCCCGTACTGCGCACGGCGGCGGGCCTTCTCCGCCGCGAGATCCTCGGCGCACGCCTGCGCCCAGGCGTCGGCGTGACTTTCCTGGGGTTCCGGGGCTTCGCGCTCGGTGCCATCGCTCATGCCACTCGACGTTACCCGAATGGAGGTACGCCGTTCACCGCTCGCGCGGCCACAGGTCCGGATCGGGCGCGAACCGCACCCTCAGCTCGCCCTCGCGCAGCCCGGCGCCCGCGACGGTGCAGCGGCGCAGCGCGGACGGCAGGGTGACGATGCGGCGGTAGGGGCCCGCGGTGACGACGAGCTCGTCGCCGCGCCGGATCAGACCGAGCTCCTCGCGGGTGACGCAGGGGAGCGGGATGTGCCA
>NZ_LIPN01000033.1 GCF_001418325.1 Streptomyces atriruber | reverse complement strand
GCTGCCGGTGCCGCGGCACCGCATCGGCCCGGTGATCCAGGCACTGCTGTTGCTGGGCAGGCAGCGCGGCGCCGCGGAACTGGCATCGCGGCTGGTCGAGCTCACGGACGCGCTGGCGGAGCTCGGCCGCGGGGGAGCGGGCCGCGGCGCCGACGGGGCGGGTGAGACGGGGGACGCCGCGTGGTGGGCCGCCCATCTGCTGGGCGAGGTGCTGCTGCGCGTGCCCGACGCGACTCCCTACCTCGCGGTGCTCGAACCGCTCGCCGAGCGGGGCGAGTTCGCGACCGCGTTCTGGCTGCGGCTGCCGCTCGGCGAGGCCGACCGGTTCGCGCTGCTGCGGCGCCTCGTCGTGCACGACGGACCACCGGGAGCCCCGGACCGCCGTCTCGACGCGGTCGCCGCACTGCTCTGCGCCGACCCCGCGGTCGTACAGCCGCACCTCGCACGGTGGTTCACCGACGAGCGCCCGCTGGACGCGGCCCCCGACGCCACCGTCGCCTCCGCCGCGCAGGCGCTGCTCCACACCCACCGCCACCGCGCCATCGACAACCTCACCGAGGCCCTGGTCGACTCCGCACACGCCCGCGCCGACGAGCTGCTCGCCGTGCTCGCCGAGGAGGAGCCCGCCGCCGTGTGCCGGGCGGTCGACCGCTGGGCCCGTGACGAGCGCCCCGCCCGACGCGTCGCGGCCGCCGCCTACGGACTGCGCGCCGCCCCGCACGCCACCACCGGCGCCGCCCGCGAGCTCCTGCGGTGCGCCGCCCGCACACTCCTTGCCCGCCCCGCCGACGACACCCTGCACGGCGCCGCCCTCGCCCTCCTCGTCCGCGACCCGCAGACCCGCCACCGGCACCTGCCGCACGCCCTGCAGCGCTTCACCGCCGGTGACCCGCAGCTGCCCGCGAGCGCCCTCGCCGCCGCCCTGACCACCCATCCCGAGCCCGTCCTCGACGCCTTCCGCACCCGTTTGCACGCCCCGGATCCGGCCACCGACGCCATCCTGTGCTGCCTGGCCGACGTGACCACGCCCGCCCTCGCGCGCCGCGTCGCCACCCTCGTCCACGACCTCGTCGAGGCCCGCCCCGAAGCGGCCGGTCCCGCCGTCACGTACATCGACCGCCGCCTCGAACACGGCCCGGACGTGCGCCCCGTCCTGTTCCCCCTGGTGGCCGGGCTCCTGCACAGCAGGCACGTGCAGGTGCGGGCGGCCCTCGCGCCCGTGCTCGCCGCGCCCGGCACCGCCGCCTCACGCGCGCTGCGCGGCGAGCTGCTCGACGTACTGCTCAGCCAGGAGCGGGACTCCGCCGTCCTGGAGGGTGTCCTGCGGGCGGTCGTCCTCGGCGTGGCGGAGTGCGGCGAGGACCGCACCCGCGAGCGCGTGCACCGCACCGGCCTGCTGCTCGTCCGCACCCCGGAGGGCGCGTCCTGCTTCGACCGTCGGCTGGTCGAACTGGCCCGCGGCCGTGCGGGCTTCGCCGCGCTCGTCACCGGCTGGATGGGCGCCGCTCCGCAGGACTGGGCCGCCCTGGTCGGCCCGAGCGCCCGCCGGGTCATCGAGAACCTCGCGGGCGGTGTCCGCGTCCCTGCCTAGGAGAGTGACCTCCCTGCCCAGGAGAGTGACCCCCGCCACTCCCTCCGGTGCGAGCCGCGAGGTGTCGGCATGGCAGTCTTAGTCCTGCGCAATCGGCAATGGGAACGTACAGATGTACGTGACGTATACGGGTTCGGCGAGGAGCAAAGAAGTGCAGCGCTGGCGTGGCTTGGAGGACATCCCCCAGGACTGGGGGCGCAGCGTCGTCACCATCGGTTCCTACGATGGCGTGCACCGCGGTCACCAGCTGATCATCGGGCGTGCCGTGGAGCATGCGCGTGAGCTCGGCGTGCCCGCCGTGGTCGTCACCTTCGACCCGCATCCCAGCGAGGTCGTGCGCCCCGGCAGCCACCCGCCGCTGCTCGCGCCGCACCACCGGCGCGCTGAGCTGATGGCCGAGCTGGGTGTGGACGCCCTGCTGATCCTGCCCTTCACCACCGAGTTCTCGAAGCTGTCGCCCGCCGAGTTCGTGGTCAAGGTCCTCGTCGACAAGCTGCACGCGCGCGTGGTCGTCGAGGGCCCGAACTTCCGCTTCGGCCACAAGGCCGCGGGGAACGTCGGCTTCCTGGCCGAGCTCGGACGTACGTACGACTACGAAGTCGACGTCATCGACCTGTACGTGAGCGGCGACGCCGGCGGCGGCGAGCCCTTCTCCTCCACGCTGACCCGGCGGCTGATCGCCGAGGGCGATGTCACCGGAGCCGCGGAGATCCTCGGCCGCCCGCACCGCGTCGAGGGCGTCGTGGTCCGCGGTGCGCAGCGCGGGCGCGAGCTGGGCTTCCCCACGGCCAACGTGGAGACGCTGCCCCACACGGCCGTCCCCGCCGACGGCGTCTACGCCGGATGGCTGCACGTCGAGGGCGAGGCGATGCCCGCGGCGATTTCCGTGGGCACGAACCCGCAGTTCGACGGGACCGAGCGGACGGTCGAGGCGTACGCGATCGACCGGGTCGGCCTCGACCTGTACGGGTTGCACGTGGCCGTGGACTTCCTGGCCTTCGTCCGTGGCCAGGCCAAGTTCGACTCGATCGAGTCGTTGCTCGTGGCCATGGCGGACGACGTCAAGCGGTGCCGCGAAATGGTCGAGGCGGCGCGGCACGCCTAGCCGCGCGCCCGGGGGCCGTGCCTCCGGTCCTGCTGCTCTCGCCGCCCCCCCACGGGGCCACTCGCCTCTTCGTCAACTCCTCGCCCTGTGCGTGCAGTCGGCCTGCTTTACGGCGCGGGCGTCGCTCGCGAGTGCGCGGCGAGGAAGTCGCCGTACCAGGCCAGGGTGTCGTCGAGGGTGGCATCGAAGGCGGTCGGCTTGATGCCGAAGGCCTCCTGGATGGCGTCGGAGTTCATGACCTGCGGTTCGGTGTGCTGGTAGAACAGCTCGGCGTACGAGTCCATGAAGGTCTGGTCGAACGGGCCGACCGGCACGGGGTCCGGCTTGATCACGAGATTCAGCGGCCGTCCGACCTTCCGCTCGATCAGCCGGAAGACGCTCCGGGTGGTCAGGGCCGGTGCGGTGGGCAGGTGCCAGACGCGGCCGTCGGCCTCGGGGTGCTCGCCGAGGGTGGCCAGTCCCGCCGCCACGTCGCGGATGTCGGTGTAGCTGTGCGGCAGGTCGATGTCCCCCAGGCCGTAGACCTCCCCGCCGGTGAGCGCGCCGGGGAAGACGGCGCCGCCGAGGGTGGAGTTGAGGACGTGGGGGCCGACGAAGTCGGCCGAGCGGCCCAGGGCGACGCGGACGCGGCCTTCCTTGTGCGCTGCCAGGTACTTCTCGTCCAGTGCGGCGCGCATCCTGCCCTTCGGGCCGAGGGCTCGCCACGGCATGTCCTCGGTCATCGTCCGTCCGCCCGTCGGCCCGTACGGGTAAAGGGTGTCGAGCACGACCAGGCGTGCGCCTTCGGCCTCGGCGGCGCCGAGCAAGGCGTCCTGAACGGCGGGCATCACCTCGACCTGGAGGTGGTAGGCCACGTTGACGCAGTGGTAGACGACGGTGGCGCCCTTGATCGCCGCCCGGGCGCCCTCGACGGTCCCCACGTCGCCCCGGACGCGGGTGACTCCCTCGGGGGCGGGGCCGGTGCCGGAGCGGTCGACGAGGTGGACCGCGTGTCCGCGGCGGGCCAGTTCCCCGGCCAGCGTCGTACCGGCCGGGCCGGCGCCGAGAACTATGTGCAGATCGGATGCGGCGGTCATGGTTCGGATCCCTTCGGTGGCGGCTGGTGTTACACACTATAACTATCGCGATGGTGTGAAGCGCAAGGGTGTTGCGGGCGCGATAGGGTGTAACCACCGCTATTGGAGGTAGCCCGCATGGCATCGACGCCGCAGACCCGCAGCCCACGGGAGCGATACCGCGACCGGACGCGCGCCGAGATCAAGGAGATCGCCGTGCGTCAGCTCGCCGCCGGAGGTGTGGAGGGCGTGGCCCTGCTGCGGATCGCCCGCGAGATCGGCATGTCCGGCCCGGCCCTGTACCGCTACTTCGCCAGCCGCGACGACCTCCTCGCCGAGCTGGTCGTCGACGCCTACGCGGCGGTCGCGGCCGAGATCCAGGCCGTCGACACCTCGGCCGGCGGGCGGACGGCACTGCACGCGCTGGCGACGGCATTCCGCGGCTGGGCCGTGGCGCAGCCGCACCTCTACCTGCTCATCCAGGGCACCCCGGTCCCGGGCTTCCACGCGCCGGACGAGACCGTGACGCACGCCCGTGCGGTCCTGGGCCCGTTCCTCCCCCTCTTCGCGGAGGGGCAGCCGCGGCGCTCCCTGGGTCCGCTCCTGGACGAGTTCAGCCGCTGGCTGCGCGACGACGCCATGGTGGCCGCCTGGGTCGAGCAGTGGACCGGGCTGCCGCCCGAGGAGTCCGCTGCTGCCGTCGCGTTGACCGGAGCGATCGCGCTCTGGCCCCAGCTGCACGGCACCGTCAGCCTGGAATCGGCCGGACAGTTCACCGGCATGGGGCACCGGCCGACGACGCTGCTCGCCGTCCAGGTCGACATACTGGCCGACTCGTTCCAACTGGCCTAGACGCTCTCCCTCGCGCCGCCCGGGGGAACGTCCGCGTATCGTGCAGTCGGACGGGATGCGGGACACACTCGGGGGGAGCGCCATGATCGGTGTCGAGGACTTGGAGGCCGCCGCGGCACGGATCGCGGGGCATGTGGTGAGCACTCCCACGCTGCCCAGTCCGGGGCTGACGGCGCTGCTCGGCGTGCCGGTCACGGTCAAGCTCGAACTGCTGCAGCGCAGCGGCTCGTTCAAGGCGCGGGGCGCCGTGGCGAAGCTGCTCACGCTCTCCGGAGAACAGCGCGCGGCCGGGGTGGTCGCCGTGTCCGGCGGCAATCACGGCATCGCCGTCGCCGAGATGTCCGCCGCCCTCGGGGTGCGGGCCACGGTGGTCATGCCGCGCGCCGCGCCGGCGCGCTCCGTGGACCTCGCCCGGGCCGCCGGTGCCGATGTCCGGCTGGCCCCGACCATGGCCGAGGCCTTCGCGCTCATGGAGCGGCTGGAGGGCGAGGGGCTCACGCTGCTCCACCCCTTCGCGGACCCGGTGGTGATCGCGGGGCAGGGCACGGTGGGGCTGGAACTCGCCGCGGACGCGGGCCCGTTGACCGACGTCCTCGTCTCCGTCGGTGGTGGAGGGCTGCTCGCAGGCGTGGCGGCGGCGCTGCGGGCGCGGCGGCCGGGGGTACGGGTGTGGGGGGTGGAGACCACCGGCGCCGACGCGATGACGCAGGCGCTGGCCCACGGCGGGCCGGTGCCCGTCGATGTGGACTCACGCATCACCACGCTCGGCGCGCCCACCGTGTCCCCGCTGACGTACGCGATGGTGCGCGACCTGGTCGACGAGGTGCTGGTCGTGCCGGAGGCGGAGGCCTTCGCCGGCGTGCGGGAGCTGGCCGAGCACGCCAAGGTCTGGGCGGAACCCGCGGCCGGCTGCCTCCTCCCGGCCGCCCGCCGAGTCCTCGCCAAGACCGGTACGGAGACCCGCCTCGGCCTCGTGATCTGCGGCGGCAACGCCACCGTGGACGACGTCACCGCCTACGCGTAGACCGCCCGAGGGCGTCACCTGTCCCCAGCCGGGGTGAGGCCCCGAGCCGCGCACGTACGCGCAGGTATGCGCAGGTCCGGCAGCCGCTAGCGCACCTGCGCCCAGTGACAGGCGACCTGCGTCCCGCTCCCGCCGGACAGCACGGCCAGATCCTCCCCGCGGCAGCGGTCCGCCACCCCCGCACGCTCCGCCTCGCCGGAGGCGAGCACCTGGCAGCGGGCGTGGAACCGGCAGCCGCCGGGGATGCGGGAGGGGTCCGGGGGCTCGCCGGTGAGGACGACCGGGTCTCCGGGTGCCTCGGGCAGGACGGACAGCAGGGCCTGCGTATAGGGGTGCTGAGGTGCCGTCAGTACCTCCTCCACCGTGCCCGTCTCCACGATCCGGCCCAGGTACATCACCGCGACGCGGTCCGCGATGTTCCAGGCGAGGCCCAGGTCGTGCGTCACCACCAGCGCGGACAGGCCCAGTTCGTCGCGCAGCCGGAGCAGGAGCGCGAGGATCTCGCCGCGCACGGACGCGTCGAGGGAGGCCACCGGCTCGTCGGCGACGATGAGTTCGGGTTCGAGGACCAGCGCGCCCGCGATGACGACGCGCTGGCGCTGACCGCCCGACAGCTCGTGCGGATAGCGCAGGAAGAACCGCTCCGGCGGGCGCAGACCGGCCCGGGAGAGGGCCCCGGCGACCGCTTCCCGCTCGTCACCCGCGTACCCGTGGATGCGCAGCCCCTCCGCCACGGCGTCGTACACCGTGTGCCGCGGGTTGAGCGAGCCGCTGGGGTCCTGCAGGACCAGCTGGACCCGCTTGCGGTACGCCTTGAGGGCGCGGCCCGAGTAGTCCAGCGGCTTGCCGCCGAACGTGACCTTGCCCGACGTCGGCGGCACCAGGCCCAGCAGCGAACGGGCCAGCGTCGTCTTGCCGCACCCCGACTCGCCGACCAGGGCGACGATCTCGCCGCCCTTGATGTCGAGGTCGACGCCGTCCACGGCGCGCGCGGTCGGCCCGCCGCGACGGCCGGGGAAGGCGATGTGCAGGCCGTCGGCGGTCAGCAGCGCGCCGTCGTCGGTTCCCGGAGCGGTCGTGGCTGGTTCCTGCGTGCTCATGCGCGGTTCCTCTTCACGGGGGCTCTCGGTCACGGGGTGCGCTCCGCCGTCGTGGGCGCCGACGTGGGCTGTGCGGGCAGCGGCGCGCCCGCGTGGACGCACGCCGCGCGGTGGTGTGGTCCGGCGTCCCGCAGGACCTGGTCCTCCGTGGTGCAGGAGTCGAGGGCGACCGGACACCGGAGGTGGAACGTACAGCCCGTGGGAAGCGCGGACGGGTCGGGCGGATCGCCCGGCAGGCCGCGCGGGGCGAACCGCGACGTGATGTCGCCGATCCGCGGGAAGGCCGCCGACAGGGCCTTTCCGTAGGGGTGCCGGGCGTTCTCGTAGACCTCGGCGGCCGGGCCCTCCTCGACGACGCGGCCCGCGTACATCACCGCGAGCCGGTCGCAGGTGTCGGAGAGCACCGCCAGGTCGTGGCTGATCATCATGAGGCCGAGGTCCTGCTCGGCCACCAGCTGCTCGATCAGGCGCAGGATCTGGGCCTGGATCATCACGTCGAGCGCGGTGGTCGGCTCGTCGGCGATGATCAGCCGCGGGTCGCAGGCGAGCGCCATCGCGATCATCACGCGCTGGCGCTGACCGCCGGACAGCTCGTGCGGATAGGCCTCCGCGCGGGCGGCGGGCAGTCCCACGTGTTCGAGGAGCTCGCCGACCTTGGTCCTCGAGCCCGCCTGCGTCGCCTTCTTGTGCAGCAGGATCGGCTCGGCGATCTGGTCGCCGATGCGGTGCACGGCGTTCAGCGAGTGCATCGCGCCCTGGAAGACGATCGAGGCGCCGGCCCAGCGAACCGCGCGGACCCGCCCCCACTTCATGGTGAGGACGTCCTCGCCGTCGAGCAGGATCTCGCCGGACACCTTGGTGCCCGCGGGAAGCAGCCGCAGCAGGGCGAGCGCGAGCGTGGACTTGCCGCAGCCCGACTCGCCCGCCACGCCCAGCTTTTGGCCCGCGTCGACGTGGAGGTTCACGCCGCGGACCGCGGCGGCCCCGTTGGCGTACGTCACTTCGAGCTCGCGCACGTCCAGGAGGCGCTGCGTGCTCGTCTGGGTCTTGTCGGTCAACGGGAGGCCCCCAGCCTGGGGTTGAGCACGGATTCCACGGCACGGCCGCACAGCGTGAACGCCAGCGCGACGACGGCGATGGCGAGACCGGGCGGGGCGAGGTACCACCAGTGGCCGGCGCTGACCGCGCCCGCCTCGCGCGCGTCCTGCAGGAGGCCGCCCCAGGAGACGTTCGTCGGATCGCCGAGGCCGAGGAACGCGAGTGTGGCCTCGGTGAGGATGGCGCCGGAGATGACCAGCGTGGTCTGCGCGAGGACGAGCGGCATGACGTTGGGCAGGACGTGCCGGGCCATGATGTGGCCGTGGCCGCCGCCGAGGGCCTGCGCCCGCTCGATGTAGGGGCGCGACTCCACGGCGAGGGTCTGGGCCCTGACCAGGCGTGCCGTGGTCGGCCAGGTCGTCACGCCGATCGCCAGGATGATCGTCCAGATGGAGCCGGACATCACCGCGGCGAGCGCGATGGCGAGCACGAGCGTCGGCATCACCAGGAACCAGTCGGTGATGCGCATGATCACGGTGGCGTACCAGCCCTTGAAGTGCCCGGCGGTGATCCCGACGAGCGTGCCGATGGCCACCGAGAGCACGGCGGCGAGCAGCCCCACGGTCAGCGACATGCGCGCGCCCCACACCAGCAGGCCCAGCAGATCGCGCCCGAACTGGTCCGTCCCCAGCGGGAACTCACCGCTCGGCGACTCCATCGGCTGCCCCGGCGCCTCGGTCACGCTCTGCGCGTCGGAGCCGACGAGCAGCGGCGCGAAGACCGCGGCGAGGGCGATCAGGACGAGCACGGCGAGGCCGACGAGCCCGGCGCGGTGCGTGCGGTACTCGCGCCAGAAGCGCGCGGCGGAGTGCCTGCGCCGGGTCCAGGCGAGGGACCGCGCGCTCTTGGCGGCGGACGCGGCCGGAGCGGCCGACGCCGGATCGGACGGTGCCGGACCGGCCGGGTCGGCCGGTGTCGGGTCGGTCGGTGCGGATTCGGTCGTCATCGGCCCACCCGGGGATCGAGCAGCGGATAGATCACGTCGGCCAGGGTGTTCATCAGGATCACCGCGACGGAGAAGACGAAGAACAGCCCCTGCACCAGTGGCAGGTCGGGCACGCTCAGCGCCTGGTAGAAGAGCCCGCCGAGGCCCGGCCAGGAGAACACGGTCTCGACGAGGATGGCGCCCGCCACGACCGTGCCGAGGTTGACGAACATCAGCGTGACGGTCGGCAGCAGCGCGTTCGGGACGGCGTGCCGACGCCGCACGAGGTCGTCCCTGAGCCCCTTGGCGCGCGCGGTCGTCAGATAGTCGCTGCCCATCTCGTCGAGCAGCGAGGACCGCATGACGAGCAGCGTCTGCGCGTATCCGACGGCGACCAGGGTGATGACGGGCAGCACCATGTGGTGCGCGACGTCGATGACGTACGCGAAGCCGGTCTCGCCCCCGGACTCCAGGCCGCCGGTCGGGAACATCCCGGGAATCGGCCCGATGCCCACCGAGAAGGTGATGATCAGCAGCAGCCCGAGCCAGAACGACGGCACGGAGTACAGCGTCAGGGCGAGCCCGGTGTTGAAGCGGTCGCCGAGCTTGCCGTTGCGCCAGGCCGTGCGGGTGCCGAGCCAGATGCCGATGAGCGTGTAGAGGACGTACGCCGTTCCGGTGAGCAGGAGGGTCGCCGGGAGGGCATCCGTGATCTTCTCCATCACGGGGGCGTGGAACTGGTACGACGTGCCGAAGTCGCCGCTCAGCACATTGCCGGTGTAGTCCCAGAACTGGGCCATGACCGACTTGTCGAGTCCGAACTCCTTCCGCATCGCGGCGAGTTGCTCGGCCGAGACGCGCTTGCCGCCCGTCATCTGCTTGACGGGGTCGCCGGGGATCAGCCGGAACAGGAAGAAGCTGGTGACGAGCACGGCGAACAGCGACACGACCGCGCCGCCGATCTTGCCCGCCACATAGAGGAGGTAGGCGCGGGTGTTGCGGGCCCGGGGCCCGCGGGCCGACGCCGCCCCGGCCCGAGCCGGGTCGCCGTCGGCCCCGGGGCCCTTGGGGCCCTCGGTGTCGAGCAGTGCGGGATTGCTGTCAGCGGTCATGCGTTACTCGCGGTCCTCTGCGGTAGAACGGCGGCGCAGGGCGAACAGGACTCCGCCGCCCACGAGCACCACCGCGGCAGCGGCGATACCGATGATGACACCGGTCGAGCTGCCGTCCTTGGAGGAACTCTTCCCATCCGCGGGCACGGCCGACCACCAGCTCCAATATCCGTCCTGGCCGTAGATGTTGCCCGCGGCCGTCGGCATGGTGGTGATGGACTTGATCTGGTCGGTGCGGTAGGCCTCGACGGCGTTCGGGTACAGGAGGACGTTCATGTACCCGGAGTCGTACAGCCAGGACTCCATCTGCTTCACGATGTCGGCACGCTTGCCCGGGTCGTACTCGGCGAGCTGCTTGTCGTACAGGCCGTCGAACTTCTTGTCGCAGATGAAGTTGTCCGTGGCGGCGCTCTCCTTGGCCTTCTTCGGGAGCGCGGAGCAGGTGTGGATGCCGAGCACGAAGTCGGGGTCGGGGTTGACGGACCACCCGTCGAAGGCGAGGTCGTACTCGCCCGCGTACCAGGGCACGGACACGTCGTCGAGGCACTCGACCTTGAGCCCGATGCCGAGATCCCCCCACCACTCCTTCAGGTACTTCCCCACGGCCTTGTCGTTGGGGTCGGTGGCGTGGCAGAGGATGCGGAAGTCCAGCGGCTTGCCGTCCTTGCCGACGCGCTTGCCGTCGCCGTTCTTCTTGTAGCCCGCCTCGTCGAGGAGCGCGGCGGCCCGCTTCGGGTCGTACTTCATCTCCTGGTCCGCCGACGGCTTCCAGGCGTACTCGGAGAAGCGCGGCGGAATGTACCCCGCGCCCTCGACGGCATGGCCCTGGAAGACCTTCTCGACGAGCGCCTCGCGGTTCACGGAGAGGAAGAGCGCCTGGCGGACCTTCTTGTCCAGGAGCGCCGGGTGACCGTCACCGAACTTCTTGCCGTCGAGGGTCTTGGCGCCCGGATTGGTGGCGAGGGCGAAGAAGCGCCGCCCCGGCCCCTCGTTCACCTTGATGTTGTCCTCGTTCTTGAGGGACTCGGCCTGCGCGGGCGTGAGCGCGGGCTGCCCGGCCACGAACGAGACCTCGCCCTTCCTGAGGGCGGAGACTGCGGCGTCCTGGTCCTTGTACGTCTTGAAGACCAGCTCGTCGAACTTGGCGGGACCGCGCCAGAAGTCCTTGTTGGCCTTCAACTTCACATACTGGTCGACCTTGTAGTCCGTCAGGGTGAACGGGCCGTTGCCGACGACGGGGAAGTCCTTGTCGTTGTTGAACTTCGAGATGTCGTCGACCTTCTCCCAGACGTGCTTGGGGACGATCGGCACGTCGAGGGCGGCCATCGTGGCCTGCGGCTTCTTCAGCTCGATGACCAGCTTGGTGGGGCTGGGCGCGGTCACCTTCTTGAAGTTGGTGACGAAGTTCGAGTTCGCGGTGGCGGTGCCCTCCTTGGACATCACCTTGTTGAACGTCCACGCCGCGTCCTCGGCGGTGGCCTGCTTGCCGTCCGACCACTTGGAGTCGCCCCGGATGGTGTACGTCCAGGTCAGCTTGTCGGCGGAAGGCTCCCACTTGGTGGCGAACCCCGGGATCGCCTTGTTGTCCTTCGCGTCGTAGTTCGTCAGGTACTCGTACGTCAGCCGGTGGATGCTGGTGCTGAGCAGCCGCTGGGCGAGGAACGGGCTGAGCGAGTCGACGCTCTGTGCCACGGCGACGGTGAGGACCTTCTTGCCGTCGTCGGCCTTGGCCTGCGCCTGTTGCGGGGCCGGGTTGAGCGGCGTGGCGAGACCGGCCGTCAGAGTGAACGCGGCGGCCCCACCGGCGAGCACGAGCCGCAGTCGGCCGCGGGGTCGGTGACTGGCTCGCGGACGGGGTCGCGGACGGGGTCGGGGACGGGGGTGGTGCGGTGTAGCTGTCCTGGGTACTGCTGATCTGCCGTGCTGATCTTGTGTGTCCATGGGTCGGTGACCTCGCGTCATCGCTCGCGCAGGGATGGCTGGTTGCACATTGGTCGATCAAGGAACGTCAGCTGGTTGCTGTGTGTTTACCAGCGCCAGTCTGCGCGCGTCAACGGCGTGTGAACCCCATGTGGCCTGCGGAAATAACGAGTTGACCGGTATTCCGCCCGCATTGGTCGAGACCAGTGACGAGTGGCTGGTGAGGGGGTGATGGTGGGGGAGAGG
>NZ_LIPN01000329.1 GCF_001418325.1 Streptomyces atriruber | reverse complement strand
CGGGACGTGGCGCAGCTTGGTAGCGCACTTGACTGGGGGTCAAGGGGTCGCAGGTTCAAATCCTGTCGTCCCGACTTGAGAAAGTCGCAGATCAGGGCCGGTTTCGGAGAAATCCGAAACCGGCCCTCGGTCGTTCTTGGCGGCCGCGCACGCGGCGAGGTGGGCCAACCCGGTCGCCCGGGTGCCGGGACGTCCGGGCGCCCCGTCGGCTCCGTCCGGCCGCCGTGTCTGCCGGAGGAGGAATGGGACACTGGGCCGCGGGACCGGGAACGGCGGGGAACGGGGCGGTCGGTGACGAAGCGCATTCACTTCACGGCGGAGGATCTCGCGCGGACCAGGGTGACGACCACCCTCGGTGTGGCCGCCGAGACCCTGGACGGCATCAAACGGCTGCGGCAGGATGCGGGCACCCCGGCCTTCCGCAGGTGGCGCACCTCGGTGGGCAGGACGCGGGGCGGACGCCTGGGCGAACAGGCGGGCCCCCTGCTCGCGTTGATGCCCCCACGAGGGCCCCAGATCGATGTGGCGAGCCTCGCGGGGCACGCCACCTGCATCGACGAGGCGGTCGACAACCTGCTGGCGGCTCCACGTGCGCTGACGCGCCTCGAAGTCGAGTACCTCGACGTCCCTCCCGCCCATCGTGCGTGGGCCCGGAGCCTGGCCGACGGCGACCGTGAGGCCCGGCTCCAGTTGGCCGAGGCGCTGCGGGCCTGCCATCGGGTGGCCGTCGCCCCGTACTGGCCGCAGATGCGGTTGCACCTGGAGTCGGCCCGGTCCGGTTATGTGCGTGCGATGGCCGACGGCGGGGTCGAGCGGCTGCTGCAGACGCTGAGCGGCCCACTGGTGCGCTGGCGGCCTCCCGTGCTCGAAGTGCGCCATCCCCGCGACGCGGACATCCACCTGCGGGGGCGCGGGCTCACCATCGCGCCGACAGTGTTCTCGTCGCAGCGGGCGGAGCTGTTGCTGAGCCTCGTGGACCCGGATCAGCCGCCTGTGCTGGCCCTGCCCACGGTCGGCGAGGAGGTGGACGGCTCCGCGCATTGGTTCACGGAGGAGGCCGACGAGCGCTCGCTCGACGATCTGATGGGGCGGCCCAGGGCCGCCGTGCTCGCGGCCGCGGCCGACGGCTGCAGCACGACCGAACTGGCCCGCCGCCTCGGCATCTCGCCCGCGACGGCCAGCCAGCACGCGGCCGTGCTGCGCAGGGCCGCCCTGATCACCACCCGCCGCGACGGCAAGGCGGTCCTGCACGCGACCACGCAGCTGGGCGCCGCGCTGCTGGCCTCCGCCACCCATGGTTTCGGCCCCTGACGAAAGGATCGCGGCCTCCCGTCTGCCGCGCGATAGTTGTCGGCGTCCCAACATCGGGAGTGACGGCACGCGCGGTCGGGGGATGCGCGCGTGCCGTCCATCGGGCCGCACCGTGGTGCCGTACACGGGCGTCGATGTCCGCGCGTGCACCCTGCACCCTGCGGCCCGCACACCGGGAATCCACGAAACAGGAAAACCGTCGTGCGGATGCGTGCGGGGCGAATGCTGAGCCGGCGCGGGCAGTCGCATCCTGAACGGGATTCCAGTCGCTCATTGGCGATACGCAATGCATAAAAGAAAAGGCCGCCGGATGGTACGCCCAAATATCCGCGGCGCGGTGGCGTGCGCGAAAGCCCTGCCCGTCGGTGCGGGAGGTCTTGCCCGAAAGGGCAATAGGCGGTGCCCCCGAGTTCGGCTGATTGTCGCGCGGCGGGGCCGGTTCCGGCCCTGCGGAACAGCACCGGAACCGGCCTCATTCATAGAGCCTGCGTCAGCAGAGCGAACAGGTCGTGCACGTGCGGAAGCAGGAGTCGTCGGAGATCGAGCCCGCGGCGCTGTCCTGCGCGACGTCCTGGATGGCGGTCTCGGTGAGGTCGATGTCGAACAGGTCTTCAGTCAGGCTTTCGGTCATGGCTATTCCTTCCGGTGGCACCTGTGAAACCGAACGAATCGTCACTCTTGGGTGACGGTATCGGAATCTAGGTACGAATAACGGACGGAGTCAAGGGGTTACGGACCGATGGGGGCCTGGGTAGTGTGACGGCAATCCCGGGCCGGGGAATACGTGATTCCCGGCTTCGTTTCATGGGGCACCCAGAAAGGATTGATGGCGCAGATGCGGCATGGCCAAAACGCAGAACCTGTGTTTCGCTGCGCGGACGGCGTGCTCGTGAGGGCGCCACTCCTGCCACGCCGTAGAGCCCACGCGACCTGGCAGACCGGGGCGTCGGAGAGCCGAAAGGACCCGGAGCGGCGAGCGGCCGGGGACGGACCCGACGAGCTCCGCTCGCAGTTGGCCGAGCTGCTCGCCGACACACGGTTCCGCGAGGCCCTGGACGTGTCGAGTCCCTCGCTCGCCCGCACCGTCGAGACCGTCCTCGCGGGCACCCCGGTCGCCGCGTCCGACCTTCGCAAGGCCCATCGAGCGGTGACCCGGTACCTGCTCCGTGCCGCCTCGCGACCCACTCCCTTCGGTCTGCTCGCGGGCGTCATGTGGGGTTCCTTCGGCGCGGCCACCAAGGGCGAACTCAGCGGCACCGGGCACAAGGCCGCACGGCTCGACGCGGGTCTGATGGCTCGACTGATCGCCGAGTGGGAGCGCGATCCGACCGTGCACCGAGGGCTGAGCGTGGTGGCCAACGGGCTGTGCTTCGTGCGCGGCGGGCGCCTGGTGCTGCCCTTCGCACCGGCCGGACCGGGTTCGGGCACCACCGTCCCGCCGGGCGAAAACCGCCCCACGTCACGTACGTTGCGCCACACGCCGGTCGTGCGCGCGCTGCTCGAAGCCGCCGCCCGCCCCGTCCGCTGCGACGACCTGATCGGCGAGGTCGAGGCGCGGTTCCCCGGGGCCCCCGAAGGCGCCGTGGCCCGGCTCGTCGCCCAGCTCATCGGCGCGGAGGTCCTGCTGACGGAACTGCGTCCGCCCCTGGACACCCCCGACCCCCTGGCACACGTCGAGGCGCTGCTGCCGGCCGGGACCCCCGCGGCCCGGCGCATCGCCGGGCTCCGCGCCTCCCTGGACGACTACACCCGTACCCCGCTCGGCGAGGGAAGAGAGGCCTGGCGTACGGCACTTGGCACCGCAGTCGGGGCCATGAAGGACGCATCGCCCGGCGCCTCCCCGCACGCCGTGCAAGTGGACCTGCGCCTGGACGGCACCGTCGTGCTCGCGCATGAGGTCGCCCGCGAACTGGAGCGCGCCGCCGACGCGCTGTGGCGGCTCGCTCCTCCCGGCGGAGGGCGGCTGACCGGCTATCACCAGGACTTCGTGGAGCGCTACGGCCTCGGGCGCCACGTTCCCGTCAAGGAGCTCATCGACCCCGACATCGGCCTCGGTGCCCCGGCCGGATACCGGCTGCCCCCGAGCCACCGCCCCGCTCCCGGGCCCACCTCCTCGGGAGGCGAACGGCAGCGGCTGCTGCTGGGGCTCGCGGCCGGGGCACAGGCGCGCGGATCGCGCGAGGTCGTCCTGGACGAGGAGTGGCTGCACAGACTCGAACGCGCCGACCGAGGTGAGTCCGGCGACCGGGACGGCGCCGCCGACAGCTCACGACCGCCCGCACTCGAACTCATCGTGCGGGTCGCGGCGGAGTCGGCCGCCGCCGTCGACCGCGGCGACTTCACCCTCGTCGTCAATGGCGCGGCCACCACCTCCGGCGGGCTCATGGGACGGTTCGCCCACCTCTTCGAGCCCGCGCAGGGCGAAGAGATCCGGCACACGGTACGCAGCGCCCGCGACGACACCACCGGCCGTCTCCCCGTACAGATCCACCACCAGGCATCCCACCACCGGCACGCCAACGTCGCGCAGGTACCGACGTGGCTGGACGGGCGCCTCGTCGTCGGTGCCCATCCCGGACCCGACGTGCCGGGCGTCACCGACCTGACCCTCGACGACATCGCCGTCTGCGCCGACTCCGAGGGCTTCCGGATCGTGTCCGTCTCACTGGGCCGTGAGCTGACACCGTCCGCGTTGCACGTCCTCAATCGCGAACTCACCGCGCCCAACGCGGTGCGCTTCCTCGTCGAAGCCGCCGCGTTCCGGCGCAGGCAGTGGCGCCTGTGGGAGTGGGGCGCCGCCGAGGACCTGCCCTTCCTGCCCGCTGTCCGCGTCGGCCGCACCCTCCTGACGCCTGCTCGCTGGCGCCTCGACGACGCGGCCGGACTGTCCCTGGAGGAGTGGCGCGAGCTCTGGCAGGTGCCCGACCACGTCCAGCTCGCCCTCGGCGACCACCGCATTCCGCTCAACCTCGCCGTCCCCGCGCACCGGGAGATCCTGCTGCGCGAGTACGCGCGGACGGGCGCGGCCGAGGTCCACGAGCCGCTCCAGGGCCAGGACCTGGACAGCGGATGGCTCCAGGGCCCGGGCGGGGCCCACGAAGCGGAAGCGGTCGTGACCCTGATCCCCCGCTCGCGACGGGCCGAGCCGCCACGGCAGGCCGCGCGGCCCGTGCGCACCGCGCTCCCGGCATCCCGCGGCGGCACCGGCGAGATCCCGCCCGGCGGCCCCTGGCTCTATGCGACGCTCTACACGTCCGCCGAGCGCCAGAACGAGGTCCTGACCGGACCGCTGCGCCGCTTCCTGGCCGAGCTGCCCTCCCCGGACCAGGAGCCGGGCGGCGTCGACCGATGGTTCTTCATCCGGTACGCCGACCCCGACCCGCACCTGCGGCTGCGCCTGCACGGCCACCCGGCCCTGCTCAACGGCACCGTCCTGCCCCGACTCCACGATCTGGCACGACAGCTCTCCGCCGACGGGACCGCCCGAGGCCTGCGCATCGACAGCTATGCCCCCGAGCTCGAACGGTACGGGGGGCCGGTCCTGCTCGGAGCGGCCGAGGAGGTGTTCCACGCGGACAGCGGGCTCGTCGTCGAGCGCCTCGCGGCTCCGACGGACGACGCGATCCTGTCCGCCGCGCACGACGTGACCGCGCTGGTGGCGGCCTTCCACCGGGGCTACGGCGGAGACTGGCGGCACTGGCTCACCAGCACCTATCCCAAGCGGGAAGAACACCACAAGGCCTTCGCGGCACGCAGGAAGACGGCTCTCGCCCGCATCACGCCACAGGACCCGGAGCCACACCCGCACCACGCGGCGTCCGAACGCTTCGGGCGGCTGGTGCGACAGGAGCAGGACCGGGGCGCGCTGAGCGTCTCCGCGACCGCGGTGCTCGCCTCCCTCGTCCACATGCACTGCAACCGGCGCCTGGGGGTCGACCGTACGGCCGAGGCACAGGCACTGGCCGTGGCCCGCGGCGCCGTCCGGGCCCACCTCGACCGGGAAAGGGCCCGCGCATGACCGAGCACCCCGTCGCGCTGCTCGCGGAGCGCGTCACCGACCCGGTGGCCCTCGCCGAGCGCGTGACCAGGGCCCAGACGCCGGAGGCGGCCGAGCCCCGCTCCCTGTGGCACCCGCAGTCCCTCGCGGACGGCCATCCGGGCGTCGCCCTGCTCCTCGCGTCACTCGCCCACACCGATCCCGCCTACGGGCGAGCCACGCACGCCCACCTGACGGCCGCGGTCACCGGCGTGCGCCGGCCCGCGCGCGAAGGGCTGTACGCCGGGCTGCCCGCGGTGGCCTTCGCCGCCCGCACGGCGGTCGACCGGCCCGGTGCGTACGCCGGGCTGCTCACCAGGCTGGACGCTCAAGTCGCCCTGCTCGTACGACGCATCGTCGAAGCGGACACACCGCGCGTGGCGGCGGGCGAGGCCGGGGCGCGGATGCACGGATACGACGTGGTGGCGGGCCTCTCCGGCCTGGGCCGTCTGCTCCTGGCGGCCGGGCCCGACCACCGGGAGACCACCGAACTCCTGCTCGCCCACCTCGTCGCGCTCACCCGCCCGGTGACCGGGCCGGGCGGACGGACGCTGCCCGGCTGGTGGACGAGCGACCCGGTGCTGGTCAGTGAGCCGGACGGTATCCCCGGTGGTCACCTCAACGTCGGCCTGGCCCACGGCATCCCCGGCCCGCTCGCGCTGCTCTCCCTCGCCCACCGGGCGGGGTTCCGCGTGCCCGGCCAGGAACGGGCCATCCGGACCATCGCCGAATGGCTCCTGGCACGCCGCAGCGCGGACGGCGCGGGCTGGCCCAACATCGTCCCGCTGGCGGCCGAACTCGCGGCAGCGTCCGGCGGCACCCGTCCCGACCTGGCCGAGGCACGCACCGGCTGGTGCTACGGAACCCCCGGCGTCGCCCGCTCCCTCCAACTGGCCGCGCTGGCGCTCAAGGAGCCCGACTGGAACCAACAGGCGGTGGCCGCGGTCGCCCTCACCTGCGACCGGGCCGACTTCGCCGACCCCACCCTCTGCCACGGCCTCGCCGGCCTCACCACGATCGTGGCCCTCATGGCCCAGGAGCCCGGCGGCGCCGAACTGCGCTCATTCCTACCGGTGCTGACGGAGTCCCTGGCGGCCGCGGCGGACCCCGCGCATCCCTTCGTATGGCCTGCCGCCGCACCGGGCGAGGGCACCCTCGTGCACCGGCCCGGATTCCTGGACGGCGCGTCAGGCGCCGCACTGGCCCTGCGCCATGCCACGAACCCCGAGGCTCCTCAGGGCCAACTGCCTTGGCAGGCGGCGCTGCTGCTGTGCTGAAACCGTCGTCGTACGTCGACGGCCGTCCAATGCGGCGGTGAATTCCGGTTGGTGGTTGACTGCGGGTGCGCAGGACAGCCGTACGCCGGGGAGGGCCGGGTTGGACAGCTCCATCAGCCAGATCGTGATCGCGGTGCTGGGCATCGGCGGCACCCTCGCGGCCGCCGTGATCACACAGCGCAGCGCCGACCGGACCAGGGTCCGCGAGCTGGATCACGTCAGGCGGCTGCAGCAGGACGAGCGCGAGTACGCCACGCGGCTGGCCCGGCTGGAGGCGCGGCGCACGTGCTACGCCACGCTCAGCGCCGGCACGCGCGACTTGGCCAACGCGATGACGAACGTCTTCCACGCCCTGGAGAAGGGTGAGGTGACCGAGGAACTGCGGGCGGATCTGGCGCGGGCACGCCGTGAGCAGCGGATGCGGCACGCGGAGGCCCAGATGGTGCTGCCCGACGGGGTGGCCGAGGCGGCCAGCACGGCGAACCGCCTTCTCGGCGATGCCTACGGCGTGTTGATGCGTCTCGACGTGGGCACCGCCCAGCCGGGCGAGAACCTGGAGACCGCCCGGGAGAGCCTGGAGCAGGTGTGGGGTCCCCTGTGGAGGATGCGCCGCGTCATGCGTGTCGACCTCGGGATCACGGAACCCGACGAGGACGAGTAGCGGCCGACGGACAGGACGACCGGAGGCCAGGGTGACGCAGAAGTAGGAGGGCCGTGTTTGTGCCCCCGGGGGAGCCGCGCGCGTCCGGGGGCGGGGTGTTCGGG
>NZ_LIPN01000328.1 GCF_001418325.1 Streptomyces atriruber | reverse complement strand
GTCCGTGCGGGCGCCCGCACGATCCCCGCGGTCCGCCGCAGCCTCAGCGCGGCGGGCGTGCCCCTGGAAATCGACGGCGACGACATCGCCCTGCGCCATGAGCCGGCGGTGACACCGCTGCTGACGGCGCTGCGGGTGGTGGCGATGGCGGTTGATTCGGAGGCGGTGTCTTCGGAGACGGCGTCTTCGCAGGGGGTGTCTTCGGAGGCGGCTGCTTCCGAGCCGGAGCCGGAGCAGAAGCCGGAGTCGGATCAGGAGCCCGAGTCGGACCGGGAGCCCGAGTCCGAGGGGGCGCCGACGTCGGAGGAGGAGGGAGAAGCGGAGGGGGACGGAGAAGCGGAGGCGGACGGAGAAGCGGAGGCGGACGGAGAAGCGGAGGGGGAGGCGGCCGGAAGCGGAGCGACCGCTCCCGCCTGGCTCGACACCGAGACCGCTCTCACCCTCCTGACGTCCCCGCTGGCCGGTATGGACGCCGCCGACCTGCGCCGACTGGGCCGCGCCCTGCGCGAGGAGGAGCGCGCGGCGGGCAACCACCTGCCGCCGCCCTCCGACGAACTGCTGGCCCGCGCCCTCGCCGAGCCGGAGCGGCTCGTCGCGCACGACCCGACGTACGCCCGCGGCGCCCAGCGGCTCGGCGCGCTGCTCCGCAAGGCCCGTGAGCGCCTCGCGGGCGGCGGCACGGCCGAGGAGGCGCTGTGGGAGCTGTGGGACGGCACGCCCTGGCCCAAGCGCCTGGAACGCACCGCGCGGCGCGGCGGCGCGGCCGGCCGCAACGCCGACCGTGACCTCGACGCCGTGTGCGCCCTGTTCGCGGCCGCGGCCCGCGCGGAGGAGCGCACGGGCGGTCGCGGTGCCCTCAACTTCCTGGAGGAGACCGAGGCGCAGGACATCGCCGCGGACACGCTCACGCGCCGGGCGGCCCGCCCCGGCGCCGTGCGTCTGATGACGGCACACCGTTCCAAGGGGCTCGAGTGGCGGCTCGTCGTGGTCGCGGGCGTCCAGGAGGGGCTCTGGCCCGACCTGCGCCGCCGCGGTTCCCTCCTGGAGGCCGACCGTATCGGGCGCGACGGCCTCGCCGAGCCGCTGACCCCCGGAGCGCTCCTCTCCGAAGAGCGCCGCCTGTTCTACGTCGCCGCCACGCGCGCGCGGGAGCGTCTCGTCGTGACCGCGGTGAAGGCGCCCGCGGAGGACGGCGACCAGCCGTCCCGCTTCCTGACCGAACTCGGCGTGGAGCCCAAGGACATAACGGGCCGCCCGCGCCGCCCGCTGTCCGTCGCGGCGCTCGTCGCCGAACTGCGTGCGACCACCGTCGACCCGCGCGTCTCGGGAGCCCTGCGCGAGGCGGCGGCCCAGCGCCTGGCCCGCCTCGCCGCGCTCGGCGACACCGACGGCCGCCCCCTCGTGCCGGCCGCGCACCCCTACCGCTGGTGGGGCATGTACGAACCGACGGCGAGCGAGGTGCCCCTGCGGGACCGCGACAAGCCCGTCGTGCTCTCCGGAAGCGCACTCGACCAGCTCGCCAACACCTGCGCCCTCCAGTGGTTCCTGGGTCGAGAGGTGAAGGCGGACGCGCCCGCGACCGCCGCCCAGGGCTTCGGCAACGTGGTGCACGTCCTGGCCGACGAGGTGGCCTCCGGGCGCACCCCCGCCGACCTCGCCGTCCTCATGGAGCGCCTCGACTCGGTATGGGACGCGCTGGCGTTCGACGCCCCCTGGAAGTCGGCACAGGAGAAGGAGAACGCGCGCGTGGCGCTGGAGCGGTTCCTCCAGTGGCACGTGATGGACCGCGCGAGCCGCACTCCCGTAGCCAGCGAGCACGGCTTCGACGTGACCCTGGAAGCAGGGTCCTACGAAGTACGGGTGCGCGGCTCCATGGACCGGGTCGAACAGGACGCGGAAGGCCGCGCATATGTAGTGGACTTCAAGACCGGCAAGCAGTCCCCGAGCGCCGCCGAGGTGGCCCGCCATCCGCAGCTCGCGGTCTACCAGTTGGCGGTCCGCGAGGGTGCGGCCGACGAACTCTTCGAAGGCGTACGTCCCGAGCCGGGCGGTGCCGAACTGGTGCAGCTGCGCCAAGGCGCCGCGAAGAAGAACGGCGGCGACGCCCTCCCCAAGGTGCAGGCCCAGGAAGCCCTCTCCGGAGAGTGGATCGGGGACCTCCTCGCGACGGCCGCGGGCAAGGTCCTCGACGAACGCTTCGCCCCCACGGTCGGCCAGCACTGCACACACTGCGCCTTCCGCGCCTCGTGCAGTGCGCGCCCGGAGGGCCGCCATGTGGTGGACTGACCCGGCACGCCCCACCCGTGGCGATTGTCACGTCGCGTCACTCCGGGGCATAGCACCCCCCGGAGCAATCTAAAGTCTCCGTAAAGACACCCTGTGCACTGGCTGAAAGTGCACCTTTTCGAGGAGATGCGCGTATATGGCAGCCAACCGGAAGCTCCTGGCAGTGGCCGTCGCCTGTGCCGCCGCCGTCATCGGCGTGACGGGCTGCAGCAGCGACGGGGACAAGGACCCCTTCGACGGCATGAGCGCCGACAAGATCGCCGACAAGGCCTCCAAGGCGTCCAAGGACGCCGGCTCCTTCACGATGCAGGGCAAGATGGAGCAGAAGGGCGAGGTGAGCAACATCAAGTTCTCCGTCGCCGAGTCGGGCGACTGCAAGGGCACGATGGGCTCGCCGAAGAAGGGCACCGCAGAGTTCCTGGCCTCCGGAAAGACCTCGTACGTAAAGGCCGACGACAAGTTCTGGGAGTCCCAGGGCGGTGGCAGCACGGCCGAACTCCTCAAGGGCCGTTGGGTGAAGTCGCCCAACAAGGGTGAGAGCGTCTGCAACCCGGACGACATGTTCAAGTCCGACAAGCTCAAGAACCTCAAGCGTGAGGACGACGCCGAGGTCGACGGCACGAAGGCCGCCGTCCTCACCAAGAAGAAGGGCGACGAGACCACGACGTTCTACGTCGCCATGGAGGGCAAGCCCTACTTCCTGAAGGTCGTGAACAAGGGCAGCGACGAGCCCGGCTCCGTGACCTTCAGCGACTACGGCAAGGCCGTCGACGTGAAGGCGCCGCCGGCCAGCGAGGTCGTCGACCCGGCGAAGCTCTCCGCGGGTTCCTGACCCCCACGCGTCCCATGAGCGGGCGGTGGCCGCCCGGGTCCGGGTCCGCCCCGGTTGTCGGTGGCCACCGCTAGCCTCTCTGATGTGTCACCTCGCATCACCGATCCCGAGCAGCTCAAGGAGCTCCTCGGCATCCCGTTCACCCCGGAGCAGACGGCCTGCATCATCGCGCCGCCCGCCCCGCAGGTGATCGTGGCCGGAGCCGGCTCCGGCAAGACGACCGTGATGGCGGCGCGCGTGGTGTGGCTCGTCGGCACCGGGCAGGTCGCCCCCGAGCAGGTCCTCGGCCTGACGTTCACGAACAAGGCGGCGGGCGAGCTCGCCGAGCGGGTGCGCCACGCCCTCGTCAAGGCGGGCGTCACCGACCCCGACGCGGTCGACCCCGACAACCCGCCGGGCGAGCCGGTCATCTCCACGTACCACGCCTTCGCGGGCCGCCTCCTGACCGACCACGGCCTGCGCATCGGCCTGGAGCCGACCTCCCGCCTCCTCGCCGACGCGACCCGCTTCCAGCTCGCCGCGCGCGTGCTGCGCGAGGCCCCCGGTCCCTATCCCGCGCTCACCCGGTCCTTCCCCGACCTCGTCAGCGACCTCCTCGCCCTCGACAGCGAGCTCGCCGAGCACCTGGTGAGCCCCGAGCGCCTGCACGCGTACGACACCGGACTGCTGCGCGCCCTGGACGGCGTGAAGCTCACCAACGCCGACCTGCGCAAGGTCCCCGAGACGGCGGCGGCCCGGCTCGAACTGGCCGAGCTCGTCGGCAGGTACCGCGCGGCGAAGCGCTCCCGCGACCTCCTCGACTTCGGCGACCAGATCGCCCTCTCCGCGACACTGGCCGACACCCGCGCGGAGGTCGGCGAGATCCTCCGCGACGAATTCCGCGTCGTCCTCCTCGACGAGTACCAGGACACGTCGGTCGCCCAGCGCATCCTCCTGTCCGGCCTCTTCGGCGGCGGCACAGGGCACCCGGTGACCGCGGTCGGCGACCCCTGCCAGGCCATCTACGGCTGGCGAGGCGCCTCGGTGGCGAACCTCGACGACTTCCCCGACCACTTCGCGCACGCCGACGGCCGCCCCGCCGCCCGCCACGCGCTCAGCGAGAACCGCCGCAGCGGCGGCCGCCTCCTCGACCTCGCCAACAACCTCGCGGAGCCCCTGCGCGCCATGCACGCGGGCGTGGAGGCGCTGCGGCCCGCCCCGGGCGCCGAGCGGGACGGCGTGGTGCGCTGCGCCCTGCTGCGCACGCACGCCGAAGAGATCGACTGGCTCGGCGACTCCATCGCCCACCTCGTGCGCACCGGCAAGGCACCCGGCGAGATCGCCGTCCTGTGCCGCACGGCCACGGACTTCGCCGAGATCCAGGCGGCGCTCGTCGCCCGCGACGTCCCCGTGGAGGTCGTCGGCCTCTCCGGGCTGCTGCACCTCCCCGAGGTCGCCGACCTCGTCGCCGTCTGCGAGGTCCTCCAGGACCCGGGGGCGAACGCCTCCCTGGTGCGGCTCCTGACCGGCCCCCGCTGGCGCATCGGCGCCCGCGACCTCGCCCTCCTCGGCCGCCGCGCCCGCCTCCTCGTGCGCCCCGGGCACGCCGCTCCCGAAGACCCCGACCGGCGCCTCGCCGAAGCCGTCGAGGGGGTCGACCCGGCCGAGGTGATATCGCTCGCGGACGCGCTGGACACGTTCCTGGAGACCCCCCTCGCCCCGGACGACCCCTCCGGAGCGGACGACGGGCTGCCCTTCTCGGCGGATGCCAGGGTGCGCTTCGCCCGGCTCGCGGCCGAACTGCGCGAGCTGCGCCGCTCCTTGTCCGACCCGCTGATGGACGTGCTGCACCGCGTCCTCGCCGTGACCGGCCTGGAGGTGGAGCTCTCCGCGTCCCCGGGCGCCCTGGCGGCCCGCCGCCGCGAGACGCTCTCCAACTTCCTGGACGTCGCCGCCTCCTTCGCCGCGAACGACAGCGGGGCGACACTCCTCGCCTTCCTCGGCTTCCTGCGCACCGCCGCCCAGTACGAGAAGGGCCTGGACAACGCACTGCCGGGCGGCGAGAACACCGTCAAGGTGCTCACCGCCCACCGGTCCAAAGGCCTGGAGTGGGACGTCGTCGCCGTCCCCGGCCTGGTCAACGGCACCTTCCCGAGCGCCCAGGGCCGCGAGAAGTGGACCGCCCAGGCCAAGGTCGTCCCGCACGAGCTGCGCGGCGACACGGCCACGCTGCCCGACGTCGAAGCGTGGGACGCCAAGGGCATGAAGGCCTTCCACGAAGCGATGAAGGGCCACCAGCACACCGAGGAACTCCGCCTCGGGTACGTGACGTTCACCCGCCCCCGCTCCCTGCTCCTCGGATCCGGCCACTGGTGGGGCCCCTCCCAGAAGAAGCCGCGCGGCCCCTCGGACTTCCTCCGGGCCCTGTACGACCACTGCGCGGCGGGCCACGGGGAGATCGAGGCCTGGGCCGACGAGCCCGCCGAGGACGAGGAGAACCCCGCGCTACAGGAGGCGACGGCGGACCAGGCATGGCCGCTCCCGCTGGACGACGCGTCCCTGGCCCGCCGCCGGGCCGCCGCGCAGACGGTCCTCGCCCACCTGGACCGTCTGACGGGGGAGGGCGCACCGGAGCCCGCCCGCTCCCACGAAGAGGCCCACCCGTCGGCGCACGACGACGTGCCTCCGGCCGACGACCCCGAATGGCCACCCCCTCCGGAGGACGAAGAGGGCGGCCACGAAGACGCCGATTTCCCCGACGCCGACCCGGCGGACTGGGACTCCCTGGCGACGGAACGCCCGACGGTCCCGCACCCCGCACACGCAGCGCACGCCGCACACACGCCGGGCCCCGCGCCCGTGCCTGGCCCCGAGTCCGCACACGCACCGGGCCCCGGATCTGCACACGCACCGGGCCTCGAATCCGCACACGCACCGGGCCACGGATCCGCGCACGTGAAAC
>NZ_LIPN01000327.1 GCF_001418325.1 Streptomyces atriruber | reverse complement strand
TAGGTAGGACTTTCCCTACGTTTGACACGTAGGGAAAGTCCTACCTATCGTGGTGCTCATGAACATCACCCACACCTCCTTCCTCACCGTCCCCGTCTCCGACCAGGACGCCGCCCTCCGCTTCTACCGCGACGTGCTCGGCTTCGAGGTCACCGCCGACCTCCGGATGCCCCCGGGCCGCTGGCTCCAGGTGGCCCCGCGCGGGGCCCAGACCGTCTTCACGCTCTCCGGCCCCGGCATGGGCGGTTTCGTTCCCGGTGGCGCGCAGGGGATCATGCTGATCACGACCGACGTCGACGCGGACTGCGCGCGGCTCGCCGCGGCGGGCGTCGAGGTGAGCGGTCCGGACGAGCTGCCCTGGGGCAGGATGGCCGCCTTCCGCGACCCCGACGGCAACGGCTGGATGCTGCTGACCGAAGCGGCGGAAGACGCGGCGGACACCAGGGGTGCCAACGGCGCCAACGGCACCAAGGCCGCCGCGGACACCGAGGACACCGAGTAGGAAGGCCCCACGGCCATGGTCACGACCGGCGAACGCGAGGACCGGCTCTTCGCCGCGCTCGCCAACGGAACCCGGCGCGAGGTCCTGCGCCTCCTGCGCGACGAGGGCCCGCAGCCGGTCCAGGCGCTCGCCGACCACTTCGACATGCGCAGGCCCAGCCTCTCGGAGCACCTCAAGGTCCTCCGGGAGGCCGGTCTCGTCGCGGAGGAGCGGTCCGGGCGGCAGCGGATCTACCGCCTGGAGGCCGTGCCGCTCGCCGAGGTGCAGGACTGGCTCAGCCCGTACGAGCGGTTCTGGCGCGACAGGCTGACGGGCCTCGGCGCCGTTCTCGACCGGATGCCCGACGATGATCAGTCATGACGACCGCACCAGAAGGCCTCGGAGAGCCTGATCCGACGACGATCCGCGTCGACCAGTTCTTCCCGCACCCGCCCGCGAAGGTCTGGCGCGCGCTGACCGAGCCCGAGCTCCTCGCCCAGTGGCAGATGCCCGGCAGCGAGGACTTCCGGCTCGAAGTGGGGCACCGGTACGTGATGACCTCCGTGCCGCGCCCCAACACGAACTTTTCCGGCACCGTTCACGTGCAGGTTCTCGCCTACGAGGCCGAACGGACGCTCAGCGTCCGCTGGATGGATCCGGATCCGGCCAACTTCGCCGACTGGACCATTACGTGGACCCTGGAACACGAAGGGCGCGGAACGCGTCTCTTCCTAGTGCACGAGGGATTCGATCCGGACGATCCGGCGCAGCTGATGGCGCGGAAGATCATGGACGGGGGCTGGCGTTCGCACGTCATGCGGGCTTTGGAGCAGGTGCTGACAAGTCTGTAACCAAGAGAACACCGCGCGTGCACGTGCATCTGCCCATGCATCTGCATGTGAACACAGCTATGATCCGGGACAGTTGACCACTGCATCTAGAGCCACTCACGGCACCGCACCACCCGGGGAGCGATCTGTGCACCACGCGATGAACGGCATGGCGGCCACGGAGCTTCACGGTGTGGTCTGGCAGAAGAGCAGGCACAGCAACTCGCAGGGTTCGTGCGTGGAGTTCGCGAAACTGCCGGGCGGCGACGTCGCCGTGCGCAACTCGCGGTTCCCGGACGGCCCGGCGCTCGTCTACACGCGCGCCGAGATCGAAGCGATGCTGCTGGGGATGAAGGACGGGGAGTTCGACCACCTGATAGGCGGCTGATCCGAGGTCGGTTCAGCCGCCCGGCCCGACCGGGGCCGGATCAGTCACTCGGCTCAGCCGAGGCGGAACAGCGCCCAGACCACCTTGCCGCGCAGCGCGCCGGCGAGCGGATGCCAGCCCCAGCTGTCGCTGAACGAGTCCACGAGGAACAGGCCCCGTCCCGACTCGGCGGAGAAGTCGTCGTCGGTGTCGCGCGCGACCGGGCTCTCGTCGCTGGGGTCCCGCACCGCGCACACCAGCCGGGTCGCCCAGTGCATCAGGTGCAGCCGCACGGGCGGCTCCTGATGGTCGCGCGGGGTGTCGGCGGGGAGCGCGTGGCGCAGCGCGTTGGTGACGAGCTCGGAGACCACCAGCGCGATGTCGTCGAACTTCTCTTCCAGGTCCCACTGGCCCAGCGTCTTGCGGGTGAACTGGCGTGCGCTGCCGACGGCTTCGTAGCGGGCGGGGAGGGCGACGGAGGCTGCGTCCGAGACGGCGGACGGGTCGATGGGAGGTAGCCCCTGCCTTAACGGCTCGAGCATGGTCGATCCATTCGTCCCCATGCGAGGCACTCCCCGGTTTCGCGGTACGTAGCGATGGAGCGGTGGCGCGGTCGGTCGCCGATGGTGCGGTCGGTACAGCGTGGCGCGCGGACCATGGTTCCGAATGCGTACAGCAGATGCAAGGGCAGATGCACGTGCACGCGCCGGACTTGGTGGATCCCGTGCCACTTCTTGCCCATTTCTTCCCACGACTTCTTCTGAAGAGCTTTCGGACCCTTTCTGTTTCTGTAACCGGACGTGTACGGCCCGGAGCGTTTAATGGCAGACTGCTGGCTTCCAGTCGATCGGGAGGATTGAGCGAAGTGACCGCAGGGGAGTCGAGCGGCTCGGTGGTACGGCGCATCCTGCTGGGCTCGCAGCTGAGGCGGCTCAGGGAATCCCGCGGCATCACCCGCGAAGCGGCCGGGTACTCCATCCGTGCCTCCGAATCGAAGATCAGCCGCATGGAGTTGGGACGGGTGAGCTTCAAGTCCAGGGACGTCGAGGACCTTCTGACGCTCTACGGCGTCACCGACGAGGCCGAGCGCGGCGCGCTCCTCTCACTCGCCAAGGAAGCCAACCTCACCGGCTGGTGGCACAGTTACTCGGACGTCCTGCCCGGCTGGTTCCAGACATACATCGGCCTCGAAGGCGCGGCCTCGCTCATCCGTGTCTACGAAGTCCAGTTCGTCAACGGCCTGTTGCAGACCGAGGCGTACGCGCACGCGGTCGTCGCCCGCGGCATGAAGGGCGCGAGCAAGGCCGAGATCGACCGCCGCGTCTCCCTGCGCCTCGAACGCCAGAAGCTCCTCACCTCCGAGCATGCGCCCCGCTTCCACTGCGTGCTGGACGAGGCTTCGCTCCGAAGGCCGTACGGCGACCGCGAAGTGATGAGGGGTCAGATCCAGCACCTCATCGAGATCTCCGAGCGCCCGAACGTCACCCTCCAGGTGATGCCGTTCAGCTTCGGCGGGCACGCGGGGGAGAGCGGCGCCTTCACCATGCTGAGCTTCCCGGAGTCCGACCTCTCCGACGTCGTGTACGTGGAACAGCTCACCGGCGCCCTCTATCTCGACAAGGCGGAGGAAGTCGCCCAGTACGAGCGCGTGGTGGCGCAGCTGCAGAAGGACAGCCCCGATCCGGTGGGCAGCCGGGATCTTCTCCGTGGTCTGCTCCAACTCACCTGAAACATAAGTACTATGACGTGAGATCAGGTGTCTGCTTCCGTTTGCGGCCGTCTGCTGCCGCGGCAAGGGGTCCGCTCATGTCCTTCTTCACCGACCTGGCCCATCAGTACATCGACGGGGAGTGGAAGGCCGGGTCGGGCTCCTGGGACATCATCGACTTCAATCCGTACGACGGAGAGAAGCTGGCGTCCATCACGGTCGCCACCGCGGACGAGGTCGACCAGGCCTATCGCGCCGCCGAGCGCGCGCAGAAGGACTGGGCGGAGACGAATCCGTACACCCGGCGTGCCGTCTTCGAGCGTGCCCTGCGGATCATCGAGGACCGCGAGGAAGAGATCACCGAGGCGATCATCGCCGAGCTGGGCGGCACCCGGCTCAAGGCGGCCTTCGAGATCCACCTCACCAAGGAGTTCCTGCGCGAGGCCGTCCACTTCGCACTGCGCCCCGAGGGCCGTGTCCTGCCCTCGCCGGAGGACGGCAAGGAGAACCGCCTCTACCGCCTCCCGGTCGGCGTCGTGGGCGTCATCAGCCCCTTCAACTTCCCGCTGTTCCTCTCCACCAAGACCGTCGCCCCGGCGCTCGCCCTCGGCAACGCCGTGGTGCTCAAGCCGCACCAGAACGCCCCGGTGATGGGCGGCAGCCTGCTCGCGAAGGTCTTCGAGGACGCGGGCCTCCCGGCCGGTCTGCTCAACGTCGTGATCACGGACATAGCCGAGATAGGCGACGCCCTCATAGAGCACCCCGTGCCGAGCGTCATCTCGTTCACCGGCTCGGACCGCGTGGGCCGCCACGTCGCCACGGTCTGCGCCTCGCACTTCAAGCGCTCGATCCTGGAGATGGGCGGCAACAGCGCGCTGATCGTCCTCGACGACGCCGACATCGACTACGCCGTGGACGCGGCGGTCTTCAGCCGTTTCGTGCATCAGGGCCAGGTCTGCATGGCCGCCAACCGCATCCTCGTGGACCGTGCCGTGCAGGCGGAGTTCACCGAGAAGTTCGTCGCCAAGGTCGCGGGCCTGAAGGTCGGCGACCCGGCCGACCCTGCCACCCACATCGGCCCGCTCATCAACTCCTCGCAGGCGGACGCCGTCACGGCCGTCGTCGAGCAGGCCGTCGCCTCCGGCGCGAAGGCCCTGCTGCGCGGGAGCACCCAGGGCAACGTGGTCGCCCCCACGATCCTCACGGACTTCCCGCACGACTCCCCGATCCTGGGCCAGGAGATCTTCGGCCCCGTCGCCCTGCTGCTGCCCTTCGACGGCGAGGACGAGGCGGTCCGCATCGCCAACGACACTCCGTACGGCCTGAGCGGCGCCGTGCACACCGCCGACACGGAGCGCGGCGTCCGGATCGCCAAGCGCGTCAGGACCGGCATGATCCACGTGAACGACGGCACCGTGCACGACGAGGCGATCGTGCCGTTCGGCGGCGAGAAGAACTCCGGCGTGGGACGGCTGAACGGCGAGTCCACGGTGGACGCCTTCACCACCCAGAAGTGGATCTCGGTCCAGCACGGCAGGTCGCGCTTCCCCTTCTGACCCTTCTGACCCTTCAGAGAATTTCCACGGAGCCTTGCGGACAGAAACTGACCGCAAGGCTCCGTAGCGTCTGTGGTGTCGGAAAGCCCGGCGCACCGAAGACGCATCGAAGAAGAGGCGGACACCATGGTCACCCACGTCAGCTCGGAAGCCCACGGAGACGAGCGCGGCGCCCTGATCGCCTTTGTGGAGGCTCAGCGGGGCGGCATCCGCCGTTCGGTCATCGGCCTGACCGACGAGCAGGCGAAGGCCCGCCCGAGCGCCAGCGAGCTGACCCTCGGCGGCCTCGTGAAGCACGTCGCCGAGATGGAGCTCAACTGGCTGCGCATGGCCCAGCAGAAGCCCAACGAGAAGGTCCGCACGCAGGAGACCTGGGGCGACGGCTTCCGTCTCGTGGCGGACGAGACGCTCGCCGGGACGCTGGCGTTCTGGGACGAGGTCGCCCGTGAGACCGAGGAGTTCATCCGCGGGGTGCCGAGCCTGGACGACACGTTCCCGCTGCCCGAGGCGCCGTGGTTCCCCAAGGACGGCGTCGTGTCGATGCGCTGGCTGATGCTGCACCTGGTCGAGGAGATCGGGCGGCACGCGGGCCATGCGGACATCGTCCGCGAGTCCCTGGACGGAAAGACGGCCTTCGAGCTCGTGGCGCTCGAGCAAACTGGTGGCGCTTGAGCGGGGCTACCCTAGTCAAAGTTGATGACCGGGGGCGGATGGACAGGTCCGGGGGCTGAGGGAAAGGGCGCGGTACATGTCGGCGATCCGGTTGCTGGTTCTGGGGGCCGTGCGCCAGCACGGCCGCGCTCACGGCTATCAGGTCCGCAACGACCTGGAGTACTGGGGCGCCCACGAGTGGTCCAACGCCAAGCCCGGGTCGATCTACCACGCCCTGAAGCAGCTGGCGAAGCAAGGGCTGCTGCGCGCGCACGAGATCGCCCCGTCGACGGCCGGCGGCCCGCCGCGCACGGAGTACGAGATGACGGAGCAGGGCACGGAGCAGTACCTCGCCCTGCTCCGCGAGTCCCTGACGATGTACGACCAGCGGCCCGACATCCTCACGGCGGCGCTCGGCCTCATGGTGGACCTGCCGCGCGAGGAGGTCGTGGGCCTGCTCAAGGAGCGGGTGCGGCGCATCGAGGAGTGGCGTACCTCCGTCACCGAGTACTACACGCCCGAGGACGGCCCCGAACAGCTGGGCCACATCGGCGAGATCATGAACTACTGGGTGCACTCCGCCGACACGGGTGCGGACTGGACCCGGAGCCTCATCGCGCGCGTCGAAGGTGGCGCGTACACCTTCGCGGGCGAGGGCGACCCCTTCGTGGGCGTGCTCGCCGACGGCGAGGAGAACCCGTTTGCGACGGGGGCCCGGCATGCGGAGGGCGACCGCTGATCGTGGCGGACGGCGGACGGCGGACGGCGGTCGCTGAGCACGCGGAGCAGCGCCACCGCTAATCAAGTTTGACGAATGAGTTGCCCTCGGTTACTTTCCTCGCCTAGTCAAGTTTGACTACAAGATCAGAAGGGAGCCGGATGACGGACGTGATCGTCGTCGAGGGCGCGCACAAGACGTACGGACAGAAGAAGGCACCGAAGAAGGCGCTGAACGGCCTCGACCTGAGGGTGGAGCGCGGCACGGTCCACGGAGTGCTCGGGCCGAACGGCGCGGGCAAGACCACGGCGGTGCGGATGCTCGCCACCCTCCTGCGGCCCGACGAGGGCCGTGTGGAGGTCGCGGGGCACGACGTGCGGCGCAGGCCCGACGAGGTGCGCAGGCGCATCGGGCTGCTCGGCCAGCACGCCGCGGTGGACGAGGAGCTGAGCGGCCGGCAGAACCTGGACATGTTCGGGCGGCTCCACCACCTGGGCGCCCGCCACGCGCGCGTGCGGGCCGACGAGCTCCTGGAGAGGTTCGGTCTGGCGGAGACCGGGCGCAAGGCGGTCAAGCAGTACAGCGGCGGCATGCGGCGCCGTCTGGACCTCGCGGCCTCCCTGGTCACCGACCCGGAGGTGCTCTTCCTGGACGAGCCCACCACGGGCCTCGACCCGCGCGGCCGCGCGGAGGTGTGGGACTCGGTGCGCTCGTTGGTCGGCGGCGGCACCACCGTGCTCCTGACCACGCAGTACCTGGAGGAGGCCGACCAGCTGGCCGACCGCATGTCGGTGATCGACGGCGGGCGCGTCGTCGCGGAGGGCACGGCGGACGACCTCAAGGCGAAGCTGGGCGGCGACCGGATCGACGTGGTGGTGCGGGACGCGGCCCAGCTCGCCGAGGCGGCCGCGCTGCTGCCCACGGGCGCCACGGTGGACGCGGACCGCCGCCTGGCCTCCGCGCCCGTCACGGACCGCATGGAGGCCCTCACGGGCGTCGTGCGGGCCCTGCGGGACGCCGGCATCGACGCGGAGGACGTGGCGCTGCGCAGGCCCACGCTGGACGAGGTTTTCCTGACCCTGACGGAACGTACGAAGGACACCGTGTGAGTACGCCGATGAGCTGGGCCGTGACCGACTCCTGGACCATGACGCGGCGCGAGCTCGCCCACTGGGCGCGGCAGCCGGTGCAGGTGCTGGTGGGCCTCGTCTTCCCGGTGATGCTGCTGCTGATGTTCGCCTACCTGATCGGCGGCGGGAAGGGCATCGCGGGGGAGTACGCCGAGTTCCTCGTGCCCGGCATGTTCGCGCTGACCATGGTCTTCGGGCTCGACGCGACGATGGTGGCGGTCACCCAGGACCTCAACAAGGGGGTGATCGACCGGTTCCGGTCCATGCCGATGACCAGCGGTGCGGTGCTGGTGGGGCGCTCGATCGCCGACATGCTCCAGTCGTTCGTCTCGCTGCTGGTCATGATGGGCGTCGGGCTCGCGATCGGCTGGCGCTGGCACGGCTCGTTCGGGGCGGTCCTCGGAGCCGTCGGGCTGCTGATGATGCTGCGCTTCGCGATGCTGTGGCTCGGCATCCACCTGGCGATGATCGCGGGCAGGCCGGAGCTGGTGGCGACCGTGCAGATCCTGGTCTGGCCGGTCGGCTTCCTCTCCAACGCCTTCACGGTTCCGGAGAACATGCCGGGCTGGCTGGGCACCCTGGTCGAGTGGAACCCGCTGTCGGCGACGGCCACGGCCGTCCGTGACCTGTTCGGCAACGACCCCGGAGTGGTCGGCACGTCCTGGGCCGCCGAACACGCGGGGCTCCTCGCGGTGCTCTGGCCCGTGGTGCTCGTGGGGGTATTCCTGCCGTTGGCGGTCCGGAGGTTCACGGCGCTGAGCCGGTAGCGGCGGGCGGCGTCGGCACCCTCCCGGCCGGCGGACTTGCACCTCACGCGACGTGAGGACACAGGCTGGTCCGCGTACCGAGAGAAGAAGGGCGGAAGCCATGAGCTACTCCGTGGGGCAGGTCGCCGACTTCGCCGGAGTGACGGTGCGCACGCTGCACCACTACGACGAGATCGGCCTGCTCGTGCCCGGCGAGCGCAGCCACGCGGGGCACCGGCGCTACAGCGACGACGACCTCGACCGGATGCAGCAGATCCTGTTCTACCGAGAGCTCGGCTTCCCCCTCGACGAGGTGGCGGCCCTCCTGGACGACCCGGAAACGGACCCGCGGGACCACCTGCGCCGCCAGCACGCGCTGCTGACCGCGCGGATCCACAGGCTCCAGGAGATGGCCGCCGCCGTCGAGACCGCCATGGAGGCGAAGAAGATGGGCATCAACCTCACGCCCGAGGAGAAGTTCGAGGTCTTCGGGGACCACGACCCCGACCAGTACGCGGAGGAGGTCGAGCAGCGCTGGGGCGGCACGGACGCCTACCGCGAGTCGCAGCGCAAGCAGGCCTCGTACACGAAGGACGACTGGAAGCGGATCAACGACGAGTTCGACGCGGTCCACGCGCGCGTGGCCGAACTGCTCGGCCGGGGCGTTCCCGCCGACTCCGAGGAGGCCATGGCCGCCGCGGAGGAGCACCGCCGCTTCATCACGGCGAACCACTACGAGTGCTCGTACGAGATGCATACCTGTCTCGGCGAGATGTACGTCGACGACGAGCGGTTCACGGCCTTCTACGAGGCCATCGGGCCCGGCCTGGCGGTGTACCTGCGGGACGCGATCCTCGCGAACGCGGCACGCAACGGGTGAGGCGCGTGCGGCCCGGCTTTGTCCCAGTTGTCGCACAGTGCGCCGGGAGAAGGGCACTGGAACCAGGCCGGGCCGCCTCGCGTTGATAAATTTGGGCGGCTGCACCTGCCGCTGCCCCGCCCCCTCACCCCTCAGGAGCCCGGAACCGTGACGACGCTTGCGCTCGGACCAAGCTGGCTGGATCCGGATTACCTGCTCAACCAGTTCGGTCTCTGGGGCCTGCTGGTGATCGTCTTCGCCGAGTCGGGCCTGCTCATCGGCTTCTTCCTGCCGGGTGACTCGCTGCTGTTCACCACCGGCCTGCTGATCACCACGAACAAGCTGGACACCCCGCTGTGGCTGGCCTGCGTGCTGATCTGTCTCGCCGCGATCCTCGGTGACCAGGCGGGCTATCTCTTCGGCAAGAAGGTCGGGCCCTCGCTCTTCAACCGCCCGGACTCCAAGCTCTTCAAGCAGGAGAACGTGGTCAAGGCCCACGACTTCTTCGAGAAGTACGGCCCGAAGTCCCTGGTCCTGGCCCGGTTCGTGCCGATCGTGCGCACCTTCACGCCGATCATCGCCGGCGTCTCCGGCATGCGGTACCGCTCGTTCATCACGTTCAACATCATCGGCGGCGTCATGTGGGGCGCGGGCGTCACGCTGCTCGGCGCCTGGCTCGGCAACATCGAGTTCGTGCACAAGAACATCGAGGCGATCCTCATCCTGATCGTCCTCATCTCGGTGGTGCCGATCGCCATCGAGTTCCTGCGGGCGCGCAGCAAGTCCAAGAAGGCCGCGTCCGACGAGGGCGCGGGCGCCCCGGGCACGCCCCCGGCGCAGCAGCGCGGCCGCCACGCCAAGCGCTGACGCACGGCCGCCCGGCCAAGCGCTGACACGCGGCCGTCCGGAAGCCGCTGCAAGCCGTTAGAAGCCGCGCGTCCGCTTGGCCGCGCGGCGGTTCGCCGCCGAGGTCGCGCCCGGCACCTTCAGGATCAGCCGGGATACCTCGCTCCCCAGGTTCACGCCGATCGCGATGGCCAGGGCCGTCGCGACGGCCTTGGTGAGCGAGTTCATGCCCGTGTTCAGGTCGTTCTGCGCCAGGGCGAGCAGCCCGAAGTACGTCGCGCTACCGGGCAGCAGAGGGCCGATCGCCGCCGTCACGTACGGCAGTGAGGACGCGAACCGGTACCGCGAGAAGAGCTGCCCGAACAGCCCCACCAGACCGGCCGCGATGGCCGTCGCGGCGACCGGCGAGAGCTCCAGCGGCGTCTGCGCCAGCGCACCGAACATCACCCAGGCGATTCCGCCGTTGAGGGTCACCATCAGCACGGTGTTACGTTCCTGCTGGAGCAGGATCGCGAAGGCCAGGCTCAGCGCCATCGACGCCAGGATCTGGATGACCGGCCGCGACGACGTCACGCCGAACTTCGTCTCCGGGGTCAGGTTCGTCGCGTCGAGCATGACGCCGAGCGACAGCACGAGCAGCACACCGCAGACGATGCCCACGATGAGGTACATGACCTCGAGGAGACGTGCGGCCGCGGTGATGTAGTAGCCGGTGAGACCGTCCTGCACGCCCGCCACCAGGGCCCGCCCCGGGATCAGCGCGAAGAGCCCACCGGTGATGACCGCCGAGGCCATGGACGCCTCGGTGTGCACGAAGCTGAGCGCCACACCCATCAGGGCGGGCGGCATCGCGGCGCCCACGAACTGGTAGAACTCCGGCAGCCCGCGCCCCGCGCAGAGCCACGCGAGCCGGTCGCCGAGCATCGCGCCCACCGCGGCCACCAGGAAGACCAGGGCGCCACCGCCCACCAGCACGGACGCGGAGCCCGCGAGCAGGCCGCTGGCCGCCGTGAGGGCCCAGCCGGGGTAGGGGTGACGGTTACGCCGAATGCCCGCCAGCCGACGGTAGGCCTCCTCCAGGGAGACCTCGACCTCCGGGTCGCTGATGTCGTCCACCAGGTGGAATACCGCCGCCAGACGCGTGTAGTCGGTGCCGCGCCGGCGTACCGTCCGGGAGGCCGTGACGGGGTCGTCCACCAGGGAGGGCTGGTGCGAGATCGACAGGAGCGTGAACGTCACGTTCGGCTCGCAGCGGTCGAGGCCGTAGGAGCGGCAGACGGCGAACATCGCCGCCTCCACGTCCTCGGCGCCCTCACCGCCCGCGAGCAGCAGCTCGCCGATACGCAGCGTCAGGTCGAGCACGCGCGGCACCGCCGGCCCGGTCTCGTCCTCGTCCTTCTGCGCCGCCTCCGGAGCGGGCCGCTCGGCGACCGGCATGCGCAGCATCGTGCGCATCTGGTCCTGCCAGGGCACCTCCTTGGTGAGCTTCACCAGGGGTATGCCCTGCGCGGGCGTGAAGGCCTGCGGGGCGTTGCGGGAGCTGTAGGTGTGCGGCGTGGTGAACGCCGACTTCTCGGTCTCCTGGGTCGTCGAGGACGGCGTCGCGAAGCCCGTGGGGAGGGCGAACTCGGATGTCGTCTGCGACTCGTCCTCAGGGGTCGACGGCTGCGCCACGACGCCGCTGGGCTGCACGAACGCGCTGCGGGCCTCGTCCGACTGTGGCTTGCGGTCCTCGGCCTCCTGCTCGGCCACTGATGCCCTCACTTTTCATACGACACGTACGCACCCTCCGTATGGCCAGTATGGGCACAGATACACGAACGGGCCGCGTGACCCCCCCTGGGGTCGCGCGGCCCGCCCGGGGCGAGTGGCTCAGTGGCCGCCCTCGTCCTTGAAGCGCTTGTAGGAACGCTCGATCTCGGCCTCGGCGTCCGTGCGGCCGACCCAGTCGGCACCCTCGACGGACTTGCCGGGCTCCAGGTCCTTGTAGACCTCGAAGAAGTGCTGGATCTCCAGGCGGTCGAACTCGGAGACGTGGTGGATGTCGCGCAGGTGCTCCACGCGCGGGTCGGAGGCCGGGACGCAGAGCAGCTTGTCGTCGCCGCCCGCCTCGTCGGTCATCCGGAACATGCCGATCGCGCGGCACTTGATGAGGCAGCCCGGGAAGGTCGGCTCGTCCAGGATGACCAGGGCGTCCAGCGGGTCACCGTCCTCGCCGAGGGTGTTCTCGACGAAGCCGTAGTCCGCGGGGTAGCTGGTCGACGTGAAGAGGCGACGGTCCAAACGGATCCGGCCGGTCTCGTGGTCCACCTCGTACTTGTTCCGCGAACCCTTCGGAATCTCGATGGTGACGTCGAACTCCACGGGTGGCTCCTCCATGATCAGCACATACTTCGGGTGATTAAGTGTCCCTCACGCAGATGTGTGATCGCGAAAGGGGCTGGTCGTCGTGCCGGAGCTCAAGCCTTGGCAGCGGCCTCGACAGCTTTTGAGACAGCTGACAAAGCCTTCCGCCACCAAGCTCTCCGGGTTCTCCGGGAAGCTCACGACCTGGCAGCTCACAGCTGGTTCCGCCGCCTTCGGCCTGGTCATCGCGGCCGGGGCGGTGGCCGCGGCCGGCCCTTGGGACTCCTCCGGCCAGCGTACGGCCGAGCGGGACCGGGCCGCTTCCCAGGAGGCCTGGGGTGGCGCAGATCACGCTGGTCGTACGCCGGGCAGGGCGCCCGAAGCCGCCCCGAGCGCCCCTTCCGTGCTCGCCGGTCTCGGCGCGCCCGCGGGGGTGGCGCCCGCGCCGACGGACAGCGCCCTCGCGGAGGTGCTCGATCCGCTTCTGAAGGACCCGGCGCTCGGCCCGGAGCGCTCGGCCGTCGTGCTCGACGCGGCCTCCGGCAAGCAGATCTACGGCAAGGGCGGGGGCGAGGGCCTGACGCCCGCGTCGACGATCAAGATCGCCACGGCGGTCGCGACGCTGTCCGCGGTGGGCCCCGACCACCGCATCGCCACGAAGACGGTGATCGAACCCGACTCCTCCGACGTCGTCCTGGTCGGCGGCGGCGACCCCACGCTCACCGCCCGCAAGGACGGCCGCTACACCGACACCGCGGCGAGCCTGCGCACGCTCGCCGAGGACACGGCGCGCTCCCTGAAGAGCCGCGACATCGACGAGGTCAAGCTCTCGTACGACACGTCGCTGTACTCCGGACCCGCGCAGCACCCGATCGGCCCCAACGAGAACATCACGCCGGTCAGCGCCCTGATGGCCGACGAGGGCCGCCTGGACGACTCCTCCAGCGGGCCCGCCCCGCGCTCGGGGGACCCGGCGGGCGAGGCGGCGAAGAAGTTCGCGGGCTTCTTGGCGGACGAGGGCATCAAGACCAAGCCCTCGAAGTCCGCCCCCACCCCCTCCAAGGCCTCGGACCGCGCCGAGTCCCTCGCGAAGGTCGAGTCGCCGCCGCTCTCGGCCCTGGTCGAGCGGATGCTGACGCACAGCGACAACGACATCGCCGAGGCGCTCGCCCGACAGGCGGCCGTCGCCGCGAAGGAGCCGGTGAGCTTCGACGGCGCGGGCAAGGCGGTGCGCGCCGCGCTGGACAAGCAGGGCCTCCCGCTCTCCGGGGCGAAGTTCGCCGACGGCAGCGGACTGGACCGGGCCGACCGCATCTCCGCGGAGCTGCTCGCCGCGCTCCTGGACCACGCGGCGGACCCGGGCCGCCCCGAACTGCGCTCCGTCGTGACGGGCCTGCCCGTGGCGGGCTTCACCGGCACGCTGGTCGACCGCTACCCCAAGGACTCGCCGGGCACGGGCGTGGTCCGCGCCAAGACCGGCACCCTGACGGGCGTGAACAGCCTCGCGGGAACGGTGGTGGACGCGGACGGCCGCCTCCTGCTCTTCGCCTTCATGACAACAGGAACAACGGACCCCCAGTCGGCCCAGAAGGCCTTGGACCACATGGCCTCGACAGTGGCGAACTGCGGCTGCCGCTGACCCACCACGCCCCAGGACCCGCAGCCCCCAAACCGGCCGACGCCAGGGATCCGCCGCCCCGGGGCGCCGAGCCGAAATCGGCTGACGCCAGGGATCTGCCGCCAGGACCCGCAGCCCTCGAACCGGCCGACGCCAGGGATCTGCCGCCGCGGGGCGCCGAGCCGAAATCGGCTGACGCCAGGTCTGCGCCGCCAGGGGCGCCGAGCCCAAATCGGCTGACGCCAGGGATTCGCCGCCAGGACCCGCAGCCCTCGAACCGGCCGACGCCAGGGATCTGCCGCCCCGGGGCGCCGAGCGCAAACCGGCTGGCGCCAGGGATCTGCCGCCAGGACCCGCAGCCCTCGAACCGGCCGACGCCAGGGATCTGCCGCCCCGGGGCGCCGAGCCCAAATCGG
>NZ_LIPN01000326.1 GCF_001418325.1 Streptomyces atriruber | reverse complement strand
AGGGGCCTGCCCCGTTCGCGGAAGGGTCCTTGATCATGCGACGCTGCCTCCTTCTTCGGTCTCGAGGGCCGCGGCCCCGGGGGTGAGTTCGGCCAGCCAGCGGTCGACCGCGCCGAGCAGGGCCTGTCTGATGCGGCTGTCGGTGGGCTCCGCGCGGGTGGCGCGGATCAGATGGTGCAGCGCCCACAGGATGTCTCCGCCGCGCAGCGCGCTCTCCGCCCGGCGCGTCAGCTCGGCGGCCCAGGACGCCAGATCGTCGACGTCCGGCGGAGCCTCCTGGCCGTCGCTGCGGATCAGCGCGCCCATGCCCTCGACGCCGAGGTGCCGGGTGAGCAGCTTCTCCATCTCGTCGAGGGCCTCGCCGAGCGTCTCGCGGTACCGGTGCGTCAGCGCCTGGCCCAGGCCCACGTCGAGGAGGCCGAGTGCGTCGTGGAGCAGTTTCAGGCGCGCGGGCACCTCGTACGTCCGCTCGTCGAGCGTGAACACGAAGGCCCGCGCGAGGTTGTCGCGGGCGTGACTCGACTCCGGGTTGAGGGTCAGGGCCCGGCGCAGGTCCGCCTCCGCGCCGTGCATGTCGGAGCGCATGCCGTGCTTGGTGCGGGTGTAGCCGCGCCACACGCCGCGCATCGAGAGCAGCGCGGAGAGCTTCGCGTTCAGCAGGCTCAGCAGCTCACGGTCGAGCGGGTGCAGCACGTTGATCGCGGACTCGACGAGCGTGACGGCCTCGTCGAGGCAGCCGCCGAGCTGGACGCCCTCCTCGTCGGTGAGCGCCTCGACCCGGCCCAGCACGGTGCGGATCACGGCCTTCTTGGAGCGGGCCTGCATCCCGGCGTTCCGGGACACCTTCACCAGCTCGCGCCAGTGGGCCAACGCCTCGACGAGTCCGCCGTCGCCGCGCGTCAGCGCCGTCCTGGCGAGCGCGAGCCGGACGTGCACCGCCAGCTCGACGCCGTCCTGGAGGAACCGGGCGTGGCGCCTGGGGAGACGTACGTACGCGGGGTTGCGCCGCAGGAAGTCCTGGCAGAGGGCGCACTCCTGAGCGTGCGCCGCCTGCGACGCGGGCCCGGCGCAGTCGTCCGGCAGGGTGGTCAGGGTGGGGAAGGACGGCAGCGACCGCAGCGCGGCCCCGAACTTCCGCACCTCGGAGAGGGCGAAGCTCCGCGCCAGCTCCGAGAAGGCCCAGCGCAGTTCGCGTGCGGCGTACTCGCCGGGGTCCTTGCCCTGCTGGGCGGCGGCGTCGAGACCGGCGGCGAGCTCGGCGAGCGGCTCCTGCAGGCACAGCAGCCGCAGATAGCGCGGCCCGCACGCCAGCGTGGAGCGCGAGCCCGGCACGGACGGCAGGCCGCCCACGTCCTTCAGGACGCGCGCGCCACCCAGCTCGGACTCCAGGAGGGCGGCCAACGCCTGGTAGGCGGCGGCCTGTTGGGGTCTGTCCTGCTCGGTGTGCCGCTGCTCGTAGGCCGCCAGCTGCCCGAAGAGGTGCTGGCTGAGCTCCCAGCGCAGCGACGCCATGTCGTCGTGCGTCAGGTCGCGTTCGTAGGCGGCCGCGCGCTCGGCGCGCCAGCCGTCCCAGTACTCGTCGTCGCTGAGCAGCGTCGCCCAGTACGCGAGCGCCGACTCCCAGGCGTGCACCGCGTGTTCCCACGCCCCGCTCTGCTCCAGCTCCAGCGCCTGCCACAGCCGGGCCACGGCGAGCCCGTGCACCACGGCCATGTCGCCGGGCGCCTCCTTCAGACGCCGCTCCCACTCCGCGGCGGCCGCTTCCCGGTCCCGCGCGAGGAGCAGCAGCAGCGGCGCGTCCTGCGGGGAGCGCTCGCACAGGGCGTCGAGGAGGCCCGGCCCCTCGTCCGGCGAGAGCCCGGCGAGGGCGTCGCGCAGCGCGGCGGGGGAGTGCCAGCGGTAGAGCAGCGCGTCCAGCTGCAGCCGCCGCCCCGGCAGCCGCAGTCGCTCCAGGGCCATCCGCTCGTGCCACGACATGGTGCCGCGTTCGAGCAGGGCGTACGAGGCGTTCTTGACCACGTCCATGGAGGCGCCGGGGTCGACGCCCGCGTCGCGCAGGGC
>NZ_LIPN01000325.1 GCF_001418325.1 Streptomyces atriruber | reverse complement strand
GGCTCCCCCGCCACCCCGCTCCCGGCCGCCACAGCGACCTGCGCAGACTGCGCGGCGCCTACCGGATCCAGCGCCGGGTCGCCACCTTCACCGCGCTCGGCTACTTCACGCTCTTCCTCGTCCTGTCCGCCCTCGCGCCGTCCTTCATGACCGGCACCGTCTCCGGCGGCCTGACCACGGGGCTGCTCCTCGGCCTGTGCCAGGTCCCCGTCACCTGCCTCGCCCTCGTCCTGTTCGAGCGCACGGCCCGGCACCGCCTCGACCCGCTGTCCGAACTGCTGCGCAGGCAGACCGGGGCGGCCGCCGCGCGCGACGGCGGGGACCGCCCATGAGCACGGAAGCGCAGACCATGTCCCTGGTGGCCTTCACCGTCGTGGTCACCCTCACCCTGCTGCTGTGCGTGATGACCGGCCCCGACCGGGACGACCTCGACGAGTTCTACACCGGCTACGGCGGGCTCTCCCCGCTGCGCAACGGCCTCGCCATCGCGGGCGACTACATCTCGGCGGCCACCGTCCTCGGCACCGGGGGCGTGATCGCCCTGCTCGGGTACGACGGCGTGGTCCTCGCCCTGAGCACGGCGCTCTCCCTGACGCTCCTGATGTTCCTGCTGGCCGAACCCCTGCGCAACGCGGGGCGGTTCACCATGGGCGACGTCATGGCGCGCCGCATGCCGGGCCGCGCCGTCCGGATCGCCGCGTGCACGGCCACCCTCGCCGCCCTGCTCCCGCTGATGCTGGTCCAACTGGCGGGCGCGGGCGACCTGCTGGCCTTCATCCTCGGTTTCTCCAGCGACGGCCTGAAGACCGGCTGCATCGTCGCGCTCGGCGCCCTGATGATCAGTTACGCGGCGATCGGCGGCATGAAGGGCACCGCCCTCATCCAGATCCTGAAGATCGTGATGCTGCTCGGCTCCGGCGCGGTGGTCGCCGTCCTGATACTGCGGCGCTTCGACTGGGACCCCGGCGCCCTGCTCGCCGCCGCCGAGGACGGCAGCGGCGCGGGGCCCGCCTTCCTCCGGTCCGGACTGCAGTTCGCGAACAGCCCGGGCCCCCGCCTGGACATGATCAGTTCGGAGCTGACCGTGGTCCTCGGCGGCGCGGCGCTCCCGCACGTCACCATGCGGATGTACACGGCCCGCAGCGCCCGCGACATACGGCGCTCGATGTCCTGGGCGGTCTCGTCGGTCGCCCTGTTCGTCCTCGTCATCACCGTCGTGGGCTTCGGCGCGACCGCGCTGCTCGGCCGCGCGACGATCGCGAAGGACGACCCGCAGGGCAACACCGCCTACCTCCTCGGCTCCCGCGCGGCGTTCGGCGCCCACACCTCGGCCATCGAGACCCTGGTCTTCACGACGGTCACCACGGCGCTGTTCCTGACGCTGCTCGCCTCGGTCGCCGGGATGATCCTCGCCTGCGCCAACTCCCTGGCCCACGACGTCTTCGCGCAGGGCCGCCGCACCCCCTCGCCCCGCCGCGAGATGACGCTGGCCCGCGCCTCCGCACTGGCCATAGGGGCGCCCGCGATCCTCCTCGCGGTCCTGGTCAAGGACCACAACCTCCAGCCCCTGGCCACCCTCTCGTTCTGCCTGGGCGCGTCGGCCCTTGCCCCCGCCCTGGTCTACAGCCTCTTCTGGCGGCGCTACACACGGACGGGCCTGCTCTGCACGCTGCTCGGCGGCACGCTCGGCTCACTGGTCCTGATGACGGGCACGAACCTGGTCTCGGGCGGCCCCGGCGCCGCCTTCCCGAACCACGACTTCAACTGGTTCCCGTTCACGACGACGGGCCTCGTCTCGATCCCGCTCGGCTTCCTCCTCGGGTGGCTCGGCACGCGCTTCACCGGGCGCGCGGAGGCGGAGGAGCACCGCAGGCAGTACGAGGCCGTGGAGGGCTGGATCCTGGCGGGGGCGGCACGCCGGGGGAAGTGATGATTTGATGATTGAAAGTCAGACATTCCAGGACGTCGCGGTGTTACCGTACTCGCTGGTAACCATTTCTGGCGGGTACCCGTCAGAAATGCAGCTCCGGGGGGTCACATCGTCATGGGCGTAGTGCCCCCATGACCGAGGAACGCATGCACCACAGAACCACCACCCGGCTGGTCACGACGGTGACCGCCCTGTCCCTCTCGTTCACCTCCGCAGTCGCGGCGGGCAGCTCGGCGGCCGCCGCCGAGAAGAAGCCCGCGAGCCTCCTGGAGATCGCCGAGCGGGTCTCGCACTACGCACACTGCGACGATCTCGGACTCGTCGAAAAGGCGGGCTGCCTGCGGGAGTTCAGCCGCAAGGCGCTCATCGCGGGCGTCGGCACCGCCCTGTTCCTGTACGGAACGCAGTCGATCATGAAGGACCACGGCGCCCGCTTCAAGACGCTCGACACGGAGCTGAACGCGCTGGGCAAACTGAAGCTCGCCGAGCTCAAGGACCCCTCGTCGACGTCCGACCCGAAGGAGCAGGAGAAGATCCTGACCCAGGCGGTCAAGACCGCCAAGGCCGCGGGGCCGCACCTGAAGAACCTCGCGGAGAACGTCGCCAAGGCCGACGAGATGATGGGCACGACGAGCGACTCGCTCTACGCGCTGAGCATTCTCACCGTCGTCGTCGGTGACTACGGCTTCCCGCCGTCGAGGGACGTCAAGCCCGTCAAGGACACCACCGACTGGGGCAAGGAGCTCAGGGAGCTCAACGCGGCGTTCGACCAGATGAACAAGGGCTTCGCCCAGATGGACCGCGGCCTCAAGACGATGAACGCGGGCGTGGACGAGGTCAACAAGGGCCTGGCCAAGGCCAACAAGGGGATCTCCAAGGCCAACAAGGGCATGAAGGAGATGAACGACGGCATCGCCCAGGCCAACCGCGGCATGAAGACCGCGAACAAGCACGTCCCCGGCATCAAGAAGGGCGCCGAGCGGCTCAGCGAGCTCCCCGACATCGACTTCGACTTCTCCCACGTCGGCGACTCCTGGGGCACCGGCTCCTCGGGCCTCGACGAGGCCACGCAGCAGCGCCGGATGTCCCTCTTCCTCGACCTGGTGCCGGGCATCGGCGACGGCAAGGGCATCGTGGAGGCGCTGACCGGCAAGGACCTGGCCACCGGGCAGCAGCTCAGCGGCGCGGAGCGGGCGGCCGGATCGCTCGCCGTCCTGCGCTGGCTCAAGGTCGGCGCCAAGGTGGGCGCGAAGGCCCTGACCGCCGACGACGTCCGCAAGGCCCGCAAGGGCGGGAGCGCCGCCGCCACCTGCGCGAGCAACAGCTTCCTGCCGGGCACCCGGGTGCTCATGGCCGACGGCTCCGCCCGCCCCATCGAGCAGGTCGAGGAGGGCGACCAGGTCCTCGCCACCGACCCGGCCACCGGCCGCACCGAGGGCCAGGCCGTCACCGACCTGATCATCGGCAGCGGCGAGAAGAACCTCGTCGAGGTCGGCGTGGACGTCGACGGCGACCGCGGCGCCCGCAGCGCCTCGATCACCGCGACCGATCTGCACCCGTTCTGGACCGGCGACTCGGACCAGTGGACCAACGCGGCCGACCTCACGCCCGGGGCGACGCTGCGGACCGACGCGGGCGCGTCCGTGAAGGTCGACGCGGTCACCTCGTGGACCGCGTCGACGCCCGAGGTCCGCAACCTCACCGTGGCGGGCACCCACACGTACTACGTGCTGGCGGGCGACACCCCCGTCCTGGTGCACAACGCGACGCCGTGCAAGCTGATGACGTCGGTCATCGGCAAGGACGCCCAGCTGTCGAAGGCCGCACAGCAGGCGGGCAAGAACCAGACGGTCCAGCGCGACCTCGACGGCCTCTTCGAGCAGCTCTCCCGTGGAAACATGAATCCGGGTCTCGGCAGCAAGGCGCTGGCGGGCACCGACATCACGTACGCCCGCGGCCGGAACGGCGGACGCCTGTTCTTCCGGAACGTGGAAGGCGGCATCGAGATCGTCGGCAAGTCCGACAAGGGCAACGAGTCCAAGGTGATTGCGAGGCTGAAGCAGCTCTATGGAAAGTGACCCGCAGCTGCTGGTCGAGGACGACCGGTTCACGGCGCTGTTCATGCTGGGCGCGGACGACCGCGCCGAGGACGTCGAGAACGTCGACGCCGAACTCCGCCTGCCCGACGGCACGCGGTGGAGCGCCACCTTCATGACGCCCCGCGAGATCGCCGTGGTCATGGACCGCTGGAAGCGGACGGGCGAAGCCGCGGGCGGCGCGTTCTTCCAGTGCCAGGACCTGGTCGTGGTCCCGACGGGCGGGGTCGCCGCGATGGTGACGGCGTTCCGTGCGATCGTCGACGAGGGCGGCCCGGCCGGGGTCCTGCCCCGACTGGAGGACTAGGGTCTGTCCGGCGGATCAGGGCGCGGGAGCGTGGCGGCCGCCTTGCGGTGCCGGTGAGCGGGGTCTGGTGCGTGCAGCTGCAAGGCGGAGCGTTGACAACCGACGACAACGCCGCAGATGGGCGTGCCAGACCCCGCGACCCGCGCCATGATCCGCCGGACAGACCCTAGGCGGGTCCCCAGGACAAGCCCGTCGTGTGACTGACCGCCCGGTGGTGGCTGGTCGCGCAGTTCCCCGCGCCCCTTGGCGGCATCTTCGGCCGGGCGGCGAGATGGACCGGCCAGGGGCGCGGGGAACTGCGCGACCAGCCACGAGGAGCCCGCAGACGAAGCGCAGCCGTCAGAGGAGACTCACGGCGTCTCTTCCGCCGGAGCCCGCCCCGTCAGCGCCGCCAGGCTGCTGCGTACGTGGTCCATGTGCGCCCGCACCTCGTCCCACTGCTCGCCGTGCTCACGCAGCACCCGCTCCGTCTCGCGGGCCACCCGCTCCTCGCACAGGACCGCCTCCGAGACCACCTCGGCGCCCCGCGCCTCCGCGTCCTCCTGCCGGTGCCGGGCGGACTCCTCCGCCTCCGCGAACGCCCGCTTGGCCTCGGAGAGCCGGGCCTCCGCCGCGGCCACCCGCTCCGCGTCCCGCGCGTCCGACGCCGCCTCCCGCTCGGCCGCCTCCCGCTCGGCGGCCTCCCACCGCTCGCCCTGCTCCTTCTCCTGCTCGGCGAGCAGCCCCTCGCACCGCTGCCGCATCTCGCGCAGCGCCCCCAGCGCCTCGCCGCGCCACGCCTTCACGTCCTGCCGGGCCGAGATCCTCACCTCGTCGGCCGTCGTCCGGTCCGCGAGGAGCCGCTGCCCGGCCCGCTCCTCCGCCCGGGCCCCGACCCGCTCGGCATGCTCGCGCGCGGCCTCCCGCACCTCCCGCGCCGCGGCCTCTGCCTCTTCCCGCAGGGCCTGCGCCTCGGCCGCCGCGGTCTCCCGTACGGCGGCGGCCTCCGCCTCGGCGAGGGTCAGGATCTGCCGGGCCCGCTCGCCGAGCGTCTCGTACGTCTGGGGGGCGAGCCGCGACACCGCGTCCCGCAGGTGCTCCGCCTCCGCCTCCATGTCCTTGGCGAGGACGGTCAGCCGGGCCGCACGCTCCCATGCCGCGTCCCGCTCCCCGGAAAGACCGGCGGCGTACGCCTCGACCTGCTCGGGGCGGTAGCCGCGCCCCCGCACGGTGACGAAGCCGTACGGCGACGTCGATGCACCGCTGCTGCTCATCCTTGGATCCCCTCTCCGACGTACCGCACGCGTACAGCGCGATTGGCGCACATCTTGATGGATCAAGCGGAAGCGCTCATAACGCGACACTCCGCCCACCCCACGCGGTCAAGGATGCGTCAATTGGTGCCAGAAGTCGGAATCGGGGCGACATTCCCGCCGCGCGCGCCCCAAATGGGGGAGGCGCCCGCCCCGTCCGGCCTGCAGATGGGGTGGGCGCCTCCTCCTCACGTACCGCGGCGGGCTACAGCAGCCCGTCCCACATCTGCTCCAGGAGCACCGACCACCAGCTCTCCGGCGACCCGAGCGCCGCCGGGTCGAGCGCGGCCAGCTGGCTCTGGAAGTCGACGGTCCAGCGGCCCGCCTGCTCCTGGTTGAGCCCGAAGCGCAGCCGCCACATCCGGCCGAGCAGCGCCATGCAGCGCGCGAACTCGGGCAGCCCCGTGTTCACGAACTGCGGCGGCACGGGCGCACCGCCGGGACCGGCCTCCACCGGCACCGCCACTATGTTCGCCGTGCCGTACTGCACGCACAGCGCACGCCCGAAGTCGCTGCCCATCACCAGGTACGAACCCGCGTCGGACGCCGGCTGCACCCCGCGCTCCTGCGCCAGCTCCGCCAGCGTCGGCACCGGACGTCCCGGCTGCGCCTGCGCCCAGAAGAACGGCCCGAAGTCGACGGGCAGACCCGCCACCACGAGGGTGTGCGCCACGATGTCCGGCACGCCCTGCCGCGACACGGCCCGCTGGTCGAACCGGAAGATGCCGGGCCCGAAGGCCCCGGCCAGCTCCTGCGCGACGCCCTCCGGCGGAATCGCGGGAGCGGGCGGCATCTGCTGCAGCGGGGCCCGCACCGGGGCGGGCCTTGCGGGGCCGTCCGCGACCTGGTGCAGCTCGCCCTGGTGCGCGAGGAGCTGCTGCATGCCCTGCCGACGGGACGCGTGGTCCCTGCCGTACGGCGCGATCGACGTGATCCGCGCCTGCGGCCAGGTCTCCCTGATCATGCGCGCGCAGTACGCGCCGGGCAGCTCGCAGGACTCCAGCTCGGTGTGGAGCTCCAGCACCTGCTGCGGCGGCACGTTCATGCCGCGCAGCTCGTGCAGGATCTGCCACTCCGGGTGCGGCGTACCGGGCGCGGAGCGGCGGATGAGCTGCTGCTCGGAACCGTCGGCCGCACGGTAGCGCAGCACGGCCTGGTAGCCGGGACCGACGGTCGGCTGACCGGTGGGCTGCTGGGGGTAGCCGTAGGGCTGCCCGCCGGAGGCGCCGGGGCCACCGGGCATTCCGGGAGCACCGGGGGCGCCGGGGACCTGCTGGCCCGGTGCGGGCGGCGGCATGCCGGGCGCACCCGGGCCGCCGACCGCGGGTCCGGCCAGCATCGTCGCGGCGTGGTGGACGCCGCCGCCGGGGGGCTGCGGGGTGCCGGGGGCGCCGGGCGTACCCGGAGCACCGGGCGGACCGGGAGGCTGCGGAGCACCAGGAGCACCAGGAGCACCAGGAGCGCCAGGAGCACCCGGAGCACCCGGAGCGCCGGGCGGGCCGGGAGGCTGCGGCGCCCCCGGAGGCGTACCCGGAGCA
>NZ_LIPN01000324.1 GCF_001418325.1 Streptomyces atriruber | reverse complement strand
GTGGGGGCCGCGGCGTCCTCGGTGGCCGGGAGGACTGCCGTGACGCGGAAGCCGGAGCGGGGGGCCGGGCCCGAGGTGAGGGAGCCGCCTGCCGCGGCGAGGCGTTCGGCCAGGCCCTTCAGGCCGCTGCCGGTGAGGCCGTCGCCGGATGCGGTGGAGTCCGTGCCGCGGCCGTCGTCCGTGATGACCAGGCGGGTCTGGTCGGGGGTGCCCGTGACCTCGATGTCGCAGTGGGCGGCGCCGGAGTGGCGTACGACGTTGGTGGCGGACTCGCGGACCACCCAGCCGAGGAGTGCCGCCGTCTGCGGGGCCAGGGGCGGCCCGGACTGGCGGACGACCGTGCCGATGCCGGCGGCTTCGAGGAGGTCGCGGGCGCGGTCGAGTTCGGTGGCGAGGCTGCCCTCGCGGTAGCCGGTGACGGCCTCGCGGATCTCGGTCAGCGCCTGTCGGCCGACGGACTCGATGTCGGCGACCTGGCCGAGCGCCGCGTCCAGGTCGCGGGGTGCCAGGCGGCGGGTGGCCTCCGCCTTCACCACGATCACGGAGAGCGTGTGGCCGAGCAGGTCGTGCAGGTCGCGGGAGAAGCGGAGGCGTTCCTTCTCGACGGCGGTGCGGGCCAGTTCCTCGCGGGTCTCGCGCAGTTCGCGGACCGCCTCGGAGAGGGAGAGGATCGCGGCGGTCACCATGGTGGAGAGGAACGTGCCGTAGGCGACGTTCACCCCGCTCCAGCCGTCCTTGAACCCGCCGATGACGCCCCCGAGCACGCTCAGGCCCAGGCCGATGGGCCCCAGGTGCCGCCCGCGCACGATCGCTCCGACGGCCAGGCCGAGCAGCGGGAAGAAGAGCAGCCAGTTGCCGCCGTAGCTCAGGGCGAGACCGACCGTCAGCAGGCCGAGCACGATCAGTGCGATGAGCGTGGCACGGGACTCACGCGTGTACTTGTTGAAGGCGCGGAAGGCCAGGAAGACGTAGAGGGAGTTGAAGAGGAGGACCCCGATGCCGCCGATCCAGGGGTTCGGGGTGTCGCCCTGGAGGAGGTGGGAGATCGCGCCGAGGCCCATGAGGAGCCAGGGCAGGAGCGCGAAACCGTTGGGCGGCGGGCCGAGGTGCTCGATGTTCTTGCCGTCCTTGCGCCCCTCCCGCCAGCTCTTCTTGACGCGCCGGTGCTCGGCCTTCCATTCGCCGCGGGCGTCCTGCCACTCCCGCATCCGGCAGCTGACCCTGTTCTTCCGGGACATGTCCTCGTTCCTCGCCCTCTGGGTCCTCTGGGTCCGCTCGGTTCTCTGGGTTCTCTGGGTCGGCTGGGTTCTTCTCGGTTCTTCTGGGTTCTTCTGGGCCCTCTGGCTCACGCGGTCCGCGCGGCACGCCGGTACGAGACCACAGCGTACGAACCGAACGCCAGCAGCCAGCAGAGCAGCACCGTCACCGTGAGCAGGCCGGGGGCGTCGTGCTCGGTCACCGAGACGCCGAGGTCGGCGAACCGATGGGTGGGCGTGTAGTCCGCGAGCGTGCGCAGCCAGTCCGGGAACAGCGCGATGGGGAACCACAGGCCGCCGAGCACGGAGAGCCCGAGGTTGCAGGCGACGTTGACGACGCCGGTCGACTGGGCGGTGAGGCGGTAGCCGTTGCCGAGCCCGAGCAGGGTGAACGGCAGCGAGCCGAGCCACAGCAGCAGCGCGGCCGCGGCCCACTGCCAGGCGGCCATGCGGACGCCGTTGACCAGGCCGCCCGCGGCGAACACCGCGACGATCGAAGGGAGCACGGTGACCGAACCGTTCAGTGCGCGGCCGAGGACGACCTCGCGCGGTGTCATCGGCGTGATCCTGAGCTGCCGCAGCCAGCCGATGGTCTTGTCCTCGGCGACGCCGGTGCCGGTGCTCATGGCCGCGCCCAACGCGCCGTACGCGGCCATGCCGATCATCGACCGGGTCCGCCAGGCGCCGTCGTTCTCACCGAGGTTGGTGAGGAGCAGGTACATCAGGACCGGCACCGCGACCGCCGAGATCACATAGCCGGGGTCGCGCAGCGTCCTGCGGATCTCGAGCCGGAGGTAGGCGAACATCAGAGGGTCTCCTGAGCGGTCGTCGCGGTCGTGGCAGTGGGAAGGGGAGAGGTGAGGGCGAGGAAGGCGTCGTCCAGGGAGGCCGGGGCGACCTCCAGGCCGCGGACCGCGCCGAGCGAGGCGAGCGCGACGACCGTCGCGTCCGAGTCGTCGGTGCGCAGCCGGGCCCGGTCGCCGCGCACCTCCAGACAGAGCACACCGGGCAGTTCGGTGAGCCCTTCCGTGCCGCCACCCGCCAGGTCGAAGGAGACGAGGCTGCCGCCCGCCGCGCGCCGCAGCTCTTCGCCGGTGCCGTCGGCGACGATCCGGCCGTGGTCGATGACGACGATCCGGTCGGCGTGGAGGTCGGCCTCCTCCAGGTAGTGGGTGGAGAAGAGGACGGTGTGGCCGCGCCGCGCGTAGGAGCGCATCGAGGTCCAGAAGGCGTGGCGGGCCTCGACGTCGAGGGCGGCGGTCGGCTCGTCGAGCACGAGCAGCGCCGGGTCGCCGGCGAGTGCGACGGCGAACCGTACGCGCTGGGTCTGGCCGCCGGAGAGCCGGTCCGCGCGCCGGTCGGCGAGTTCGGCGATGCCCGCGAGGTCGAGGGCGCGCTCGACGGACATCGGCGCGGGGTAGGTCTGGGCGACGAAGGCGACCAGTTCGCGGACGGTGACGCGCGGCACCTGGCGGCCCTCCTGCAGCATCGCGCCGACCTGCCCGGCGGCCACTGCCCGCCCGGGGGCGTGCCCGAAGAGGCGCACGGTGCCGGCGTCGGGGTCGTTCAGGCCGAGCAGCAGGGACAGGGTGGTGGACTTGCCGGCGCCGTTGCGGCCGAGCAGCGCGACGGTCTCGCCCCGCCGGATCTCCAGGTCGACGCCGTCCACGGCCCGGACGCGGCCGAAGGCCTTCACGGCGCCGTCGAACGCCACCGCGGGCCCGTCCTGGGACGGCTTCATCGCTGTCGTCGCCGTCTTCGTCACTGTCTTCGCCGATGTCTTCGTCACGGCTACGACGCTACGAATCCGGGGCGGGGCGGCGGCAGAGGCAGCTGTACGGACCCGGCCGGTACAAATGTCACCGGTCCCCGATGCCGCACAGTATCTGACGTTGCGTCAGGAGGGTTCACAAGTGCTGGGGCCTCGGCTATACATGGGGATCGCCGGACTGGAACGCGTTCTAGAACGAGTCGGTTCGCGGACCGGCCCTCCGGCCCTGTTGCGACCTCGGTGCGGCCGACGGTGCGGACGGTCGCACCGAGGTCTTTCCCCACCGGCGACACCGTCCCAAGGAGCTGCCACCCGATGCCCATCGACGCCGTGAAGGCCGTGGCCGCCGAGCCCCGGTCCGCCGAAATCGCCTGGGACCACAAGGACATCCAGCTCTACCACCTGGGCCTCGGCGCCGGACGGCCCGCCACGGACTCGGCCGAGCTGCGCTACACACTGGAGTCCCGGCTGCACGTCCTGCCCAGCTTCGCCACCGTCGCGGGCGCGGGCATGGGCGTCGTCGGCGGACTCTCCGCGCCCGGCATCGAGGTGGACCTCGCCGCCGTCCTGCACGGCGGCCAGAGCATCACGCTGCACCGCCCGATCCCGGTCAAGGGCAAGGCCGTCACGACGTCCCGGGTCGCCGCGGTGTACGACAAGGGGAAGGCCGCGATCCTCGTCCTGCGCTCGGAAGTCGCCGACGGCGAAGGGCCGTTGTGGACGAGCGACGCCCAGATCTTCGTGCGCGGCGAGGGCGGGTTCGGCGGCGACCGCGGCCCCTCCACCCGCCTCCCCGAACCCGAGGGCGACCCCGACCTGGAGGTCGAACGCCCCGTCCGCGAGGACCAGGCGCTCCTCTACCGCCTCTCCGGCGACTGGAACCCGCTGCACGCCGACCCCGAGTTCGCCGCGCTCGCCGGTTTCGACAAGCCGATCCTGCACGGCCTGTGCACCTACGGAATGACGCTCAAGGCCGTCGTCGACACCCAGCTCGGCGGCGACGTGGCACGGGTGCGCGGCTACAGCACCCGCTTCACGGGCGTCGTCTTCCCCGGCGAGACGCTGCGGATCCGCATGTGGCGCACCGAGGGCCGCGTGCAGGCCACCGTCACGGCGGTCGAGCGGGACGACGCGCCGGTGCTCGCCGACACCGTCGTCGAACACGCCTGAGTCAGCCCGGGCCCCGACCGGCTCGGGCCCAGCCCGGATCTTCGTACGAGAGGAGCCGCACCATGCGCGCAGCCGTACTGCACGAGATAGGCCAGGAGAAGCTCGAAGTCCTCGACGACATCGAGACGGTGGGCTTCGGCCCCGGCAAGGTGAAGATCCGGGTCCGGGCCACCGGACTGTGCCACTCCGACATCTCGGCGATGAACGGCGTACTGCCGCAGCCCGCCCCCTTCATCCCCGGCCACGAGGGCGCAGGCGAGATCATCGACGTCGGCGACGGCGTGAGCGGCCTCTCCCAGGGAGACCGGGTCCTGTTGTGCTGGCTCCCCGCCTGCGGCGTCTGCCCCGCCTGCAAGCGCGGCCAGACCCAGCTCTGTCTCGCCGGTTTCATGAACGCGGGCACCCCCAACTTCAAGCGCCCCGGCGGCAATTCCGATGTGTTCGGCTTCGCGGGCACCGGCACCTTCACCGAGGAGGTCGTCGTCGACGCCGGGTGCGCCGTGCCGATCCCCGACGACGTGCCCTTCGACATCGCGGCGCTGATCGGCTGCGGCGTGACGACGGGGCTCGGCGCCGCCATCAACACGGCGGACGTGGCGGCCGGTTCGTCGGTCGCCGTCATCGGCTGCGGCGGCGTCGGCATCTCGGCCATCCAGGGCGCCCGGCTCAAGGGCGCGGCGGAGATCGTCGCGGTCGACCCGGTCGCCTCGCGCAGGGAGGCGGCGCTCGGCTTCGGCGCCACGGAGGCGGTGTCGCCCGACGAACTGGCCGACGCCAAGCAGCGGATCACCGCGGGCGAGGGCTTCGACTACGTCTTCGAGGTCGTCGGCAAGTCGGTCACGGCCCGCACGGCGTACGAGACGACCCGCCGCGGCGGCACGCTGTGCGTCGTCGGGGCCGGAGCCATGGACGACCATCTGCAGCTCAACATGTTCGAGCTGTTCTTCGACGAGAAGCGCATCCTGCCCTCCATGTACGGCGGGGGCGACGTCCTCACCTCCTACGAGCGGGCCATCGCGCTCTGGCGGGCCGGTCGCATCGACCTCGCGAGCCTGATCACGCACCGCGTGCAGCTCGCCGAGGTCAACGAGGCCCTGGACCAGATGCGCACCGGCACGTCGCTGCGCACCTGCATCGAGATCTGACCACGCCCGTCACTCCCGTCACCCTCATCACCCTCGTCACGCCCGAACCGTCCAGCTCCGTTCCGAAGGGACTTCGATGTCACTGCCACTTGAGGGCCTGTCCGCGATCGTCACCGGCGCGGGCCGCGGGCTCGGCCGCGCCGAGGCGCTGGAACTGGCCGGGCTCGGCGCGAGCGTCGTCGTCAACGACTTCGGGCAGCCGGGCCGCGACGGTTCGGGCGAGGCGTCGGCGGCGCCCGCCGAGGAGGTCGCCGCCGAGATCAGGGCGAAAGGCGGGCAGGCCGTCGCCCACACCGGCGACGTCGCGGACCACGAACAGGCCCGCGAGCTCGTGCGGTCGGCGGTGGAGACGTACGGGAAGCTCGACATCCTGGTCAACAACGCGGGCATCCTGCGGGACCGGATGATCTTCTCGATGAGCGAGTCGGAGTGGGACTCGGTCATCCACGTCCACCTCAAGGGCCACTTCAACACCACTCACTTCGCGGCGGCCCACTGGCGCGAGCGGTCCAAGGCGACGGGCGGCCCGGTGTACGGCCGGATCGTCAACACCTCCTCCGAGGCGTTCCTCGCGGGGTCGGCGGGCCAGCCCAACTACGCGGCGGCGAAGGGCGGCATCGTCGGCCTGACGACGTCGACGGCGCTTGCCCTCGCCAAGTACGGCGTGACCGCCAACGCCATCTGCCCCCGGGCGCGTACGCGGATGACCGAGGACGTCTTCGCGGGCTTCGCGGAGCCGTCGGAGGGGCGGCTCGACCCTCTGGCCCCCGAGCACGTCTCACCGCTCGTCGGGTACTTGGCCTCGCCCGCCGCGGCACGGGTCAACGGGCAACTGCTCGTGGTCCACGGCGGCATGGTCGCGGTCGTGGAGCGGCCCAGGGTGGCGGCGCAGTTCGACTCGGCGAAGGAGGCGTTCACCTTCGACGAGCTGGACGAGGCGCTCTCCCCGTACTACGCGGACCGCCCGCCGAACGAGACGTTCGCGGCGGCCGAGGTGCTGGGCCTCAAGCGGGGATAGCAGGGATGGCGAGGGCAGCGGGGACAGCGGAACGGGTGCGGAACGGGCTCGCCCCCGCGCTGCTCTTGGCGGCGCGGGGGCGAGACGTTTCTGCAAGGCGGCTCCGGAGGGTCGTTACCGGATCAGGACTGCTGGTCCTGCCGACGGTGCCGCCCCCGCGGCGCCGCTGCCTCGTCGTGCTCGGACACCGGGCCCCGATGCTTGCCCGCGCCGGCATGCGCGCCGGTGGGCGCGGTCGCCGGCATGGTGGGTGCGGTGTTCTGCTGTGTCTCCGTGACGGTCTCGGTCGTAGTCAAGCCATTCACCCCGTAAAGAAGATCGTTCGTACAGCCGGGCGAGTCTAACTGCCCGCCGTCCGCCCGCCGAGGGGTGCCTGCTGCAGGGGGACGGGTCGTGTCGCGGCGGGCGTCCGGGGATCGGGGGGAGGCGGCTGCCAGGGGTGCGGGAGGTCGCCGTCGGCGTCGGGCGGAGTGGCGCGGGAAGGGTCGTGGGAGACGTCGTGCGAGGCGTCGTGGGACGCGTCGTGCGGTGCGTCTTCCGGTCGGGCGGTCTCGGCGGCGGACTTCGGCGGCCCCGTCATCCGGGCCACCCCGCAGGGCGCGGCGGCCGTCGCGTACGGCAGACAGAGCTCGCCGTCCCGCGTCCACCACCCCGAACCGGTCAACCACCCTGCGGGCGCCGCCACTTGCTGCACCTGCCGCGCGGCGGGGCGCCACAGGCCGAGCCAGCTGCCGCCCCCGCCGGCCGCCGGACCGTCGATCCGCAGTGCCACTCCGCAGGCCTCCGGCGTCAGGACCTGCCCCGGCTGGATAGCGAACGGCGTCACGGTGAGGTCGGGCAGGCGCAGGCTCTCCGGGAAGCGCACCGGCCGCGTCCCGCCGAGGACCCCCCAGCCCAGCCGGTCGTCGCCCGGGGCGTCGGAGCGGATGAGCAGCAGACCGCTGCCGGCGTCGGCGAGCAGCAGCCGGTCGTCGCTGTCCTCGGCGATCTGCAGCAGCGGGGAGACCTCGCCGTCGCGCTCCAGGTCCACCGCGACCGTCTTGGTGCGGCCGTCCAGCTCGCGGTCGAGCGCCAGCAGGCGGTCCGTGCCGTCCAGCCAGACCCCGCCCGAGCAGCGGCCCGGCACCGCGGCGAGATGTTCGGGACCGAAGGCGCCGCCCGCCACCAGCCAGACGTCCGAGGACCTCGCCCCCGGCGCGAGGGCATAGGCGCGGGTGCCGCCCGGCGCGGGCGGCAGCAGGGTCAACTCGCCGCACTCCACGGCCCCCAGCGGCACTTCACCCGTGCCCGGGCCCGTCGGGTACAGCAGGGTGAAGACGTGCCGCTCGCCCACCACGCGGTGGACGAGGACGCGGCCGTCGGCCATCGGGAGCACTTCCGTGGACGGCTCCTCGGGCTGGTTGCCGGGGAGCGGCACCGCGAACGGTTCGGCGGAGCCGAGGGTCCAGCGTTCGGGATACCAGGAGTCCGGCGCTCCGGCGGCACGGGCGAGGCGTGCCGCGTACGACCCGTCCGCCGTGATGGTGCACCCCGCGGTGCGGGCGGGCGTGCGGACCCGGATGCGGGCCCGGACCGGTGGTGGCGCCGGTGGCGCCGGTTGTTCCGGTGGCGCTGCTGGTGCTGGTGGCGCTGTCATGGTGAGTGGTCACCTCCGGTCCCCGAAGCTAGTTTTCGTCCGCACTGGCGTGGCAGCGACGGGCGTCCGCTTCACACAGAAGGGTGGCGATGTCCTGATTCGCCTGAGAGGGCGGGTGCGGTTGTGCTGTGACGGGGGCGACTGCTCCGTATGCGGAGATTCCGCTTATGGTGAGGCGAACCTAAGCTCGGCCGGATCCGGGCCGCACACCGCCCGGATCCGAGCACCGCATCCCCTGGAGCCCCGATGTCCGTGTCCATCCGGTCCATCCGGTCCATCCGGTCCATCCGGTCCGTTCGGTCCGTACGGCGAAACCGCCGCGGCACCGCCGCCGTGGCCCTCGCCGTGACCGCCGCGCTCTCGCTCGCCGCCTGCGGGGCGTCCGACGACGGCTCCGGCAAGTCCGACAACGGCAGCGGCAGCAAGGCCGTCGCCCAGGGCGGCGACGACTTCGCCAAGGCCGCCGAGCAGACCGCGAAGATGGGCACGAAGGCCGCGCCGGGCGAGTTCCCGCGCACCATCGAGCACGCCCGCGGCAGGACCGAGCTGAAGAAGCGGCCCCAGCGCGTCGTGGTCCTCGACGTCGGCGAGCTCGACAACGTCGTCTCGCTCGGCGTGAAGCCCGTCGGTTACGCCCCCACCGAGGGCGACGACGGCATCCCCGGCTACCTGAAGAAGGAGGCCGGCAGCCCCAAGAACGTCGGCACGATCAACTCCCTCAACCTGGAAGCCATCGCGAACCTCAAGCCCGACCTGATCCTCGGCAGCGAGCTGCGCGCCGCCAAGCTCTACCCGCAGCTCGCCAAGATCGCTCCCACGGTCTTCTCGATCCGCCCCGGCTTCACGTGGAAGGAGAACTACCTCCTGAACGCGGCCGCGCTCGACGAGACGGCGAAGGCGGAGGAGAAGCTCTCCGCGTACGAGAAGAAGGCGAAGGCCCTCGGCAAGGAGATCGGCGCCGCCCACGACGGCAAGCCGACGATCACGATGCTCCGCTACATGCCGGACCGCATCCGCCTCTACGCCAAGGCGTCCTTCATCGGCACGATCCTCGACGACGCCGGTCTGCCGCGCCCCAAGAACCAGCAGGTCAACGATCTCGCCACGGAGATCAGCCCGGAGAAGATCGACCAGGCCGACGCGGACTGGATCTTCACCGGGGTCTACGGCGACGCGGAGAAGACCGGCCGCTCCGGCGCCGAGAAGAACCCCCTGTGGAAGAAGCTCGACGCGGTGCGGAACGGCCAGGCGAAGGACGTGCCCGACGAGACCTGGTACCTGGGCCTCGGCGTGACCGCGGCGGACTCCGTCCTGGGCGACCTCAAGAAGAACCTCGTCCCGTAAGCAGGACGCCCCATGAGGGGCGCGGGGAGCTGCGCGCTCAGCCCAGCACAAGCCGCGGCCGCGTCCGCCCGGTGACGAGCAGACGCGACCGCGGCTTTTCCGTGGTCGCTCGCGCAGTTCCCCGCGCCCCTTACGGGGCCCTCCGTAGCGGCCCGGCTGCGGGTAGTCACACGCGACATGCCGAGCGCAGCGGGAAGGTAGCCTTTCTCCGTGCCCCGTCTGTCTGAAGTCATCGCCGCGCTCGACGCCCTGTGGCCCGCCGAACTGGCCGAGAGCTGGGACGCGGTCGGCACGGTCTGCGGAGACCCCGAAGCGGAGGTCTCGCGCGTCCTCTTCGCGGTCGACCCCGTCCAGGAGATCGCCGACGAGGCGGTCGCACTGGGAGCCCAGCTCCTGGTCACCCACCACCCCCTCTACCTGCGGGGTACGACGACGGTCGCCGCGTCCACCTTCAAGGGCCGGGTCGTCCACGACCTGATCAAGCACGACGTCGCACTGCACGTCGCGCACACCAACGCGGACCGCGCCGACCCCGGCGTCTCCGACGCCCTCGCGGGCGCGCTCGACCTCCGTGTCGTACGCCCGCTCGTGCCGCACCCCGCCGACGAGCAGGGCCGCCGCGGCCTCGGCCGGATCTGCGAACTCGACCACCCCCTGACCCTCGCCGAACTGGCCGAGCGCGCCGCGAAGCGGCTGCCCGCCACCGCGCAGGGCATCCGCGTCGCGGGCGACCCCGACGCGCCGATCCGCACCGTCGCCGTCAGCGGCGGCTCCGGCGACAGCCTCTTCGAGGACGTACGCGCCGCGGGCGTGGACGCCTTCCTCACCGCGGACCTGCGCCACCACCCGGTGTCGGAGGCCCGCGCGCAGACCCCGCTCGCGCTGCTCGACGCCGCGCACTGGGCCACCGAGTGGCCGTGGTGCGAGCTGGCCGCGGCGCAGCTCGACGAGATCTCCGACCGTCACGGATGGGGACTGCGCGTCCACGTCTCGAAGACGGTCACCGACCCCTGGACCGCCCACGCGGCCTCACCTCACGACTCAACTGGAGCCCCCAACTGAACGCCGCGCCCGCCGACCAGATCCGACTGCTCGACGTCCAGGCCCTGGACGTACGCCTGCAGCAGCTCGCGCACAAGAAGAAGTCGCTGCCCGAGCACGCCGAGATCGAGTCGCTGAACAAGGACCTCACGCAGCTGCGCGACCTGCTCGTCGCCGCGACGACCGAGGAGAGCGACTGCGCCCGCGAGCAGACCAAGGCGGAGCAGGACGTCGACCAGGTCCGCCAGCGCGCGGTCCGCGACCAGCAGCGCCTGGACTCCGGTGCCGTCACCTCGCCCAAGGACCTGGAGAACCTCCAGAAGGAGATCGCCTCGCTGGCCAAGCGCCAGGGTGACCTGGAGGACGTCGTCCTCGAGGTCATGGAGCGCCGCGAGTCCGCGCAGGAGCGCGTCACCGAGCTCACCGGCCGGGTCTCCTCGGTCCAGTCGAAGGCCGACGACGCGACGGGCCGCCGCGACGCCGCCTGCGAGGAGCTCGACGGCGAGGCTGCCACGGTCGGCAAGGAGCGCGAGGTCGTGGCGGGTTCGATCCCCGCCGACCTGCTCAAGCTCTACGACAGGCTGCGCGAGAAGCAGGGTGGCATCGGTGCCGCCAGGCTCCACCAGCGGCGTTGCGAGGGCTGCCGCCTCGAGCTCGACATCACCGAGGTCAACGAAGTGAAGGCGGCGTCCCCGGACAAGGTCGTGCGCTGCGAGAACTGCAGTCGCATCCTGGTCCGTACGTCCGAGTCCGGCCTCTGAGGACCCCCTGTCCATGTCCATGCGCGAGTTCATCGTCGAGGCCGACGGCGGCTCCCGGGGCAACCCGGGGCCCGCGGGCTACGGCTCGGTCGTCATCGACGCGGCCACGGGGGAGACCCTGATGGAGGCCGCGGAGTACATCGGCGTCGCGACGAACAACGTCGCCGAGTACAAGGGCCTGGTGGCCGGGCTCAAGGCGGCCCACCAGCTGGACCCGGCCGCCACGGTGCGCGTGCGCATGGACTCCAAGCTCGTCGTCGAGCAGATGTCGGGCCGCTGGAAGATCAAGCATCCGGACATGAAGCCGCTGGCGGCGGAGGCGGCCCGGGTCTTTCCGTCGTCCCAGGTGACGTACGAGTGGATCCCCCGCGAGAAGAACAAGCACGCGGACCGGCTCGCGAACGAGGCGATGGACGCGGGCAAGCGGGGTGAGCAGTGGTCGCCCGCGGCGTCCACGGCGGAGTTCGACGCGCGGGCCGCGCGGTCGGCCGCCGAGGCTCCTGCCGGTCCGTCGGCCGGTCCGTCGGCCGGTTCGTCCGCCGGACCGCCCGGAGACGCGGTGGCGGGCGCGGCGAAGGCGCGGGCTGCGCTGGCGGGGGCGGCGCGGGCAGGGGCGGCGCCTGAGGGATCCGCCGCCGGTGTCGGTGGGAGCGCGGACGTTCGGGCCGCGCGCACCGCCGCCGCACCGCCCGTCGGCTGGGCCGCCCCCGCCGACCTCGGTGCCCCCGCGACCTTCGTGCTGCTGCGGCACGGCGAGACCGCGCTGACGCCCGAGAAGCGGTTCTCCGGGAGCGGCGGGTCCGATCCGTCCCTGTCGGACGTCGGCCGTGAGCAGG
>NZ_LIPN01000323.1 GCF_001418325.1 Streptomyces atriruber | reverse complement strand
CGGGCCACGCCCCCCCATCCGAGCCACGCCCACCATCCGAGCCACGCGGACCGGCCGAGCCACGCGGACCGGCCCGGCCACGCCCACCACCCGGCCACGCCCACCATCCGTGCCGCGGCACGGCACGGGTGGCGGGCTCAGCCCCGGTGCAGCCCCGGTGCACCCCGACGCACCCCCGGTGCCGGGTACCTGTCAACAGGGCCCCGGCCCCGTGGAACCCGGACCACGTAGTCTGACGTGCTCGTAAGCAAGACGACCACGCCAGACTCCGCGGGGGAAACAGATGCCCGGCACCGACGGCCCCGCCGTCATCCGCAGCACGCTGCGCCAGCAGATCGCCGACGCCCTCCGCGACGAGGTCCTGGCCGGCAGGCTCGAGCCGGGCCAGGAGTTCACGGTCAAGGAGATCGCCGAGCAGTACGGCGTCTCCGCGACCCCCGTCCGCGAGGCCCTGGTGAACCTCACCGCCCAGGGCCTCCTCGACGCCGACCAGCACCGCGGCTTCCGCGTCCACGAGCACACCCTGGACGACTACCGCAGCATGCTGGAGGCCCGCAGCCTCGTCGCCGACGGCATCTTCCGCGACCTCGCGGCCCACGGCGCCCGCCGGGACGTCTCCGACGCCCTCTTCTCCGTGCGCCGCCGCGGCGAGGAGGCGGCCCGCGCCGCCTGCGCGGGCGACCTGACCGTCCTGATCGGCTACGACCTCCGCTTCTGGCGCGAGCTCAGCGCCCTCTTCGGCAACCCCTACCTCTCCGACTTCCTGCACCGCCTGCGCGTGAAGTCCTGGGTCTGCGCGGTCACCCACCTCCGCCGCTGGACCGACATCAAGGGCGGTGACCTGCGCGGTCTGCTCTGGTCCCGGCACACCGAGCTCGTCGACGCCCTGGTGCGCCGCGACCCGGAGGCGGCCCACGCGATCGTCGTCGAGTACAACGCGCACTCCCTGTCCCTCATCGAGCGGCTGGCCGCTGCATGAGTGTGGACCTGTCAGTCGTCGTTCCCGCCTACAACGAGGAGGAGCGCCTCGGCCCCACGCTCGACGCGCTCCGCGACCACCTCGACACGACGTACCGGGGCGGCTGGGAGCTGATCGTCGTCGACGACGGCTCCACCGACGGCACCGCGGAGATCGCCGCCGAGGCGTCCGCCGCCGACCCCCGCGTCCAGCTCGTGCGGGGCGGCCGCAACCGCGGCAAGGGCCACGCCCTGCGGCTCGGCGTCCTCGCCTCGTACGGCCGCCGCGTCCTGGTCACCGACGCCGACCTCGCCGCGCCCATCGAGGAGCTCGACCACCTCGACAAGGCGCTCACCGACGGCCACGCGGCCGCGATCGGCTCCCGGGCCCGCCCCGGCGCGACCATCGGCGCCCACCAGCACCGCCTGCGCGAGCTGCTGGGACGCACCGGCAACTTCCTCATACGCACGGTCGCCGTCCCCGGCATCCGCGACACCCAGTGCGGATTCAAGCTCTTCGACGGCGACCGGGCCCGTGAGGCGTTCGCCGCGTCCCGGCTGCACGGCTGGGGCATAGACGTCGAGATACTGCAGTACTTCCGGCGGTCCGGCTGGCCCGTCGCCGAGGTGCCCGTGCGCTGGTCCCACCAGGAGGGATCGAAGGTCCGGCCCCTCGACTACGTGAAGGTCCTGGCCGAGCTGACCATGCTCAAGGCCCGCGCGGTCCGCCGCGCCGACCTCCTGGTCGCGCTCCTCTTCCTGGCCCTCTCGGTCACCCTCTACTCGGGCCGCTGGGTGGCGCCCGCCCACCGCTACATCCCCGACTCCCTCCAGGACCAGAACCAGTGGGAGTGGTTCTTCGCGGTGACGGCGGACAACGTCCGCCACCTGAACAACCCCCTGCTCACCACCCTCCAGAACGTCCCGGACGGCGTGAACCTCATGGCCAACACGGTCATGCTCGGCCTCTCCGTGCCGCTCGCCCCCGTGACCTGGCTGCTCGGCCCCGCGGTCGCCCTGAACGTCGCGATGACGGGCGGCCTCGCGGCCACCGCCGTCAGCTGGTACGTGCTGATCCGCAGACGCCTCGTCCCGCACCGGGGCGCCGCCGCCGTCGGCGCGGCCCTCGCCGCGTTCGCGCCACCGATGGTCAGCCACGCCAACGCCCACCCGAACTTCATCGTCCTGTTCATGATCCCGCTGATCATCGAGCGGGCGCTGCGGCTCTGCGAGGGCACCCGGGTCGTGCGCGACGGGGTCGTCCTCGGCCTCTTCACGACGTACCAGATCTTCCTCGGCGAGGAGCCGCTGCTGCTCGCGGCGCTCGGCATGCTGCTCTTCGCCCTGGCGTACGCGGCCGTGCGCAGGGACGTGGCACGGGCCGCGTGGCGCCCGCTCGCCCGGGGCCTCGCCATCGCCCTCGCGGTCACGATCCCCCTGGTCGCCTTCCCCCTGTACTGGCAGTTCTTCGGGCCGCAGAGCTACCAGAGCGTGCTGCACGGCGACAACGCGGGCAACAGCCCGCTCGCCTTCTTCTCCTTCGCGGAGCGCTCGCTCGCGGGCAGCCACGAGACCGCCGACCACCTCGCGATGAACCCGACCGAGCAGAACGCCTTCTACGGCTGGCCGCTCGCCGCCCTGGCCTTCGCGATCGTCGTACGCCTCTGGGAGCGCGCGGTCGTCAAGGCGCTGGCGTTCACCGTGCTCGCGGCCGCGCTGCTCTCGCTCGGGCCGAAGTTCCGCATCCCGCTGACGGACGTCGTCCTGCCCGGACCGTGGGCGGCGCTCTCCGACCGGCCCCTCTTCGAGTCCGTCATCGAGTCGCGCGTCGCGATGGTGTGCGCCCCGGCGCTCGGCATGCTGCTCGCGCTGGCGCTCGCCCGTCTGCTGCTCGCTCCGCGGCGCACGCACCGATTCGCGGGGGCGGCGGCCGTGGCCCTCGCGCTGCTGCCGGTCCTCCCGGCGCCGCTCAAGGCCGTGGACCGGGTCGACGTGCCGCCGTTCATCGCGCAGGGCACCTGGCGCTCGTACCTCGGCGAGGGCGAGACCCTCGTCCCCGTGCCGGTCCCCGACCCCGCCAACGCGGAGGGCCTGCACTGGCAGGTCGACGCCGAGCTGGGCTTCCGCATCCCGGGCGGCTACTTCAACGGCCCCTGGGGCCCGGACCGCATCGGCATCTACGGCCCCTCGCCCCGCAATACCTCGAACCTCCTGCGGGACGTCCGCTCCTCGGGCCGCGTCCCCGAGGTCACGCCCGCCTGGCGCGAGGCGGTGCGCCAGGACCTGGAGTACTGGAAGGCGGGCCTCCTCGTCCTGGCCCCGCAGCAGAACGACCGAGAACTGCGCGCGACCGTGGACGCGCTCCTTGGGCGTCCCGGAAAGTGGGTAGACGGCGTATGGATATGGGACCTGCGCAGGGGCAGTTAGGGGACGGGGAGCACGACTACGCTGCCTGCACGCGAGATGACGTTCCGTACGTTCCTGCAGTCCCGTACGTTCCTGCGGTCCCGTACGTCCCTGCCGCCCGACCCGACCCGAGGAGACCTTCTTGGCCTGCGACCTGTGGCTGGTCCCGCTCGTCGACGTGCTGTGCCACAGCGCCGACAATCCGTTCGCGGAAGAGCTCGCCGTCTACGACAAGGCACTGCACGAGGCGGGCCTCCCGCCCGTCCCCGTCTTCGCCTACATGCCGGGCCTGTCCGGCGACGTCGCCCCGGTCGCGGGCTTCGACTACGACGCGCTGCACTTCCTGCGCCGCGCCTACCTCCTGCAGATCTGCGGCCTGGAGGTCACGCCCGTGGACGAACTGGGCGGTGACTACGAACAGCTCCTGGAGATGTTCGACGCCACGGCCCAGCAGTCGCACCTCGTCTGGCACTACGACCACGCGGGCGCGTACGTCCCCGTGGACTTCCCGGCCCCCCTCTCCAACGACGAGCTCCTCGCGGGCGGCGGCCCGCTGGGCTCCTCCCACGCGCTCCTGCGCGAGCTGGAGTACGTCGCCCCGTCGATCGGCATAGACCCGGCGAATCCCCCGCTGGCCCCGGCCCCGCCGTCGGCCCCCACGTCCCTGGAGGAGCCCGCGGCCCCGTCCCCGCCGGACGAGAGCCCCTTCGCACGCGAGCGCCACGTCTGGCTGGGCCTGCACGCGGCGGCGACGCGGAGCCTGGCACAGGGTTCGATGATCATCTACAGCTAGGGCCGGACCGGCTCCGGCGATGAGTTCGGGCGGCCCGCCGGGTCTGACTGTCGTACGCGCGTACACACACAGGAGGAGCCACGTGAACCGGAAACCGGAGCGGCAGCAGCTGCTGAAGGTCCAGAACTTCATGGTGTCGCAGGACGGCTTCGGCACCGGAGAGGGCCAGAGCCTGGAGCGCCCGTTCGGCCACGCCGACCCCAGGGAGCTGGCCGCCTGGGCCGGCGCGACGGCGAGCTGGCCGAACCGCACGGATCCCGGCGGGACCCGTGGCCTCGACGACTACTTCACCCGCGACTTCAGCCACAACATCGGCGCCGAGATCATGGGCCGCAACAAGTTCGGCCCCCAGCGGGGCCCCTGGCAGGACCACGAGTGGCGCGGCTGGTGGGGCGACGAGCCCCCCTTCCACACCCCCGTGTTCGTCATGACCCACCACGAGCGCCCGTCCTTCACGCTCTCCGACACCACGTTCCACTTCGTCGCGGGCGACCCGGCCACGGTCCTGGAGCGGGCGAAGGAGGCGGCGCAGGGCAAGGACGTCAGGCTCGGCGGCGGCCCCACGATCGTCCGCGAGTTCCTGGAGGCGGGCCTGGTGGACACGCTGCACGTGGCGGTGTCGCCGCTGAAGCTCGGGTCCGGGGTGCGGCTCTGGAACTCGCCCGAGGACCTGTGCGACCGCTACCACCTGGAGGTCGTGCCGAGCCCGAGCGGGGTGACGCACCACTTGTTCTGGCGCAAGTAGGCGGGCCGTCACGACGCGGGACGCCGGGCTTCCGCCTCACCGGGGCTCGGGCGGCCGCTGCCGCGGCATGTTCGGCCGGGCCCCGGGCGGCAGCGGGAACCGCCCGGGGGAGACCGGCGCCTCCCGGGGCGACCCGCTCGGCACCATCGCCTGCATGGCGAGCGGCACGGGCCCGGCCCGGAACTCCACCATCCAGTCCGAGGTCTCCGCCCGGACGAGCTCCGTCACGTCGTCGGTGAACTTCCGCAGCACCCCGAGGCACCGCTCGGCGGCCTCTCCCGCGGTGCCCTCCGTGGGCCCGAGGACCTCCCGCACGCTCTCCGAGGCCCAGTCGAACTGCAGCACCTGGAGACGCCGCTGCACGGCCTGCGCGGTCGCCACGTCCCGCATCCACCCGGACGTGAGCCCGAAGAACCGGTCGCACCCGACGCACGCGACCGCGCCGAGCAACGACACGAACCCCCATCCGGCCAAGGCCCCCGTGGCTCCCGCCCCCGCCC
>NZ_LIPN01000322.1:7867-16528 GCF_001418325.1 Streptomyces atriruber | reverse complement strand
GCCCCACCCGTCGCGCCCCCCTCGGCCTCGTCGCCGGGGCCCGCAGCGGGGACAAGGGCGGCGACGCCAACGTCGGCGTATGGGTGCGGTCCGACGACGCCTGGCGGTGGCTCGCCCACGAGCTCACCGTCGAGCGGCTGCGCGAACTCCTCCCGGAAGCCGCCGACCTGCGCGTCTCGCGCCACGACCTGCCCAACCTGCGCGCCCTGAACTTCGTCGTCGAGGGACTGCTCGGCGAGGGCGTGGCCGCGCAGGCCCGCTTCGACCCGCAGGCCAAGGGCCTCGGGGAGTGGCTGCGCGCCCGCCACCTGGACATACCGGAGGTACTCCTGTGACCGTCCTCGCCTCCGCGCTCGACCCGGCGAGCGCCGAATACGCCGAGCACCGACAGACCATGCTGGACCGGCTCGCCGAGCTCGGCACCGAGCAGGGCAAGGCGCTCGCGGGCGGCGGCGAGAAGTACGTCGCCCGGCACCGGGGGCGCGGCAAACTCCTCGCCCGGGAGCGCATCGAGCTGCTCCTCGACCCGGACACGCCGTTCCTCGAACTGTCGCCGCTCGCCGCCTGGGGCAGCGACTACCCCGTCGGGGCCTCCATGGTCACCGGCATCGGCGTCGTCGAGGGCGTCGAGTGCCTGATCACCGCCAACGATCCGACCGTCAGGGGCGGTGCCTCCAACCCCTGGACGCTGAAGAAGGCCTTCCGGGCGCACGAGATCGGGCACGCCAACCGGCTGCCGTCCATCCATCTCGTGGAGTCCGGGGGCGCCGACCTGCCCTCCCAGAAGGAGATCTTCATCCCGGGCGGCGCCCTGTTCAAACACCTCACGCAGTCCTCGGCGGCCGGGATCCCGACCATCGCCGTCGTCTTCGGCAACTCCACCGCGGGCGGCGCGTACGTACCCGGCATGAGCGACCACGTGATCATGGTCAAGGAGCGCGCGAAGGTCTTCCTCGGCGGCCCGCCCCTGGTGAAGATGGCGACCGGCGAGGAGAGCGACGACGAGTCGCTCGGCGGCGCCGAGATGCACGCCCGCACCTCCGGCCTCGCCGACCACCTCGCCGAGGACGAGCGCGACGCGCTGCGCCAGGCCCGCCGCGTCGTGTCGCGTCTCAACTGGCGCAAGGCGTACGCCGATCCGGACCCGGTGTCCGTCGCGCCACCCAAGTACGACGAGGACGAGCTCCTCGGCATCGTCCCGGGTGACCTGAAGAAGCCCTTCGATCCGCGCGAGGTCATCGCCCGCATCGTCGACGGCTCCGACTTCGACGAGTTCAAGCCGCTGTACGGGAGTTCGCTCGTCACCGGGTGGGCCGCCCTGCACGGCTATCCCGTCGGCATCCTCGCCAACGCGCAGGGCGTCCTCTTCAGCGAGGAGTCCCAGAAGGCCGCCCAGTTCATCCAGCTGGCGAACCAGCGCGACATCCCGCTGCTCTTCCTGCACAACACCACCGGCTACATGGTCGGCAAGGAGTACGAGCAGGGCGGCATCATCAAGCACGGCGCGATGATGATCAACGCGGTCAGCAATTCGCGGGTGCCGCACCTGTCCGTGCTCATGGGCGCGTCGTACGGCGCCGGGCACTACGGCATGTGCGGCCGCGCCTACGACCCCCGCTTCCTCTTCGCCTGGCCGAGCGCCAAGTCAGCGGTCATGGGCCCCCAGCAGCTCGCGGGCGTCCTCTCGATCGTCGCCCGCGCCTCCGCCGCCGCCAAGGGGCAGCCCTACGACGACGAGGCGGACGCCGGGCTGCGCGCCATGGTGGAGCAGCAGATCGAGGCGGAGTCGCTGCCGATGTTCCTGTCCGGGCGGCTCTACGACGACGGGGTCATCGATCCGCGCGACACCCGCACGGTCCTCGGTCTCTGCCTCTCCGCGATCCACACCGCCCCCTACGAGGGAGCGCGCGGTGGCTTCGGCGTCTTCCGGATGTGAGGAACCCTTCGTGATTACTTCCCTGCTGGTGGCCAACCGGGGCGAGATCGCCTGCCGCGTCTTCCGCACCTGCCGCGAGCTCGGCATCGCCACGGTCGCCGTGTACTCCGACGCCGACGCGGACGCCCTGCACGTGCGCGAGGCCGACACGGCGGTCCGGCTGCCGGGCTCCGCGCCGTCGGACACCTACCTGCGCGGCGACCTCGTCGTGAAGGCCGCGCAGGCCGCGGGCGCCGACGCGATCCATCCCGGCTACGGATTCCTCTCCGAGAACGCGGGCTTCGCGCGCGCCGTCCTGGACGCGGGCCTCGGCTGGATCGGGCCGCCGCCCGAGGCGATCGAGGCGATGGCGTCCAAGACGCGCGCCAAGGAACTGATGGGCGTCGAACCGCTAGGGGACGTCACCGAGGCCGACCTGCCCGTCCTGGTGAAGGCGGCGGCGGGCGGCGGCGGCCGCGGCATGCGTGTCGTACGCGAACTGGCGCGGCTGGAGGAGGAGCTGGCGGCCGCCCGCGCGGAGGCCGCCAGCGCCTTCGGGGACGGCGAGGTGTTCGTCGAGCCGTACGTGGAGGGCGGTCGGCACGTCGAGGTGCAGGTCATGGCCGACGCGCACGGCACCGTGTGGCCCCTCGGCACCCGTGACTGCAGCCTCCAGCGCAGACACCAGAAGGTCATCGAGGAGTCACCGGCCCCTGGCCTCGCGCCGGAACTCGTCGACGAACTGCACGCGCAGGCCGTCCGCGCCGCGCGGGTCACCGACTACCGCGGCGCGGGCACCGTCGAGTTCCTGGTGGCGGGAGGACGGGCGCACTTCCTGGAGATGAACACCCGGCTCCAGGTCGAACACCCCGTCACCGAGGCGGTGTTCGGCCTCGACCTGGTGGCGCTGCAGATCCAGGTCGCCGAGGGCCTCCCCCTGGAGAAGGAGCCGCCCACCGCCCACGGGCACGCCGTCGAGGCCCGCCTCTACGCCGAGGACCCCGCCGCAGACTGGGCCCCGCAGACCGGCACCCTGCACCGCGTCGACGTACCCGGCGCGGTGCGCCTGGACACCGGATACGCCGCGGGCGACACCGTCGGCGTGCACTACGACGCGATGCTCGCCAAGGTCGTCGCGTACGCCCCGACGCGCTCCGAAGCACTGCGCAAGCTGGCGGGCGCGCTGGAACGCGCCGCGGTCCACGGCCCCGTCACCAACCGCGACCTGCTCGTACGTTCCCTGCGGCACCCGGAGTTCACCGCGGCCCGCATGGACACCGGCTTCTACGACCGGCACGCCGCCTCGCTCACGGCCGCCGCACCCGACCCGCACGCCCCGCTGGCCGCGGCCCTCGCCGACGCGCACGGCCGCTCCCGGTTCGGCGGCTGGCGCAACCTCAGCTCCCAGCCCCACCTCAAGCGCTACCGCACCGAACCCGACGGCACCGAGCACGAGGTCCGCTACCACCACACCCGGCAGGGCCCGGCCGCCGACGGCGTGACCGTGATCAGCGTGAGCGCCGAACTCGTCGTACTCGAAGTCGACGGCGTACGCAGGCAGTTCACGGTCGCCCGGTACGGAGAGCGCGTGCACGTCGGCACGCCCGAGGGGGACACCGCCCTCACCCCGCTGCCCCTGCTCCCCGAGCCCACCACCCGCCGTGCGCCCGGCTCCCTGCTCGCCCCGATGCCCGGCACCGTCGTGCGCGTCGCCGAAGGGCTCACCGAGGGGCAGCGGGTCACGGCCGGGCAGCCCCTCGTCTGGCTGGAGGCGATGAAGATGGAGCACCGCATCTGCGCCCCCGCCTCCGGAACGCTCACCGCCCTGCACGCCGTGCCCGGCCACCAGGTCGAGGTCGGCGCGCTGCTCGCCGTCGTCCAGGAGGAAGAAGTCTCATGAGCACTGTTCGCAGTACCGCTCGCAGCACCGTCCTCGAAACCGAGGAGCACCAGGCCCTGCGCGCCGCCGTCGCCGCGCTCGGACGCCGGTACGGCCGCGACTACCTCGCCGAGGTCGCGGGCAGCGGCGGCCACCCGGACGAACTGTGGGCGGAGGCCGCGGGGCTCGGCTATCTGGGCGTGAACCTGCCCGAGGAGTACGGGGGAGGGGGCGGCGGGATCGCCGAACTCTCCATCGTCCTGGAGGAGTTGGGGGCGGCCGGATGTCCGCTGCTCATGATGGTCGTGTCGCCCGCGATCTGCGGCACCGTCATCGCCCGTTTCGGCACCGAGGAGCAGAAGCGCACCTGGCTGCCGGGCCTCGCCGACGGCACCCGCACCATGGCGTTCGGGATCACCGAGCCCGACGCGGGCTCCAACTCGCACCGCATCACCACCACGGCCCGCCGCGACCCGGACTCCGGCGACTGGCTGCTGACCGGCCGCAAGGTCTTCATCTCCGGCGTCGACATCGCCGACGCGACGCTCGTCGTGGGCCGTACGTCGGACGCGCGGACCGGCAGCCTCAAGCCGTGCCTGTTCATCGTCCCGCGCGACGCCCCCGGGTTCGAGCGGCGACAGATCGAGATGGAACTCCAGGCCGCGGAGAAGCAGTTCGAGCTCGTCCTCGACGAGGTGCGGCTGCCCGCGGACGCGCTCGTCGGCGACGAGGACGCGGGCCTGCTGCAGCTCTTCGCGGGGCTCAACCCCGAGCGGATCATGACGGCCGCGTTCGCGCTCGGCATGGGCCGCTACGCACTGTCCCGAGCCGTCGAGTACGCCAGGGAACGCAGCGTGTGGAAGGCCCCGATCGGCGCCCACCAGGCCATCGCGCACCCCCTCGCCCAGTCCCACGTGGAGATCGAACTGGCCCGCCTGATGATGCAGAAGGCCGCCAGGCTCTACGACGAGGGGGACGACGTCGGCGCGGGCGAGGCCGCCAACATGGCGAAGCTCGCCGCCGCCGACGCCTGTGTGAAGGCCGTCGACCAGTCCGTGCACACGCTGGGCGGCAACGGCCTGACCAAGGAGTTCGGCCTCGCCTCGATGATCGTCGCGTCACGCGTGGCGCGGATCGCCCCGGTGAGCCGGGAAATGATCCTCAACTACGTCTCGCACCAGACCCTGGGCCTGCCCAAGTCCTACTGAGGAGCCCCCATGAGCCTCTCCGTCTCCTCACCGGCCCGCGGCATCACCACCGTCACCCTGGACGCGCCCGAGCGCCGGAACGCGCTCTCGGCGGACCTGGTCGAGGCACTCGCCGAGGCGCTGGCCGACCTCGGCGAGGACCGCGAGACCCGCGCCGTCCTCCTCACCCACACCGGCACGACGTTCTGCTCGGGCGCCGACCTGAAGGCACCGCCCGACCCCGCCGCGTTCGTCGCGCTGCTCCGGCAGATCGTGGCGCTGCCCAAGCCGGTCGTCGCGCGGGTGGACGGCCATGTGCGGGCGGGCGGTCTCGGGCTGCTCGGCGCCTGCGACCTGGCGGCCGCCGGACCCGCCTCGTCCTTCGCCTTCACGGAGGTGCACATCGGCGTCGCCCCCGCCGTCATCTCCCTCACCCTCCTGCCGCGCCTCGACCCGAGCGCCGCCTCCCGCTACTACCTCACGGGGGAGCGCTTCGACGCGGCGGAGGCGGCCCGGACCGGCCTGGTCACGGTGGCGGGGGCGGACGTCGACGCCACCCTCGAACCCCTCCTCGACGGGCTCCGCGCGGCGGCGCCGGGCGCCCTGGCCGAGACGAAGAAGCTGCTCACGGCTAAGGTGCTCGACGCATTCGACGACCAATCGGACGCCCTCACGGCCCTGTCCGCGCGGCTCTTCGGCTCCGCCGAGGCGCGCGAGGGGATGACGGCGTTCCTCGAACGACGGGAGCGCCCATGGGTGCTGTGACCGCCGCCGACCGGGCACCCAAGCAGGACCGCAGCCGCGCGACCCGGCAGAAACTCCTGGAGGCCGCCGTGTCCTGCCTCGCCGCACACGGCTGGGCGGGCTCGACGGTCTCGGTGGTCGCCGAGCGGGCGGGTGTCTCGCGGGGCGCGGCACAGCACCACTTCCCCACCCGGGAGGACCTGTTCACGGCCGCCGTGGAGTACGTCGCCGAGCAGCGCTCCACCGCGCTGCGTGCCCTGCCCGCGCAGGACAGGGCCTCCGTGGTCGCCGCCCTCGTCGACCTCTACACGGGCCCGCTCTTCCGCGCGGCACTCCACCTGTGGGTGGCCGCGTCGAACGAGCCCGCGCTGGGGTCCCGGGTCACCGAACTGGAATCCCGCGTGGGCCGCGAGACGCACCGCATCGCGGTGGAGCTGCTGGGCGCGGACGAGTCCGTGCCCGGCGTCCGGGAGACGATCCAGGGACTCCTGGACATGGCCCGCGGCCTGGGCCTCGCGAACCTGCTGACGGACGACGGGGCGCGGCGGGAACGGGTGGTGGCGCAGTGGACGGTGCTGGTGGAGGGGGCGCTGAAGGCTTGACGTCCTCAATCGCCGGAGGGGCTGATCATTCAGCCCCTCCGGCGATTGGGGAGCGGGGTCTGGGACGGAGCCCCGGTTTCGGGAAGGGGCGGGGTTGGGGAGAGAACCGCCGGAGGCAGGCCTCAGCGGGCGATCTCGTCGTACCCCTCGATCGCCTGCGGGGAGCGACTGCCGGGCCCGACGTAGTGGGCCGACGGACGCACGAGCCGTCCCGTCCGCTTCTGCTCCAGGATGTGCGCCGACCAGCCCGCGGTCCGCGCACACGTGAACATCGACGTGAACATGTGCGCCGGCACCTCCGCGAAGTCGAGGACGATCGCCGCCCAGAACTCCACGTTGGTGGCGAGGACACGGTCGGGCCGACGGGCGTGCAGCTCGTCGAGGGCCGCCTTCTCCAGCGCCTCGGCGACCTCGAAGCGCGGCGCGCCGAGCTCCCGTGCGGTGCGGCGAAGCACCCGGGCCCGCGGGTCCTCGGCCCGGTACACCCGGTGCCCGAAGCCCATCAGCCGCTCGCCCTTGTCCAGCGCCTGCTTCACGTACGCCACCGCGTCACCCGTGCGCTCGATCTCCTCGATCATGCCGAGCACCCGGGACGGGGCGCCGCCGTGCAGCGGCCCGGACATCGCGCCCACGGCCCCGCTCAGCGCCGCCGCCACGTCCGCGCCGGTGGAGGCGATGACGCGGGCGGTGAACGTGGAGGCGTTCATGCCGTGCTCGGCGGCCGACGTCCAGTACGCGTCGACGGCCTGCACGTGCTTGGGGTCGGGCTCCCCGCGCCACCGCTTCATGAACCGCTCGACGACCGTCCCCGCCTTGTCGATCTCCCGCTGCGGGACCATCGGCAGGCCCTGTCCGCGGGCCGACTGGGCCACGTAGGACAGCGCCATGACGGCGGCCCGCGCCAGGTCCTCGCGGGCGCGCTCCTCGCTGATGTCGAGCAGCGGCCGCAGGCCCCAGACGGGCGCGAGCATGGCGAGGGCGGACTGGACGTCGACGCGGATGTCGCCGGAGTGCACCGGGATCGGGAACGGCTCGGCGGGCGGCAGACCGGGGTTGAAGGCGCCGTCGACGAGCAGGCCCCACACGTTCCCGAAGGAGACGTGGCCGACCAGGTCCTCGATGTCGACGCCGCGGTAGCGGAGCGCGCCGCCCTCCTTGTCCGGTTCGGCGATCTCCGTCTCGAACGCGACGACTCCTTCAAGGCCAGGTACGAAGTCGGACATCAGGCGGCTCCTCAAGATGGGTTCGACATGATGGTTGCGAGAGATGGGGTTGCGATCAGCTCATGACCATGTGTCAAAAGTGGGCGTTTCCGGTCCGGTTCCACGGTCGTGTCCGCCGATGTACGGCGAATCCGGCGACTCGCGGTCCGGAACGGTCTTCCCGGTGATGCCCCGTGAGGCTGGTGGTCACCCAACCGATGCGGCAGCAGGACGATATCTGTTGGTGCCACCTTTGGCGATGGAATGCGGCACTCAGTGCCACACGTCACCTCTCCGTGGGCCGGTGCGCCCCCTCACAAGCCCCTGTGGCCGAGGCAAATACGGCAAGATGACCGCGTGACCGACTCCAGTGCCCCTCTCCCGGAACCGGCTGACATGCGTGAGCAGTACGCCACCGGCGGGCTGTCCGAAACCGAGCTGCCGGCCGAGCCCATGGACCAGTTCGCGCTCTGGTTCAAGGAGGCGGCGCGCGACGGGGACGCCGTCCACGAGCCGAACGCCATGGTCGTCTCCACGGCCGACGCGGCGGGCCGCCCCAGCTCCCGCACGGTGCTCCTGAAGGGCTTCGACGAGCGGGGCTTCGTCTTCTTCACCAACTACGAGTCCCGCAAGGCCCGTGAGCTGGACGCCAACCCGTACGTCTCACTGCTCTTCCCCTGGCACGCGGTGGCCCGCCAGGTGATCGTCTCGGGCACGGCGGAGCGCGTCGGGCGCGAGGAGACGGTGGCCTACTTCCGCACCCGCCCGCACGGCTCGCAGCTGGGCGCCTGGGCCAGCGCCCAGTCCTCCGTGCTCACCGCACGCGCGGAACTCGACCGTGCGTACGCCGATCTGGCGGCGCGCTACCCCGAGGGCGAGCAGGTCCCGGTGCCCCCGAACTGGGGCGGCTACCGGGTCCGCCCGCACACCATCGAGTTCTGGCAGGGCAGAGCGGACCGCCTGCACGACCGCCTGAGGTACGTGCGCGGGACGGACGGCCAGTCCTGGCGTGTGGACCGCCTGAGCCCATAGGGCCCGCCGGGCGCGGGCAGGACATTCGATCCCGTCCGGCGCAGGCGGGACATTCGATCCCGCCGGGCGCGGGCAGGATATTTGAGCCCGCCGGGCGCGG
>NZ_LIPN01000322.1:0-7836 GCF_001418325.1 Streptomyces atriruber | reverse complement strand
CGGGCGGGACATTCGATCCCGTCCGGCGCACGCAGGACATTTGAGCCCGTCCGGCGATTGAGGACGAGTAGGCCGAAGGCCACGATCAGACGGCGCCCCACGCGCGGGGCACCCATTCACTGCGTAAGGACCCCGTCCAGAAACGGCTCCACCGCGGCCCGCCACGCCTCCGGCTGGTCGTAGTGCACGAGATGCCCCGCGTCGGCCACCTCCGCGTACTCCCCGCGGGGCAGGACGCGGACCATCTCCTGGGACTCGGCCCTGCCGAGCTCGCCGTCCTGGCCGCGCACGACGAGCGCGGGGCAGCGGACCTGGATCAGCTCCTCCCAGTGCGCGTCGTGCACCCACGTCTCGCGGGAGCGGAGCATCTGGGCGCGGTCGAAGACGGGCCGCCAGCCGTCGGGTCCCTCCGCCATCACCTCGGCGAAGAACTCCCCGCGCGCGGGGTTGGGACGCTCCACCCAGGGGTCGTCCTCGCCGAACCACTTGCGTACGTCCGCGAGCGTCGCGAACGGCACCGGCCAGGACTTGAACCAGTCCGCCCACTCACGCTGGGAGGCGGCACCGAGCGCGGAGGCCCGCATGTCGCAGATGATCAGGCCCCGGACGAGGTCGGGGCGGCGCGCGGCGAGCTGCCAGGCGGTGAGCGCGCCCATGGAGTGGCCGATGAGGACGGCGGGCGCGAGGTCGAGCTGGACGAGGGCGGCCTCGGCGTCGTCCACATAGGCATCGCGGGTGTAGGGGCCTTCGGCGGGTTTCTCGCTCCTGCCGTGGCCGCGCTGGTCGAGGGCGACCGCGCGGTGCCGCTCGGACAGCCAGCGGGCGGTGTCCGTCCAGTGCGAGGCGCGCCCCATCAGGCCGTGCAGTAACAGCACCCCTCCGGAGGATGCGGATGCCTCGGCCTCCCTGAGCTTGGGAGGGTCGGCGTACTCCCAGGCGGCGAGGCGTACGCCACCCGCGCCCGTCACGTCGATGCGCCGCACCATGATTCCTGGCACCCCCCTTGGATCCGCCCGGGTTTCACGCCTGGTCCTGCTCCACACCGCCGCACGCTATCGAACCTGTTTTCGAAAGCGGCCGGTTCGCCGGTAACACCCCTCGTTCGGGTGACCACACTCAAGGATTGACCGTCGCGGCCGAGGGGAGATCTTCAACGGGAGGCGGGCCGCTCGGGGAAACCGGCCCGTGGGGAACGACCCTGGGAGCTCGGGGCTCCGGGTCGGTACGGGGGAGGACAGGCCCCGGCGCTCTTGGGCGCCGGGGCCCTCGCCTTGTCCGTCCCGGCAGCGGGGCGCGCTCAGGCGCTCGCCGGGCGGGCGTGCGCGCTCACCAGACGGGCACATCCTCCAGCCCCCTCTCCGGCCGTCCGGCCAGACCTGGCGCCGACATGATCGAGAGTCCTCAGGTCATATGCCTCTCGCGACAGCCTGGCACGCAAAACGCTCGGGCGCTGCGATTCCGCACACTGAATCTTGGACTCCGCAAGAACCGATGGGGATCGGGGAGGTCCGTCAACTTCCTCTACAGCAACGGGAGTTGACTGCAGTGCGCCGAACGCACGCGGTTCAGCGCTTGGCGACGAAGACGTGCGACGCGATCTCGGCGGTGAGCTCGGCGGCCTCGCCGCTGCTCCCGACCAGGACACCGCCCGCGGACTCCGTCACGCTCACCACGGAGCCCGGCTGCACGCCGGCCCGCCGCAGGGTGTACATCAGCTGGGCGTCCGTCTGGATCGGCTCGCCGATGCGGCGCACCACGACCGTCTTGCCCTCGGAGCCCGGGTCGAGCTCCGTCAGGGAGACCATGCCCTCGTCCAGGAACGGGTCCGCGCCGTCCTTCTCGCCCAGCTCCTCCAGGCCCGGGATCGGGTTGCCGTACGGAGACTCGGTGGGGTGGCGCAGGAGCTCCAGGACGCGGCGCTCCACCGCCTCGCTCATCACATGCTCCCAGCGGCACGCCTCGGCGTGCACCTGCTCCCACTCCAGCCCGATCACGTCGACGAGCAGACACTCCGCCAGGCGGTGCTTGCGCATGACGCGCGTGGCCAGGCGGCGGCCCTCCTCGGTGAGCTCCAGGTGACGGTCGCTCGCGACCGCCACCAGGCCGTCGCGCTCCATGCGCGCCACGGTCTGGCTCACCGTCGGCCCGCTCTGGTCGAGCCGCTCCGCGATCCGGGCGCGCATGGGGACCACACCTTCCTCCTCCAGCTCGAGGATGGTGCGCAAATACATCTCAGTGGTGTCAATCAGCCCCGACATGGGTGCCCCTCAGAATTCGCTCGTGCGCTGGCCCTGCCCTCAATTCTGACGCATACCACTGACAACCGTGCCGCGCCGGTGGAATTCCCGCCCAGTACCGGCCTGAGACGGTGTTGACAGGGTGCTGGTCCAGACCGCAACGTGATGCGAATGAGCTCGAAGAGCGAGAGTAAAACGGCAGGTCGGTACTTCGACGCGGCCATCGGGCTGCTCCAGAAGGTCCGCGACGAGGAATCCGGGAGCGTGGCCGACGCGGGCGCGCTGCTCGCCGACGCCGTCGAGTCCGGCGGACGGCTCTTCGCCTTCGGCGCCGGGCACTCCTCCCTCGCCGCACAGGACGTCGTCTACCGCGCGGGCGGCCTCGGCCTCATCAACCTCCTCGCCGTGCCCGGAGTGGTCGGCGTCGACGTGATGCCCGCCACGCTGGGCTCCGCCCTGGAGCGGGTGGACGGGCTCGCGGGCGCCGTCCTCGACTCCTCGCCGGCCCGCTCCGGCGACGTACTGGTGATCATCTCGCTCTCCGGGCGGAATTCGCTGCCCGTGGAGATGGCCATGAACGCCCGCGCCCTCGGCCTGAAGGTCATCGGCGTGACGTCGGTGGCGTACGCGACGGAGACGCGCTCTCGGCACGCCTCCGGCACCTTCCTGAAGGACCACTGCGACGTGGTGGTCGACTCCAAGATCGGCGTCGGCGACGCGGAGCTCTCCCTCGACGGGGTCGACGCTCCGTTCGGGCCCGCGTCGAGCGTCGTCACCAACGCGCTGATGCAGGCCATGACGGCCGCGGCGATCGAGCAGCTCGCCGAGCGCGGCATCCAGCCGCCCGTCCTGAGGTCCGGGAACGTGGACGGCGGGCACGACTGGAACGGGCGGGTCTTCCAGGAGTACGGGGACCGGATCTTCTACCGGCACTGAGTGCCTCGGGAGGCCGGGGCCCGTCCCGCTTCTCACCGGGCCGGGCCCGTCTCACCGGACCGGGTCCCGTCTCACGGGGCCGGGTCCCGGGCGAAGGCGACGCGTACCGTCAGGCCGCCGCCCTCCCCGTTCGCCACCGCCGTCGCCTCCGCCCCGTGCGCCCGCGCGATCGCCGACACGATCGACAGGCCCAGGCCCGCCCCCTCGCCCTTCGCGTGCGTCCGCTCCTGCAGGCGCCGGAAGGGCTCGAAGAGCTGCGGGACCGTGTCCGCGGGGACCTCGGGGCCGGTGTTCGTCACCTCCAGGAAGCCGTCCCGCGAGGCGCGCACGGTCACCCGGCCGTCCTCGACGTTGTAGCGCACCGCGTTCGCCACCAGGTTGTGGACCAGCCGGTCGAGCAGCACGCCGTCGCCCTCCACGGTCAGCGGCTCGGCCCGCACGGACACGGTGACGCCCCGCCCGGCGGCCTCCTCGGCGAGGCCGTCCGCGACGGCGTGCGCCAGGACGTCCACCGCGACGGGCTCGCGCCGCTCCAGGCCCTGCTCCGAGTCGGCGAGCAGCAGCAGCCCCTCGACGAGGTGCTCGCTGTCGTCGGCCACGGAGATCAGCTTCGTACGGATCATCGCCACCCGGTCCGCGTCCGGGTTCCCGGCGAGACCGATCTCGGCGGCCGCCCGCTGCACGGCCAGCGGCGTGCGCAGCTCGTGCGCCGCGTTGGCCGCGAACCGCTGCTGCGCGCCGACCAGCCGCTCTATCCGGTCCAGCATCTCGTCGAAGGTGTCCGCGAGGTGCTTCAGCTCGCCCGGTGGCGCGTCCAGCGCGATCCGCTCGTGCAGATTGGCCCCCGAGAGCCGACGCGCGATGCCGGTGATCACCGCGACCGGGCGCAGCACCCGGCCCGCCATCCACCAGGCGAGGGCGATCGACAGGACGGCGTACACGGTGAAGACGATCACCGAGACCGTCAGGAGGCGGTTGAGCGCCGCCTCGCCCGCCAGATCGCTGATCTTCGTCACGGCGAGGCCCTCGTCGAGGTCCATCGGGACGCCCTCGATCCGTCGGGCGGGCACCGCCGACGCCGCGGGAGTCGGCATGGACCGCCACGGCGGGCGCTGCTCCCGGGGCACCGCGGTGGTCACCGCCGAGCTGATCGACGTATAGAGGCCCTGTTGCACGAGCAGGTACACGAGCCCGGTCAGCAGCGCCCCCGCCAGCACGAGCAGCCCTCCGTACAGGGCGGTCAGCCGCGCCCGCTCGCCGCTCATCCGCATGCGGCGCGACGTCGGCCCGCTCACCGGGACCGCCCCACGATCCGGTACCCGGCCCCCGGCACCGTCTCCACCACCGGCGGCTCGCCCAGCTTCGCGCGGAGCTTGGAGAGGGTGACGCGGACCGCGTTCGTGCGGTAACTGGTGTCCTCCTCCCAGACCTGTTCGATCAGGTCCTCGCCGCTGACCACCGCGCCGTCCGCCCGCAGCAGCGCCTCCAGGACCGCGAACTCCTTGCGGGACAGCGCCAGATGCCGCCCGTCCCTGCTGGCCTGGCGGCGCGCGGTGTCCAGGACGAGCCCCGCCCGTTCGATCACCGGCGGCAGCGCGGGCCGGGCACGGCGGCCGAGCGCGAGCACGCGGGCGAGCAGCTCGTCGTACGCGAACGGCTTGGTCAGATAGTCGTCCGCGCCGAGCCCCAGACCCGCCACGCGGTCACGCACCGTGCCCGCCGCCGTCAGCATCAGGACCCGGGTCAGCAGGCGCTGCTCGACGACCCGGCGGCACACCTCGTCGCCGTGCACGCCCGGCAGGTCGCGGTCGAGGATCAGCACGTCGTACTCGCCGAGCTGCAGTTTCCGCAGCGCGGTGAGGCCGTCGGCGGCGACGTCGACGGCGAGCGCGGCACGGCGCAGCCCGTCGGCGATCATCTCGGCCAGGAATTCCTCGTCCTCCACCAGCAGTACGCGCATGCCGCCCTGTGTACCCGAGAGTGACCTTTCGCCGGTGTAAGCGTCTCCGTTGAGAGAAACGAAACCCCGCTCCCCGCCAGCCTGAGCGCGTCACGCACGCCATCTGTGAAGGGGAAGCCGAATGAGGACCGCCCGCACGACCCGTCCGAGCCGCTCGACCCGTCCGAGCCGCTCGACCCGTCCGAGCCGCACGACCAGTCCGAGCCGCTCGAACCGTCCGAGCCGTACCCGCTCGGTGGCCTTCGCGTCGGCCTTCGCCGCGCTCGCCCTGTTCGCCGGTGCCTGCTCGTCCGGCTCGGACTCGGGCTCCGGCTCCGGCTCGTCGGACAGCGCCGACGGCGGCAAGGGCGCGGACGCCGACAAGGCGTTCAAGGAGCGCGAGTGCCTGCGCAAGAACGGCCTCAAGGTGCCCGAGCCGAAGTCCGGCGAGGACAGCCGCGGCATCACCATCGGCGGCGACATGAGCAAGGAGAAGATGGAGGCCGCCATGAAGAAGTGCGGCATGGGCGGTGGCTCCAAGGGCGGCGGCGTCTCGCAGGCCGACAAGGACAAGATGCTCAAGTACGCCCAGTGCATGCGCAAGAACGGCTTCAACATGCCGGACCCAAAGTTCGACGGCGGAGCCATGCAGGCCCAGCCCATGCCGAAGGGTGCTGAGGCCAAGAAGATGGAGAAGGCCGCCGAGGCGTGCAAGGGCATCGTCAAGTGAGGCGCCGCACGGCCGTCGTCGCCACCGTCGTCGCCCTGCTCGCCGTCACCGGCGGCGGGCTGGCCGTCAGCGGCCTCGCCGACGCGGGCGCCGAGCCGGACTCCCACCGGCGCGACGCGGGCCTGCCGCCGGCCACCGCGTCCGTCGAGCGCGGCGACCTCAGCAGCGGCACCCAGGTCGACGGCACCCTCGGCTACGCCAAGGAACGCAAGGTCAACGCCGGTACGACCGGCACGCTCACCTGGTCCGCGGAGTCCGGCTCCACCATCGGACGCGACGGGCGGCTCTACGAGGTCAACGGCACGCCCGTCCGCCTCATGTACGGCACCGAGCCCATGTACCGCACGCTGAAGACGGGCGACAAGGGCAACGACGTGCGCCAGCTCGAAGAGAACCTCGTGGCGCTCGGCTACGGCGCCGGTCTCGCCGTCGACAACACCTACACCGACGGCACCGCGGCCGCGGTCAAGCAGTGGCAGAAGGCCCACGACCGCAAGCAGACCGGCCGCGTCGGCCCCGAACAGATCTCCTTCCAGCCGTCCGCGGTCCGTGTGAAGTCCGCGGGCTCGACGGTCGGCGACCAGGTCGCGCCGGGCAAGCCCGTCCTCTCGACCACCGGCTCCGAACGCGTCGTACGCATCCAGCTCGACGTCGCGGACGGCGGCTCGGCGAAGAAGGGCACCGAGGTCACCGTCACGCTCCCCGACGGCACGACCGTCAACGGCAAGGTCGCCTCCGTCGGCAAGACCGCCAAGCCCGGCGACGACCCCAACGACAAGACCCCCAAGATCCCCGTCACCGTCACCTTCGACGACCCCGGCAAGGTCGACGGCTTCGACCAGTCTCCGGTCACCGTGAACCTCACCGGCGAGACCCGCGAGAACGTCCTCTCCGTCCCCGTCAACGCGCTCCTCGCACTGCCCGGCGGCGGCTTCGGCGTCCAGGTCGTCGAGGGCGGCCGCACCCGCGACGTCAAGGTCGAGCTCGGCATGTTCGGGCAGGGCAGGGTCGAGGTGAGCGGTGGGGGGCTGCGGGAGGGCGCGAAGGTCGGGGTGCCGAAGGTATGAACGACTTCCCTGTGAACGGCGTCCCTGTGAACGGCTCTGGTGCGAACGACCCCACCGGTAGCGACCACTTGGCCGCCGCGGCTCCCGCCGTCGTGGAACTGGCCGGTGTCACCAAGGAGTATCCGGGCGGGATCGCCGCCCTCCGCGGGGTCGACCTGACCGTCGGCTCCGGTGAACTCCTCGCCATCGTCGGGCCCTCCGGCTCCGGCAAGTCCACCCTCCTGCACATCGTCGGCACCCTGGACCGGCCCACCGCGGGCTCCGTCGCCATCGCGGGCCACGACATCGCCACGCTCGGCGACCGCAGCCTCTCCGCGCTGCGCGCCCGGCACATCGGCTTCGTCTTCCAGGCGTTCCACCTCGTCCCCGGCATCAGCGCCCGCGACAACGTCGCCGAAGGCCTGCTGTACTCCGGGCTCTCGCGCGCCGAACGGCGCCGCAGGGCCGCGTACGCCCTGGAACGCGTCGGCCTCGCCGACCGCATGAAACACCGCCCGCACGAACTCTCCGGCGGCCAGAAACAGCGCGTCGCCATCGCCCGCGCCGTCGTCGGCGAACCCGACCTGCTGCTCGCCGACGAACCCACCGGCGCGCTCGACTCCGAATCCGGCGAGGCCGTCATGACCCTGCTGCACGACCTCAACGCGGAGGGCTCGACCATCGCCGTCATCACCCACGACACGGACATCGCGGAACGGCTGCCGCGGCAGGTGCGGATCAGGGACGGGCAGGTCGTCGCGGACACGCGGGCGGCGGAGGTCGTGGCGTGACGGCGGGAGAGCGCACGAAGACGCGGCGCGGGCGCCGTGGCGTCCTCAAGGCGGCGCGGCTCGGGCCGCGCGACGTCCTGCACGTCGGCTCCGCGGGCCTGCGCAGCCGCCCCGTGCGGGTCGTCCTGTCCGCGCTCGGCATCGCCATCGGCATCGC